>NZ_BTGO01000008.1:0-167412 GCF_042846595.1 Microbacterium sp. MTN4-26
ATAGTGCCGTCCTCCTGGACGAGGAATTCCTCTCGAAGGGTGCAAACGACCGTGCGCCCGTCCTGTGAAGACGGGCGCACGGAACGAGAGATCAGGCGCGGGCGGCCTCGGAGACGCGACGGGCGGCCGCGAGAGCCTGGTCGAGGTCGGCCTTGAGGTCCGCGACGTTCTCGATCCCGACCGAGAGCCGCACCAGACCCGGGGTGACACCCGCGGTGAGCTGCTGCTCCGGGGAGAGCTGGGAGTGCGTGGTCGAGGCCGGGTGGATGACGAGCGAGCGCACGTCGCCGATGTTGGCGAGGTGGCTGAACAGCTCCAGCGAGTTGACGAACTCGCGTCCCGCATCGACGCCGCCCTTGAGCTCGAAGGACAGCACCGCGCCGACGCCCTTCGGGGCGTAGCGGTTCGCGGCGGCGTACCACGGCGAGCTCGGCAGACCCGAGTAGTTCACCGAGGCGACGTCGTCGTGGGCGTCCAGCCATTCCGCGATCTCCTGGGCGTTCTGCACGTGCCGCTCGATGCGCAGCGACAGGGTCTCGATCCCCTGGATGAGCTGCCATGCGCTCTGCGGCGAGATCGACGCTCCGAGGTCGCGCAGCAGCTGCACACGCGCCTTGATGATGTAGGCGAGGCCGTCGCCGACCGCCTGCGTGAAGACCGCGCCGTGGTAGGACGGGTCGGGCGTGGTCAGGCCCGGGAACTTCTCGGCGTGGTCGGTCCAGGAGAAGCTGCCGCCGTCGACGATCGTGCCGCCGATGACGGTGCCGTGGCCGCCGAGGAACTTCGTGGCCGAGTGCACGACGATGTCGGCGCCGTGCTCGAGCGGACGGATGAGATAGGGCGTCGCGATCGTGTTGTCGACGATCAGCGGCACCCCGGCCTCGTGGGCGGCGTCGGCGACGCCGCGGATGTCCAGAACGTTGATCTGGGGATTGCCGATGGTTTCGGCGAAGAAGAGCTTCGTGTTCGGGCGCACCGCGCGGCGCCACTCCTCGATGTCGTCCTGGTTCTCGACGAAGGTCACCTCGATGCCGAGCTTGGCGAGGCTGTACTTGAAGAGGTTGTAGGTGCCGCCGTAGATCGAGCTGGAGGCGACGAAGTGATCCCCGGCCTGGGCGATGTTGAGCACGGCGAAGGTCGACGCGGCCTGACCCGAGGCGAGCAGGAGCCCGCCGGTGCCGCCCTCGAGAGCGGCGATGCGCTGCTCGACGACGTCCTGTGTCGGGTTCATGATGCGCGTGTAGATGTTGCCGAACTCGGCCAGCGAGAAGAGGTTCGCCGCGTGATCGGTGTTGTCGAACACGTACGACGTGGTCTGGTAGATCGGGGTCGCGCGCGCCTTCGTCGTGGGGTCGGGCTGTGCTCCGGAGTGGACCTGCTTGGTCTCGAAGCGCCAATTCTCGGGTGCGGACATCACTCGCTCCTGTGGTCGTGAGGGGCTCGCGGCGGGCGTCGCGGGCCGATTGCGAGACTACGGACAGCCGTGCCCCGTGACAACGGTCGGGAAATGTGACGTAACCTTCCGGCTGGCCGCGGGCGCCCTCTCGGCGGCGATACGGTGGGGACATGACCAGGCGTGCAGTGGTGACCGGTGCCAGCTCGGGGATCGGGGAGGCGACAGCCCGGGCGCTGCGCTCGGCGGGCTGGGACGTCGTCGCCGTGGCCCGCCGCGCCGAGCGGCTGGAGGCGCTCGAGGCGGAGATCGGCGCCACGGCGTTCGCGGCCGACCTCACCCGCGAGAGCGATGTCGCGGCGCTCGCCTCGTTCCTGGCCACCTCCGGGCCCGTGCACGCCCTCGTGCACGTGGCGGGTGGCGCGCGCGGCACCGACCGCGTCGAAGACGGCTCACCCGACGACTGGCGATGGATGTTCGAGGCGAACGTCATGTCGGCACAGCGTCTGATCGCGCGGCTGCTTCCCCTCCTGCGGGAGGCCGCCGACACCTCCGGTCACGCGGACACCCTGTTCGTCACGTCGACCGCCGCGCAGACCGCGTATGCGGGCGGCGGCGGGTACAACGCCGCGAAGGCAGGAGAGTCGATGCTCGTGCACGCCCTCCGGCTGGAGCTGAACGGAGAGCCGATCCGCGTCGTGGAGGTCGCACCCGGCATGGTCTACACCGAGGAGTTCACGCTGAACCGGCTCGGCGGCGACCAGCTGGCGACCGACCGCGTCTACGAGGGTGTCGAATCCCCGCTGGTGGCCGATGACGTCGCCGACGTCATCGCCTACGCGCTCTGCACGCCCGGGCACGTGAACCTGGACCTGATCACCATGCGACCGGTGGCGCAGTCCGCGCAGCACCTGCTGGCGCGCGGCCCGCTCCGGGTGCGCCCGCCCGCCGACGTCTGATCAGATGATCTGCGACTCGCCGGCGACCGCGTCGGCGGACTCGGGCACCTCGTCGGCGAAGGCGACCTTGGGTACGAAGAACAGCAGCACCGCGGCCAGGAGGCCGCCACCGGCGCAGATCGCCCACACCGTGATGTAACCGCCGAGCGAGGCCGCGGTGGAGCTCGCAGCCGCCCCGACGCCCGCGGCGAGCACGACGCCGAAGACGGCCGAGGCGAAGGTGCCGCCGATGGTCTTGGTGGTGTTGGTCAGGGCGGATGCGACGCCGGTCTGACCTCGGGGAGCGGCCGCGGCCGCTGCGGCGGGCATCGCGGCGACGAGAGCGCCCGATCCGATGCCCGCGATCACCATGTTCATCAGCACCTGCCACAGCTCGACGTGGAGTGGGATGAACAGCAGGTACCCGACGCCCACGAGGGCGGATGCGCCGATGAGGACGATCCGGGGGCTCGCACGCCGGGAGGTGGCAGCGAAGAGCACCGCGCCGACGATCAGGGAGACGAGATACACCCCGATGAGGTTCGAGCGCGCGGTGGCGTCGAGTCCGAGTCCGTACCCGAGCGCGCTGTCGGTGCCGGCGTAGGTCGAGAGCGGGCCCTGGGCGCCGAGCAGACTGATGCCGATGAGGAAGGCCGTGACCTGCACGGGCCACATCTCCGGGCGGCGGAAGACGCGGATGTCGATGGCGGGATCGCTCTGGCGCAGTTCGAAGCGCACGAAGAGCACGAGTGCGGCGACGCCTGCGGCCAGCAACACCCAGGTCCAGACGAACGACGGGCCGCTGAGGCGGAGGAACGTGAGCGAACCGGTGACGAGCAGCAGTCCGATGGTGAGGATGACGAAGCCGAGCGTGTCGAGTCGGCGTCCGGGAAGCGGCTCGGACTCGGGTACGCCGAACAGGATCACGAAGAAGCATGCGGTGACCGCCACGGCCGGGATCACGAGGGTGACGGTGAGGTTCTCGGCGGTGGCGGCGAAGATGCGTCCGGCGGCCAGGGCGCCGAGGATCGCACCGGCCTGCAGGCCCACGACGAGCAGGCCGGCGGCGCGGCGGGTCGCGGAGACGCCGTGTCGCGCGCGGCGGCCGCGTTCGAAGATCAGGGCCACTTCCAGGGGCAGCCAGACGACATAGAAGCCCTGGAGGGCCCAGGCGATCAGGAAGACCCAGAAGTTGTCGGCGAAGGCGACCCACCACGTCGCGCCCGCGGTGAGCACGGTCGCGATCAGGAGCACCTTCTTGTGCCCGTACATGTCGCCGAGCTTGGCGAGCACGGGCACGACGATCGACGACAGCAGCAGCTGGGCCGCCTCGAACCAGTTGACGTCGGCGTCGGTGATGCCCAGATGCACGACGATGTCGCTGAAGAGGGGCACGTAGTACCCCTGCAGGATGCCGCTGGTGATCTCGACGACGATCAACCAGCCGATGAGGCCGGCCGTGATGCCGAGCGCTGATCGGCGGAGCACGGGAGTCGGGTCGGTCACGGGGCGAGACTACACCTCGCTCCAGGCGCGCGACGGCGGGCCATAGGCTGGAGACTCCAGGAAGGGAGACCCGTTGGAGATCGAGCGCGAGACGTTGTCGTGGGACGGATTCGGAGAGGCGTGCCGGGACCTCAGTCGTCGCATCGTCGCGGACGGCTTCGTGCCGGAGGTCGTCGTCGCCATCGCACGCGGCGGGCTGCTGCCCGCCGGGGCGATCGCCTACGGGCTCGGGGTGAAGAACTGCGGGGCGATCAACGTCGAGTTCTACACCGGCATCGGCACCGTTCTGGATGCACCCGAGGTGCTGCCTCCGGAACTGGACATGGCCTATCTCGCGGAACGCCGCGTGCTGCTGGTCGACGACGTCGCCGACAGTGGCCGCACGCTCGCGCTCGCGGTCGACCTGCTCGCGACGCAGGGTGCCGACGTGCGGTCGGTGACGATCTACACCAAGCCGTCCACCGTCATCCAGCCCGACTATGCGTGGAAGGACACCGCGCTGTGGATCGACTTCCCGTGGTCGGCCCAGGGCTCGGTGATCGAGGAAGACGCGGCCTGACGTGCCACGGACGCTCGACGAACTCGCCGCCGACGGGCTGATCGACGAGGGATGGGCGCAGGCCCTGGCTCCCGTCGCCGCCGACATCGCTCGACTCGGCGACCGGTTACGCGCCGAGACCGCGGCGGGGCGCTCGTACCTGCCGGCCGGGGATCACGTGCTCCGCGCGTTCTCCCGCCCGCTCCAGGACGTGAAGGTGCTGATCGTCGGGCAGGATCCCTACCCGACGCCGGGTCACCCCATCGGACTGTCGTTCGCCGTGGACGCGCACGTGCGCCCGCTGCCGCGAAGCCTCGCCAACATCTACCGCGAGCGGCACGACGACCTCGGCATCCCGCCCAGCGAGCACGGTGACCTCACGGCATGGAGCGACCAGGGCGTGATGCTGCTGAACCGCGTGCTCACGGTCGCTCCGGGTGCGCCGGGTTCGCACCGCGGCTGGGGATGGGAGAAGGTCACCGAGCACGCCATCCGCTCCCTCGTCGACCGGCATGCGCCGCTGGTGGCGATCCTCTGGGGGCGCGATGCGGCCACCGTGCGGCCGCTGCTGGGCGACACCCCCGTTGTGGCCTCCGCGCATCCCTCTCCGCTGTCGGCCAGCCGAGGGTTCTTCGGATCGCGCCCGTTCTCCCGCACGAACGAGCTCCTGCGGGAGGCCGGTGCCGATCCGATCGACTGGCGTCTGGCCGAACGCGCGTAGGCTGGCCGCATGCTGGAGGAGGAATACGACAAGAGCCGTCGTTCGCTGCCCCGCCACCTGCGGCGCCGCGCCGACCGCGAGCGTCCCTTCAGCTTCGAGATCCGGCCCGCGCGGGAGGCCGACATCCCCGATATCCGCGAGATCTACAACTACTACGTCACGAACTCCGTGGTCACCTTCGACGAGAAGCGGTGGACGCTCGGGCAGTGGCGGGAGAAGTACGACCACCTGACCAAGCTCGGTCTTCCGTTCCTCGTTGCCGAGTCGCCGTCGGGGCAGGTGCTCGGATACGCGCTCGTCGCGCCCTGGTCGGGCAAGTCCTCCTTCCGCTACACCGTCGAGAACTCCATCTACCTCGGCCAGGCCGCAGCCGGGAAGGGCCTCGGACGCGCGCTGCTGGAAGCCCTGATCGCCGCGTGCGAGGAGCAGGGCATCCGAGAGATCGTCGCCGTCATCAGCGACAAGGGGGCGGAGGCCTCGATCGCGCTGCACGAGAAGCTCGGCTTCGAAGAGGTGGGGCGCATGGGCCGCGTCGGTTTCAAGTTCGGCCGCTGGCTCGGCACGGTCTACCTGCAGAAATCGCTCAAGCCCCGGAAGAAGGCCAAGCGCGGCCTGTTCTCACGCTGACCGCGCTCACGCGCTGCCGCCGGCGTTCCTCACGGCCTCGATGAGGTCGCGCCACGGTCCGAGGACCGCTCGGTCGGGCAGCGCGGCATGCCGCTCGTCGTCGGTATCCCACCGAACGGTGACCTGCCAGGCGAAGCGATCGGCACCCGACGGCTCCTCGGGGGGAACCTCGTGCCACGGACACCGGGCGACGAGATCGGTCAGGCGTCCGTCGTCGGGTGCGGGATGCGCGGCCCACTGCCGCGGAACGCCCGCGATCCCGCCGGTTCGTCGCACCACGACGGCGACGAGATGCGGCGCGGTCGCATCGCTTGCCGTGTCGGGCTCATCCGGTGCTGTCATCGATCACACCGACGCCGGACCAGGCCGAACGCACGGCATCGGTTTCCTCCGAGACCTCACCGTACACCGCGGCGGCGGTGGCGATCGTGGCGCGTGCGAAGGTGACGAAATCGCACGTTCGGGGGAGGACGCGGGAGACGAGGGTGTCGTACCAGATGCGGCCCGCGCGCTCCCACGCCCATCCGCCGAGTGCGGTCGCGACGAGGTGGAACGCCTTGTTGGGGATGCCGGAGTTGATGTGCACGCCGCCGTTGTCGTCGGCGGTGACGACGACGTCGCGCATGTGCGCGGGCTGGGGATCGCGACCGAGCACATCGTCGTCGTAGGCGGTGCCGGGCTGCGCGAGCGAGCGCAGCGCCATCCCCTGCACCTGCTCGGTGAAGATCTCGGCGCCGACGAGCCAGCTCGCCTCCCGCGCGGTCTGCCAACGGGCGTGCTGCTCGGTGAGCACCCCGAACACGTCGGAGAGGGACTCGTTGAGAGCACCAGATTGACCGACGTAGTCGAGCCCGCCCTCGTCTTCGGTGACGCCGTGCGCGAGTTCGTGGGCGATGACGGACAGGGAACCCGTGAAGCCTCGGAACACCTCGCCGTCTCCGTCACCGAAGACCATGCGCTCGCCGTTCCAGAACGCGTTGTCGTAGGCACGGCCGTAGTGCACGCTCGCCAGGAGCCTGCCGCCCTCGGCATCGATGCCGGCGCGGCCGTAGACATCGCGGAAGAACGACGCCGTGGCGCCCAGCCCGTCGTAGGCCTCGTCGACCACGGCGTCGGCCGTCGGAGGTTCGCCCTCCCGTCGCACCACGACGCCGGGGAGCTCCTCGCGGTGCTGCGCGTCGGCGATCTCGCGTGGGGCGGCCGGAGTCGACGAGACAGCTGAGCGGATGCGCGGGGCAGCCGCAGGGGCCGGTCGGTACTCCCGGTGCACCTCGAGGGTCGCGCGTGCGGCGTGGGCTGCCCGCTCCCATCGTGTCTCGGGCACGGCGGCGATGCGGGCGAGGAGATACGGCGGGACGATCCCCGGCGCGGACGGGACACGGCGATCTGCGGACATGTCCCGAGGTTAGGGCGATGCTCCGACACGCGAAAGCGATCAGGAGCGCGGGGGCTCGATCGTGGGGATGGAGGCCAGCAGTCGCCGTGTGTACGCCACCTGCGGTTGAAGAAGCACCTTCTCGGTGGGTCCCTCCTCGACCACGCGGCCGTCCTTCATCACGATCACGTCGGTGCAGAGGTTCTGCACGACACCGATGTCGTGGGAGACCATCACGAGGGTGAAGCCCTCGTCGCGGCGCAGGTCGTCGATCAGGCGCAGGATCTGCGCGCGTACCGTGACGTCGAGGGCGCTCATCGGCTCGTCGCCCACGAGCACGCGAGGTCGATGCACGATCGCGCGCGCCAGGGCGATCCGCTGGCGCTGTCCGCCGGAGAACTCGTGGGGATACCGCGCGGCCATGGCCGGGTCGAGCCCCACCCGTTCCAGCGTCTGGCGCACCCGCGCACGCCGGTCGCCGTCGATCCCGAGTGCGAACAGCGGTTCGCCGACGATCCGTCCGACGCTCATCCGCGGGTCGAGGGAGCCATAGGGATCCTGGAACACGATGCCGGTCTGACGGCGCAGCCAGTGCAGCTCCCGCGCGCGCCCCCGGGCGTCGACCCGGCGGCCGTCGAACTCGACGGTTCCCGCGGTGGGGGCGTCGAGGCCGAGAAGCACGCGCACGAGGGTGGATTTCCCCGAGCCCGACTCGCCGATGATGCCCACGCGCGCTCCGGCGTCGATGTCGATGTCGACATCGTCGAGGGCGGTCGTCCAGGTCGGCGCGGCGAAGGGTGCCGGGCGCGGTCCGCGAAAGCGGCGCACGAGCCCGCGGGCACGGAAGGCCGGCGCGGTCATGCGCCTGCTCCCGGGCGCCACAGGGTGGCCGTGGCATCGCGCAGCAGGCCTTGCGTGACCGCCGAGACCGGGCGGGAGAGCAGGTCGGCCACCGGCGCCGATTCGACGACGCGCCCGTCTTCGAGCACGACGCCGTAGCTCGCGATCTGCGCGAGGACGGCCAGGTCGTGGGTGATGAACACGAGCGACATGCCGTCGTGCTCCACGAGAGAGAGCAGCAGGTCGAGGATCTCGGCTTGGATCGTGACATCCAGCGCCGTCGTGGGTTCATCGGCGATGAGCAGTGCGGGACGGCCCGCGAGTGCCATGGCGATCGCGGCGCGCTGCCGCTGGCCGCCGGACAGCTGGTGCGGGTACCGGGAGACGATGCCCTCGGGATCCGCCAACGACACGCGTCGTGCTTCGTCCACCGCGCGCGCGGCCGCCGCGCGTCGAGAGAGGCCTTCATGGATGCGCGCGGGCTCGCCGATCTGTCGCCCGATCGTGCGGATCGGATTCAGCGCCGTGCGCGGCTCCTGGAACACGATGCCGATCTCGTCGCCCCGCAGGCGCGCGAGCTCGCGATCGGGCATCCCGAGGATCTCTTCTCCCTTCCACCGCACGCTGCCGCTCGCGACGGCCCCCTCCGGCAGCAACCCGAGGATCGCCAGTGCCGTGAGGGACTTGCCGGACCCGGATTCGCCGATCAGCCCCAGCCGCGCCCCGGTGGGCACGGCGAAGCTCACGTCGTCGACGACGCGGCGCCCGTCGATCTCGATCTGCAGGCCGGTGACCTCGAGGCTCATGCGACCACCTCCGGCACATGGGAGTGCGCTTCGCGCGCAGCGCCGCCGCGTCGGGCGAGCGTCGGGTCGGTGGCCTCGCGCAGGGCGTCGCCGAGCAGATTGAGCCCGAGCACCGTGATCGTGATCGCCAGCCCCGGCCACACGACCGAGAGCGGATACACCGTGATGTAGCTCTGCAGCTCGGCCAGGAGCAGGCCCCAGCTGGGTTCGGTGACCGGCGCACCGAACCCGAGGTACGACAGGCCCGCTTCGGCGAGCACGGCCACCGCCATCGCCCACGACAGCTGCACGATGAACACGGGGGCGACGTTGGGGAGCAGATGGATGCCGAGGTTCTGCAGCGGAGTGAGGCCTGCGGCACGGCCGGCGAGCACGAAGTCGCTGTGCAGCACGCGACGCAGTTCCGGACGGGTGACCCGCGCGACGTTGACGCCGAATCCGATCCCGACGGACCACACGACCACCGCGAGCGACCCGCCCCAGACCGAGGAGATCATCATCGCGATCAGCAGCACAGGGAAGGCGATCATGACGTCGACGAGAACGGCGGTGGATTCGCGGATCCACCGGGCGGTGAGGGCCCCGAGCGCCGCGAGGGCGATGCCGATCACGGTCGCGATCACGCCCGCCCCGACCGCGACGACGACGGTGGTGCGTGCTCCGGCCATGATGAGGCTGAGGATGTCGCGGCCGGAAGCGTCGGTGCCGAGCACGTGGGGCCATCCGGGAGCTGCCCACCGCCCGGGGATGTCGACCTGCTGCGGATCGAACGGGGTCCAGAACAGCGACACCGCCGCCGTCACGACGACCGCGGCCGCCACGGCCAGTCCGAAGCGTCCGGTCGACAGTGCCCACAGGCGGGCGAGCGCGCCGCGTCGGGTCGGGGAGGTCATGCCGCCTCCCGCTGTCGCGGGTCGATCGACCGATGCAGCAGGTCGACGAGGAACCCGACGATGAGCACGAACCCGGTGAGGGCGAGCAGCTCACCCTGCACCATCGGCAGATTGCGATTCTGCACGTCGTCGACGAGCATCCGGCCGATGCCGGGCAGTGAGAACAGCTCCTCGATGACGACCGCGCCGACGATGATGCCGGCGACCTGGAGGCCGAGGACCGAGACCACCGACAGGCCCACGTTGGGCAGACCGTGCCGGAGCAGAGCGTCTGTGCGGGTGAGCCCCTTCGCCGCGGCGGTGCGGACGTAGTCCTGTCCGATCGCCTGCAGCGTCGCCGAGCGCACGAAGCGCATCAGCATGGCGCCCTCGACCGCGCCGATCGTCAGTGCCGGCAGCAGGAGCGCGCGCAGCGCTGCGGCCGGGTCGGCCCACCCCGCGCGAGGGAAGCCCTGGGCCGGCAGCCATCCGAGCCAGACGGCGAAGACGACGACCAGCATCATGCCCGCCCACACGACGGGGACCGCAGCGATGGTCTGGGCGCCCACGGTCAGGCCCGTGCCGAGGGCGCGACCGCGCTGCAACGCCGACAGCACGCCCAGGGGAGCGCTGATGAGCAGGGCGAAGGTCATGGCCAGGATCCCGAGCGGGACCGTGACACGCGCCTTCTCCGCCAGTTCCGTGACGACCGGCGTGCCGGTCAGCAGCGACGAGCCGAGGTCGCCGCGGAACACGCCGCCGATCCAGTCCAGGTACTGGGCGGGAAGCGGGGCATCCAGGCCGAGGCTCGCTCGGATGGCGGTGACCTGTTCGGGGGTCGCGTTCTGCCCGGCGATCACCTGTGCGATGTCACCGGGCAGCACGCGCAGCGTGAGGAAGATCACCACGCTGGCCACGAACAGCCCGAGCAGCAGCAGGGCCAGCCGTGTCAGCGCGTAGCGGATCACCCGTCGCTCTTGGTGATCTCTGCGAGTCCCAGGCGCTCGTTGACGTTCGTCGAGGGCATGTTCGAGATGTTAGTCCCCACCGCGAGCACCGAGGCGCCGTTGTACAGCCAGTCCGCCGCCGCATCCTCCGACACGCTGCGCGCCGCCTCGGCGAGCAGCGCCTCGGCTTCGGCGGGGTCCGTTGCTGCGACCGACTGCGCGTACAGGTCCTGCACCTCGGGGTTGTCGTAGGTGAAGTAGTAGTCGGGGTTCGCCCAGTTCTCGAAGTCGTGCGCCTCGGTGTGCAGCACGAAGCTGAGCTCGTAGTCCTTGTTCGTGTACACGTCGTTGAGCCACGTCGGGAAATCGACCGACTCGACCTCGAGCGTGATGCCGACCTCGTTGAGGTTCGACACGAGGATCTGCGGGATCGTCGTCGGGTAGAAGTTCGGGATCGTGAGGGTCAGCTCGAGATCCTCCGCGTCGGCGTCGGCGAGCAGCTCCCGAGCCGCCTCGGGGTCGTACGGCGCCACGTCGGACAGGTCTTCGTGTCCCGGGTCGAGCGGCGGGATGGGACCGTACAGCGTCTGGCCGGACTGGGCCGCTTCGATGAACGCCTCGTGGTCGATCGCCTGGCGAATCGCCTGGCGCACGCGCTGATCGGCCAGCGGGCTGTCCTCGGTCTGGTTGAACGCGAGCGTGCCCTTGTCGGTCGACTCGCCGAGCACCAGCTCGAAGTCGCCTCCCTCTTCGACCTGGTCGCCGAGGGTGGCGTCGAACCCGGTGAGCACGTCGACCTCGCCGGCGAGGGCGGCGTTGAGCGCGGCCTGATTGTCGGGGATGTAGTCGAACACGACCTCGGCGACGCCCGCGGGTTCTCCCCAGTAGGTCTCGTTGCGCACGAAGGTGATGCTGTCGCCCTGCAGCCAGTCGTCGAGGACGAACGGGCCGGTGCCGTTGGCGTCGGTCTGGTAGTCGACCTCGTCGCCCTCCTTCAGCACGATCCCGGCGCGTCCGGTGAGATTCCACAGCAGCGTCGAGTCCGGCTCGGACAGTGTGAGGGTGATCGTCTGGCCGTCGGCAGTGATGGACTCGACGTTCGCCAGGCGCGACGAGTCGCGCCACTCCGGCGTGTCGCGACGGGTCTCGAGAGACCAGACGACGTCGTCGGGCGTCAGCTCCTGTCCATCGTGGAAGGTGACGCCCTCCCGCAGCTCGAACGTGTACGTCAGACCGTCCTCGGAGACCTCGTAGTCGCTGGCGAGAGAGGGCACGATCTCCTGGTCGGCGGTTCGGGCGACCAGGCCCTGGTAGACGTTGTCGATCAGGATCTGGTCGAGAGCGGCCCCCGCGGTCTGACGGATGTCGAGGTTTCCCGGCTCCAGCACGAGGCGGATGACGACGGAGGCGTCGGGGTCGGCAGCGGCCGAGCTCGTCGGAGCCGGCTCATCGGAGCCGCCGGTGCAGGCGGTGAGCACGAGGGCGCCGGCGACGAGCAGCGCACCGGCAGCGCGCAGGGGACGACGGGGCATGGTGGTCCTTTCGGGGGCATCCGCGGCGAGGTCGCCGGTTGCGAGCGACCGCGGTGGACACGAGGATCCTCGTGCGACACAACAGCCTAGGCAACCGTCGCGCCCGGTGCACACTCGTCGCCTCGCACCGCAACAGAGTTGTTAGACGCAGTGTTGTTAGCCGAAGCGCTGTGGGGGCGATGCGCTGTTCGATACCTCGGTCATTCTCCGAGGCGCCCGCGCACGAGTGCGGCCAGATCCAGCGGCGCGTCCTCCTGCACATTATGGCCGGCGTTCAGCCGGATGACCTCCGCCGCGGGCAGCCGGGTGCGGAAGAGATCGGCGTCGGCGTCCGTGACGAATCCTCGGCTCGCCTGGACGAGCGTGATCGGGGCGGTCACCGCGGCGAGATCCTCCCATCCCGACGCGCCGAGCACCGCTCTCAGGGCATCCTGACGGGCAGCGATCTCTCGCCCAGCCTCGGGATCGGCTGCGGCGGCGGACGCGAGGTGCGCGAAGTGGTGCTTCCACTCCACACGCCCGTCTTCACGCACCCGGGAATTGAAGAACACGCCCCGCGCGACCTTCTCACGGGATCCGCCCCCGAGGCCGAACGACAGCGCGCGGTCGACGAGTTCGTCCCGGGAGGCCCAGTCCGTCGGGCCGGCGAAGAACGCGCGCAGCTCCGATGGGCCGCCGTCCGGATCCACACCCGGCGTGATGTCGACGATGAGCAGGTCGCGCACCAGGTCGGGGTGCGAGGCCGCCAGCGCCGCGGCGGTCAGACCGCCGAGCGAATGGCCCACCACCAGCTGCGGCCGGTCGGTCCAGCGCTCGAGAGCCGTCGCCACGTCGGGGGCGAGCACGCGGGCGACATACGCGGCATCATCTCGCCAGGACGAGTCGCCGTGCCCGGGCAGGTCGATCGCCAGCGCCGGGATGCCGGCGGCCAGCACCACCGTGTCCCACGTGTGGGCGTTCAGGCCCGCGCCGTGCAGGAACGTCACGGCCGGCCCCGGCTCGGCGTCCTCCCATCCGAAGGCCAGCGCCGACAGGGTCCGGCCGTCGGCGAGCTCCAGCCGCACGCGTTCACCGTGGGGAAGCGGGCCGGGGATCCCGGCTTCGGCGGACTGGGCGTGCAGGAACGAGAACTCGTCGGAGGGGTCGCTCACGCGCTCCATCATGCACCCCGGGATACCCTGGGCGCATGAGCGAAGAGCGTCGCGTGCACCTGTCCCGGTCGGCGCCACAGGCGTATCAGGCGCTCGCGGCGTTCTCGAAGTCGGTGGGCGAGCTCACGCGCGAGTCGGGGGTCGACGCGCGGCTGGCCGAGATCGTGCAGATCCATGTGTCGCAGCGCAACGGATGCGCCTACTGCGTGCGTGTCCACGTGGACAGGGCGCTGGGGGTCGGGATCGATGCGGACACGATCGCTCAGATCGCCACGTGGCGGGAGTCGGGGGTGTTCTCGGAGCGGGAGCGGGCGGCGCTCGAGCTCGCCGAGTCGCACGTGTACATCCACGACGGCGGCGTCTCCGACGCGGTGTACGACCGTGTGGGCGGGGTGCTCTCCGAAGAGGAGTACGTCGCGCTCAGCTGGCTGCTGGTGTCGATCAACGCTTTCAACCGCGTCGCCATCGCCGGGCGCTACCCGGTGCCGCCGCGAGGTGACGAGGGGTGAGCGGCGCATCCGCCGGCCCCGGTGCATCCGGGGTCCCCGCACTGCCGGACGTTCCCGGCGCCGTCAACCTGCGCGACGTCGGCGGCCTGCGCGCCGGCGACGGGGTGACGCGATCGGGCGTGCTCTTCCGCTCGGGCAACCTGGCGCGAATCGACGGTGCCGGGGTGACGGCGTTCGGAGCCCTCGGCATTCGACGGATCATCGACCTGCGCGATGACGACGAAGTCGCCCAGGCGCCGAGTCCGGTCGGATCGCCGGACGTTCAGACCCTGCGCGTGCCGCTGTTCCTCGGCTCGGTCGAGTCCTTCTTCGCCCGCGACGTCTCGCTCGCCGAGCTGTATCGACTGCTGGTCGAGGACTCGGCGGACCGGGTCGTCGAGGTCGTGCGCGGCATCGTGACGCAGCAGCCCGTGCTCGTGCACTGCACGGTGGGCAAGGACCGCACCGGCGTCACGGTCGCGCTCGCGCTCGCCGCCGCGGATGTCGAGCGCGACGACGTCGTCGCGGACTACGCGCGCACCGAGGCGCTGCTGCCGGAGTGGCGCAGCACGTCGGTGGTCGCGCACCTCCGGCGGCTGCATCCTCACGCGCGCCACCTCGAGGATCTCGCCTCGAAGTCGCCGGCGTCGGTCATGGCGGACCTCCTCGCCGACATCGACCGCCGCTACGGATCGGCGGGGGACTACCTGCGTGCTCACGGCATGACCGATGACGAGGTGCGCGAGGTGAAGCGCGTCCTGGTCACCGCGCGATGAGGACGATCTCCGCCGAACCGGTTAGGCAAGCCTTGCCTCGGGGTATACTGGCGTCATCATGACTGCCCGCATCGCCTCCACCGAGCACGGCGCCGCCGCGTGCCGTACGCCCCGGCACTCCCGCGTGCAGCACCTCATCGCCGCCGATGAGGCGTCGCTGACCGAACTCGAGGTCGTCCTGGCCGGGCTTCCGATCTGTTCGACGGGCCGCGTGTTCATCGAGGTTCCCGACGAATCATGGATCGCCGCGGTGAGCGCCCCCGCCCGTATGACGGTGACGTGGCTGGCGCGGGCGCGCAGGTCTGGGGAGCCCGGCACCGGGCGCTTCTGCGCTCCCGGCGCCGCAGTGCACCGCGCCGTGGTCGCGTGGGCCGACGAGATGCTCTGCGCCGACGCCGACGACACCCGCATCATCCTTCTGGGCGGCTACCTCGGCACCGCCGACATCGTGGACCACCTCACCGAGGTGCGCGGCATCCCGGCCACGTCCATCCGCACCCCCGAACGCTTCGGCCTCGCCACCGCTCGCTGAGTCGTCACCGACGGCGGCGCCGCACGTATCGTCCGTCGGCGAGGCCGGCATCGATCTCGAATCGATTGCGGAGCGGGTCTCGACCTTCGAGGGTGTAGAGCACGGGCATCAGGAAGCCGAATCGACGCCACTGCCTCGCGTGCACGCTCTCGTGCCGCACGATGCCGGCATCCACCGGCAATGAGCCGGTCAGATAGCAGGCGCCCATGCACACTCCGCCGCGCGGGAACGTCCACGCGGGCATCCCCCGGAAGACCCACAGCTCGCCCCGGCGCTCGATCGGACCGGTGCTCCAGAGGAAGCCCCACAGCATCCCGACCGCGGTGCCGTACGCGTACCCGACCGCGCTCACGGGCGAATCGAGCAGGAACGACGGCAGACGCCGCTCGATGCGGCGCGAGATCTGCTCGCTCACGCGAGGGCTCCGATGATACGCAGGATCGCCCCGAGGTCGTCCACGGCGGCATCCGGCGACACCGGCGAGAATCCGGTGAGCGTCGCCCCCGCACAGGGGAGCACCTCCCGCACCGCACGGATGGCGGCCACGACCTCCGCAACCGACGGTCCGAAGGGCACGGGCTGTGAGACGCCGCTCATCGCCGCGGGGTCCAGCACGTCGAGGTCGACGTGGATGTGCACGCGCGTCGCACCCGTCGCCGCGACGGCCTCGCCGAAGCGGGCGGGCTCGGCGAACGCGTCCGGAGCCAGTGTGCGGATGGCCGAGCCCGCCAGGAAGTCGACCTCTGCGGGGTCGAGATCGCGCGAGCCGGCGAGGACGACGCGATCGGTCGTGATCGTGCCTGTCGGGAGGGCCAGCCGCGAGGGAGCGTCGCCCAGGAGGGCGCGCAGCACCATGCCGCCGAAGGCGCCGCTCGGCGACGATTCGGGCGTGTTCAGATCGGCGTGGGCGTCGAACCAGACCAGCGCGAGGTCGGAGGAAGCGATGGCCGACACGGCGCCGAGGGCGACGCCGCAGTCGCCGCCGACCACGATCGTCGGCTCGGAGACGTCGGCGAGTTCGCGTTCGAGCGCTTCGCGCACGCGGACCAGGGAGCTGAGTCGGCGCACGCCGCTTCCGAGCGATTCGCCGGCCTCCAGCGGCACCTCCAGCGGTGTGCAGGAGGCCCGCGGAAGGTCACCGGCGATCGCCGCGGCCCCATCGACCAGCTGCATCGCGCGCGACGAACCAGACCCCTGCCACTGCGGCACCACCACGAAACGGCTCATCGCCACATCCTCTCGCACGTGAGATCGTCGCCGCATCCACCGCCGCAGCCGGGTCCCCGCGTGCACCGCCTCCCGATCGAACGCCACGGCCGTGCCCGAACTCTGTCGCCGTGCCGCACTCAGGCTGTGCCCGAACTCAGGCTGAGCGGGCGCGGGTGGCGGGATTCCGGCGTCTCCGGCGGGGTGGATGGACAGCCAGCCTGAGTTGGTGTCCAGCGCGGCGGCGGCACCTGCCGGCGCGGCGTCGGGGCGGCGGCGCGGCGTCGGGGCGGTGGGCGCGATTGAGTACCCGGTGTGCCCGAACTCAGGCTGAGCGTGCGCGGGTGGCGGGATTCCGGCGTCCCCGGCAGGGTGGATGGGCGGCCAGCCTGAGTTGGTGTCCAGCTCGGCGGCGGCACCTGCCGGTGTGCCGCGGTGCAGGAACCTGCCGGCGGGGCGGCGGTCCCGCCGGCATACCGAAGGCGCCCGGCCGCAGCCGAGCGCCTTCGAATGCTCAGGAGCCGATCGCGCCTTGTGACGAGCCGCCGGTCTTCAGCGCGGCCAGGCGCGCCTCGACCTCGGTGAGCTGCCCGACGTCTTCGAGCGCTTCGAACTGCGCGTCGATGCTCGAGGCGGCCAGTTCCTGCTTGCCGGCGGCGAGGGCCTCCTGGCGGCGCACCTTGTCCTCGAAGCGTCCCAGCTCGCTCGTCGGATCCAGCACATCGATGGACCGGACCGCGTCGTGGACCTTCACCTGCGCCTCGGCCGTCTTCGCGCGGGCGAGCAGCTCGCTGCGCTTGGCCTTCAGCTGCTCGAGCTTCTGCTTCATGCCGTTCAGACCGTCTTTGAGCTTGTCGACGACCTCGGTCTGCGTGGCGATGGTCGGCGCGATCGCCTTCGCCTCGTTCTCCTCGCTGATCTGGCGCTGCAGCGCGATCTTGGCGAGGTTGTCGAACTTGTCGGCATCCGCCGTGTGGCCGGACTGGCGCAGCTCGTCGGCCTTCTTGCTCGCCGCGAGGGCCTTGTTGCCCCACTCCGCGGCCGCCTGCACGTCCTCCTGGTGGTCGCGCTCCAGCAGGCGCAGGTTGCCGATGGTCTCGGCGATGGCCGACTCGGCGTCGGCGATGCTGTTCGTGTAGTCGCGCACGAGCTGGTCGAGCATCTTCTGCGGGTCTTCGGCCGAGTCGATCAGGGCGTTGACGTTCGCCTTGATGAGGGTGGAGATGCGGCCGAAGATGGACTGCTTTGCCATCACGAGGTTCCTTCCTGTCGATGGTTCTGGTCGGGATGCGGAGGGGACGGGAGTCGAGGGGCGACGTCGGGGTCGGATCAGAAGCGGCCTCCGCCCCGTCGGCCGCGCGTGCCTCCGCCACCGAAGCTGGCGGGACGGAAGCCGCCGCGTGAGGAGCGCCCGCGTGAGCCGCTGCCGCGCGGGAAGCCGAACCCGCCGCCGCTGCGGCGACCACCTGAGCCACCGCCGAGGAGCGAGTTGATGACGATACCGCCGAGCACGGCGCCCATCATGTCACCGCCACCCGAACGTGTGCTCTGCATCGAGCCGGAGAACGATCCGACGTCGGCCTGCGCAGAGCGAATCGCCTGGGCGGCCAGCTGATCCGCCCGCTGCGCGTGGGTGAGCGCCTGCGCCGGATCACTCGCCCGAAGCTGCTGCGCGCGAACGAGGGATGCGCCGGCCTCGGCGACCCGGGTGCGCGCCTGCGCACCGACCGCTCCGCGCCGCGCCGTGATGAAATCCTCGGCGGCGGACATCTGCGCCTGCGCCTGCAGGATCTGCTGATCGAGCAGCTGTGCGGCACGTCGCGCCCGCTCCTGCTCGTCGCGAACGGCCCGCACGGTGTCGTCGATCTGCGTGTTCGCGGCCTCCAGCGCCTGCAGCGTCATCAGCGGGCGTCTGTCGGTGCCGGTGAGCATGCCTCTGCCTCGGTCGATCTCGGCGCGCGTGGCGGCGATGACCGCGGCGATCCGGCCGTCGGGATCCGGCAGCGCGCTCGCGGTGGCGACGTCATTCTCGAGGTCGGCGATCAGGTGCGATGCGCCGCGCTCGGCCTCGGCGAAATCGGCGGCGAGCTTGTGCGCCGCCTGTTCGAGCAGCTCGGCCTGCCCGACGGCGTCTTCGGCCGCGCGGATCGACACCGCGGCGTCACCGCGCTCGCCGTCGGCGATGGCGGCGTCGGCGGCGGTGAGCTGCTCGTCGGCGAAGCTCAGCCGCTCGCGGGCCTGTGCGGGGTTGTCTGCGATCGTCGCGAGGGCGTCGGGGGCGTAGGAGGCCGAGAGCGATGTCAGCCGTGCGTCGGCCTCCTCGAGGGCGTCTGCGGCGCGCCGATGCGCATCGCGCACTCGGGCGAGCGCCTCCGGGGCATCCTGCTCCAGGCGTCGCAGTTCGTCGAAGGCCTCGGCCTTGTCGTCGAGGCCGGCGTCGGCCTGCGCGCACAGCTGGATGATCTGCTGGTTCCAGGCGCGCTTCTGCTCGTCGGAATCCGGCGTCTCGTCATCGAGGCGCTGCCGGAGGGTGAAGGCCTTCTCAAGCAGGCGCCGGGCGGTCGAGAGCGCCTCGACGAATTCCGTCGTCGCCTTGTCGCCGAACTGGGCACGCGCGAACCCGAGCTCCTGTTCGCTCGTCTTCAGGGCGTCGTCGGTCTGCACAAGCGCCGACGACGCCTCGCGTTCGAGGTCGGCGAGGGGCACCACCGGGGGAGCCTTCGGGCGCCCGGCGGCGCTGTTCGCACGACGGTTCCGCACCACGAGCCAGATGAGCACCACGATCGACACCGCCGTGGCGACGAGGAGCACGATGACCCAGGGTGATATGCCGGATTCCAGCTCCTCCTGCATGCCGTCGGCGGCGGTGACCACCGCGCCGGCGTAGTCGCCGTCGCGGAGGTCGGGAACGATGGACTCCTCGATGGCCGCGACCTGTTCGTCGGTGAGGGGGCCGGTGGTGTCGGCGGAGATGTAGTACTGCCGTCCGTCGACCGCGACGGCCAGCAGGTATTGCTGTGGTCCGAGGCCGTTGCCGGACGCGACCTCGTCCGCCCAGGACTGCGCGTCGGCGGGATTGGTGAACTCGTCGACGAAGACGGCGTACAGGTCCACGCCGGTCGTGTCGTACAGCTCGCTCAGGCGGTCGAACAGGGCGGCTTCCTCGTCACCGGAGAGCACGTCGACGGCGTCGACGATGTATCCCGAACCGAGCTCGACGGGGTCGGTGGCCGACGCGACCGACGCGGTGCCGCCCAGAGCGAGGGCGGCGGCGAGCGCGAGCGCCCACGCTGATCGAGCACGCATCCGGTTCCCCTCTCGGCCAGTCCCGGACCGAGTCTATGCAGGCGGCGACATGCGGCGGTAGATCGTGGGAGCCATCGGCCGCGCCGAGCGTGCCGCTGACCGGCGGGTGCGGGTCGCGACGGTATTCTGACGCGCTGGTGAGGAGGACCGATGAACAGGGACGCCATCGACGATCGGTACGGGTCGGATGTGCTCGCTGACGGCTGGCGGGCGCGTACAGCCCCGAAGATCGCGCAGGTCGCGGCGGAGCTCGGCGTCGTCGTCGAAGTCGCCGGCGACGGCTTCTGCGGCGCGGTGACCGACGTCGCGCGGGGTCTCGTCGAACTCGAGGACCGGCACGGCCGACGTCGGCTGTTCCCGCTCGGGGCGGGATTCCTCCTCGACGGCGTCGACGTGGTGCTCACCGTTCCGGCGCCGTCGCCCGAGCGGTCTCGCGCCCGCACCGCGTCCGGATCCTTCGCGGCGGCCGAGCAGCGCGCCCGGGTGGCGCGCGCGAGCCGGATCCTCGTCGAGGGGCGACACGACGCCGAACTTGTCGAGAAGGTGTGGGGCGACGATCTTCGAGCCGAGGGCGTCGTGGTCGAGTACCTGCAGGGGGTGGATGTGCTGGCCGACGTCCTCGACGAGGAGCCGCCGTCGGACGGTCGCCGCTACGGCGTGCTGGTGGACCATCTCGTTCCCGGGTCGAAGGAGTCCCGTATCGCCGAGGCCGTCTCGCGCGGCCCGCACGGTGCGAACGTGCTGATCGTCGGACATCCCTACGTCGATGTCTGGGAGTGCGTCACGCCGAAGGCGATGGGCATCCAGCAGTGGCCCCGGATCCCGCGCGGCGTCGACTACAAGGTGGGGATCTGCCGCGCGTTCGGCTGGCCGGCTCGTGATCAGGCCGATCTCGCCCGGGCGTGGCAGCGGATCCTCGGCCGCGTGCACACCTATCGCGACCTCGAGCCGTCGCTGCTCGGTCGCGTCGAGGAGCTCATCGACTTCGTCACCGCCGATCGCGCCTCGTAGGCTGAGGGGATGACGGAACCCTCCCGCGGCTTCCGCGAACGTCCGGTGTCGTTCGTGCGGCGCAGCGGCCGCATGTCCGAGGCGCAGGAGCGCGCGTGGCGCGAGCTCTCCCCGCGTTTCGTGGTCCCCGTCGCGCGCGACGTCGCGGCGACGAGCATCCTGCCCGGTTCGGCGATCGACCCCGGCGCCACGTTCGGCCGTCCGGCACGGCTCGTGGTCGAGATCGGTTCGGGTCAGGGTCACGCGATCGTCCACGCCGCCGCATCCGACCCCGCCACCGACTTCCTCGCCGTGGAGGTGTTCCGCGCGGGCCTGGCCCGCACCATGCTCGACGCCGACCGTGCCGGCATCGGCAACCTGCGTCTCGTCGAGGCAAACGCCCCCGAGGTCCTGCAGCACCTGCTTCCCGCCGGCTCGGTCGATGAGATCTGGATCTTCTTCCCCGACCCGTGGCACAAGAAGCGGCACACCAAGCGGCGCCTGCTCGCACCGGAGTTCCCGCCGGTGCTGGCAGCGGCGCTGCGTCCGGGCGGGGTGGTGCGGCTGGCGACCGACTGGGAGGACTACGCGCGGCAGATGCGCGAGGTGATGGATGCGGCGCCCGGTTTCGTCCGCGACTTCCCGGGGGAGTGGGCGGAGCGCTTCGGCGGTCGCGTGCTCACCGCCTTCGAGCGCAAGGGCACGCGCGTGGGTCGTGAGATCCGCGATCTCGCCTACCGTCGCGACGGCATCGGCGGCTGAGACGGCCATGCCGAACGTCGCCAGGTCCGCGACCGTGCGTGACCACCCGACCTCCACGGGGCATCTGGTCCCCGCACTGCTGGTGTGCCTGGCGGCCCCGGCGTTCTTCGTTCTCCTGCTGCCGTGGCTCGGCTGGGCGCTCCTGGCCGCCGGGCTCGCGTCCGGCTGGATGCTCACCCGGAAGACCGCCCGCCTCACGGAGCCGGATCGCCGCATCCCGTCGCTGGTGCGCGACCTCTCGCTCATCGCCCTCGGACTGCTGATCGTCAGCGCCATCCCGCTGAAGGCCGAACTCGACAACGCCGGCATGCTGCGTTTCACCGTCGCGCTCGGCGGCGCGGTGCTCGTGCCGTACCTCGTGTCGCGATTCGTCTACCGCGACCGCGCGATCCGCTTCCCCTGGCGCGGCGGCGGCCGGTGGACGCGGTTCCAGTGGTCCTGGCTCGTGCTGGTGCTCGCGCTGGGCTGGCTCATCCTGCCCTTCTACTTCATCACCTCCGGTGTCTATCTCAACTGGCCGGTCGTCGACACCCCCGACCTCATCGCCCGTCTGTTCGTCGGCGTCGGCGCGGTCGGCATCTGGGACGAGCTGTTCTTCATCTGCACGTGCTTCGCGCTGCTGCTGCGCCACTTCCCGTTCTGGCAGGCGAACGTGCTTCAGACGATCGTGTTCGTGTCGTTCCTGTGGGAGCTCGGCTATCAGGCATGGGGCCCCGTGCTGACGATCCCGTTCGCGCTGCTGCAGGGATTCATCTTCGTCAAGACCCGGTCGCTCGCCTACGTGGTCACCGTGCACCTGCTCTTCGACGCGGTGGTGTTCGGCGTGCTCGTGCACGCGCACAATCCGGGTCTGCTCGACGGCGTCTTCCTGGTCTGAGTCGGTCGGCTATCTTCTCAACAGAACGGACGCGAGACGGGGGAGCGCGATGTCGACGGTGCAGGACGTGACGCGACGCGAGATGATCGCGTCCTACGGCGTGATCGGTGCACCGCCCGAGCCCGATCTCGAGGGACTCGTGCAGCTCGCCGCGACCGTGTGCGGTGTCTCGACGGCCGTCATCAACATCATCGACGACCGCTTCCAGCATCAGATCGCGGCCGTCGGGTTCACCCCCGCCGTGTGCGCGCGAGAGGACTCCATGTGCGCGGTGGTGTTCCAGCATCCCGGTCACGTCGTGGTCCCCGACGCTCGCGAAGACGATCGCTTCCGCGACAATCCCTTCGTCACCGGCGAGATCGCCGACGTGCGCTTCTACGCCTCGAGCCCGCTCATCACCCCCCAGGGGATTCCGATCGGCACCCTGTGCGTGTTCGACGAGGAGGTGGGAGAGCTCGCGCCGGAGGACAGTCGGGCGCTGGCCCTTCTCGCCCACCAGGTGGTGGATGTGCTCGAGCTTCGTCGACTCACGCACGAACTCGGTCAGTCCAACGAACAGCTCGAGCGATTCGCCGGTCAGATCAGCCACGATCTGCGCAACCCGCTGATGGCGCTCGCCGGCTTCATCGAGCTCGCCGCCGACAGTCCCGAACTCGCCGGAGCCCCGCAGGCCGCGCGCGCCCTCTCGCGCGCGGAGTCCGCTGCCGAGCGCATGGGAGCGATGATCGGCGACCTGTACGCCTACGCGCGGCTGGGCGGTTCCCGACCGCGCCGCGAGACGGTGGATCTGGGCCACCTCATCGCCTCGGTCGGGGACGACCTCGACACGGCCCTCGCCGAGACGGGCGCACGCATCGAGGCGCACGTCGACGCATCACTGCACGGCGACCCGACGCTGCTCCGGGCGCTCCTGCAGAACCTCATCGCCAACGCGGTGAAGTTCACCGCCGCGACCGGGATCACGCCGCGGGTGGTCATCCGCTCCCATCGGCTCACGGGCGGGTGGCGGCTCACCGTCGACGACAACGGTCCCGGGGTTCCCGCCGAGCGTCGCGAGGCGGTCTTCGAGCTGATGGATCGCGGCGGCGTCGACGACGTGCCGGGGCTCGGGATCGGGCTGTCGACGTGTCGTCGGATCGTCGAGGCGCACGGGGGCCGGATCGGGATCGACGAGGCCGAGACCGGCGGCGCGAGCGTCTGGATCGTGATCCCCGACATCGCGGCGTGATCTCGGCGCGGATCATCGCCGTGAGTGGAAGTGGTGCCCCCGACAGGAATCGAACCTGCGACCTTTGGTACCGGAAACCAACGCTCTATCCCCTGAGCTACGGAGGCGTGCCGATCGAGACTACCACCCTCCGAGGGGCGCCTCCGCCGACACCTCCGGCAGGGTCGACAGGGTTGCGAGGGAGGCGGCGAGCCGTTCGGCGAGGTAGGCGTGACCGGCGGTGGAGGGATGGTCGTTTCCCACACCGGTGTCGATGACGTCGAAGTAATTCGCGGGCTGGATCCAGCCCTCCGCGATCGGGGAGACGTACCACCAGCCGCGCATGGCTGCGAGGTCGGCCAGGTCGGCGTCGATCGCGGCTGTGGCCTCCTCGACGGGAAGCACCTGCGGGGCCGGCCCGAGCACGACCACGGAAGCCTCGGGGTAGGTGCTCGCCAGCGTCTCCCAGGCCGTCGTGACCGCATCGCGGTATCCGTCAGGGTAGAGGCGACGATCGTTGATCGATCCCTCGACGATGATCAAGTCGGGGTCGAGGGCAGGATCCAGGTCCGCGATGCGCGTACCGTAGTCGGGCCCGTCGATCCCTGCCTTGAGGTACCCGCTGCCGCGCACGCCGTCGACGGTCGCCTGCCAGCCGAGGGCGTCGGCGACGACGTAGGCGAAGCCGAGCGTCGGCACCTCGGCGGCGGAGCCGTAGACCCACGAATCGCCGAAGATCAGCACGGTGGGGGAGTCCGGGATCGTCAGAGGCGCGAGCGCGGTGGCGGCGCCGGCGGCCCCTTCCTCCGAGGCCTCGACCGAGGAAACGGTGCCCCACGGGCGCCACGCGGCGACGAGCGAGACGAGCATCACCGCCAGCGCGACGGCGAGCACCGTCAGGGGAAGACGGCGCTGGGGCGTCGGGTCGCTCGCGCGCATACATAGAGGGTAAACGGGTCCGCGTCCAATCCGCTGCTTCGGCCGAAAACGCCCTCAGATCTCGCTAACGTGGCTGGCACACAGCGTCGATGCGGCCGCCGGGTCGCGTGCGCATGACCCGGGAGACCGATCGACATGACCAGTCCGACGAACAACGGCAGCCACGACGATCCGCCCGCACGCGGCACGTCGAAAGGGGGCAGGGTCGACGGGGTGAAGCGCGTCATCGAGGAGGTGACGACCCCCGGCCTCGTGCACCCCGCCCTCATTCCAGGCATCGGCGTCGAGAAGACGGGGCGCGTGTTCCCCATGAACTGGGGCGTCTTCATCTTCGCCGCCGTCGTCGCCGTCGGCGTGATCACCTGGGCCTTCGCCGCGCCCGAGAGCATCAGCACGGTCGGCGGCGCCGCGCTCGGCTGGGTGAGCACCAACTTCGGATGGCTCTTCTCCGCCCTGGCGATCGTCGTCATCCTCCACATGCTCGTCGTGGGCTACGGCCGCAGCGGCGGCGTGCGACTCGGATCCGACGACGAGCAGCCGGAGTTCTCCACGACCTCGTGGATCGCGATGCTCTTCTCCGCCGGCATCGGGATCGGGCTGCTGTTCTACGGGCCGTACGAGCCGCTCCTGTTCTTCCTCGACCCGCCCAGCGGGTTCGACGTGGCCCCCGAGTCGGCTGCGGCGATGAAGACGGCGATGGCGCAGGCGATGCTCCACTGGGGTCCGATCGCTTGGGCGTTCTACGCCCTCGTCGGCGGCGCGATCGCCTACAGCGCCTACCGGCGTGGCCGCGCGCCCCTCATCTCCGCGATCTTCGAGCCCATCTTCGGCAAGCGCACGGCGGGCCCCCTCGGGGCGACCATCGACGTCTTCGCCATCATCGTGACGCTCTTCGGCACGGCCATCTCCCTCGGCATCGGGGTGCTCCAGATCGGCCGCGGATTCGAGGTCGTCACCGGCATCGGCCCGGTGGGAAACACATTCCTCATCAGCGCCATCGCAATCCTCGCGGCACTGTTCATCATCTCTGCCGTCTCAGGCATCAAGCGCGGCATCCGGCTGCTGTCGAACATCAACATGGTGCTTGCCGGCCTGCTCGCGGTGTTCGTCTTCATCGTCGGGCCCACGGTGTTCCTGTTGAACTTCCTGCCCGCGGCCGCCGTCGAGTTCTTCGACGAACTCGGCGTGATGCTCTCGCGCAGCGCCAACGACGGCGAGGACGCCGCCGCCTTCATGTCGAGCTGGACCACCTACTACTGGGCGTGGTGGGTCTCGTGGACGCCCTTCGTCGGGATGTTCATCGCGAAGATCTCGCGCGGCCGCACCCTTCGTGAGTTCGTGACCGTCGTCATCATCGTGCCGTCGGCGGTCTGCCTCACGTGGTTCGTCATCTTCGGCGGGACGTCGATGTTCCAGCAAGCGTCCGGCGTGCCGCTCGGCGACGCCGCCGGCGGCGAAGAGGTGCTCTTCGGCGTGCTGAACGAACTGCCGTTCGGCCTGATCACCAGCGTTCTCGCGATGGTCTCGATCGTGATCTTCTTCGTGACCTCCGCCGACTCCGCCTCGATCGTCATGGGGTCGATGTCGCAGCACGGCCGTCCCGAGCCGTCGTCGTGGGTCACCATCCTGTGGGGTTCCCTCCTCGCGCTCGTGGCAGCGTCGCTGCTGCTCGCGGGCGGTCAGGATGCTCTGTCGGGCCTGCAGTCGATCATGGTCGTCTCGGCGCTGCCGTTCTCGTTCGTCGTGATCGGCATCATGATCGCGTGGGCGAAGGACCTGCGCACCGATCCGTATGTCCTGCGTGGGAAGTACGCGCGGGCGGCGATCCAGGAGGGTGTGCGGAAGGGCATCGCCGACCACGGCGACGACTTCGTGTTCGGCACCAGCGAAGTGCCCGCCGGAGACGGCGCGGGTGCGTGGCTCGACTCGGAGGATCCCGCCCTGACGGAGTGGTACGTCGAGGCGGCGACCGGTCCGATCGGCACCGTGACCGCTGAGGACGTCCGGCGCACACTCGATCCCGGCCACATCCAGCACAAGGGCCCCGACCGGCCGGATCACGCCGCGTCGGGGGACAACGCGCTGACGGTGAATGAGGATCGCCGTGCGCACCGCCGTGCGCGCGAGGAGGCGTCGGAGGACTGAGTCGCCCGGATCGCACCGGGGTGTCTTCGCGACGTGCGAGGATACTCCGGTGCAACGCCAGGTGACCGCCGAACTCGACCTCGAACTCGGGTCCTCCGTCGACCTGATCCTGCAGATCACCGCCGCTCAGGGCGTGCCCGTGATCAGCGAGGATCTGACCTTCACGCAGGGCGATCGGGTGTACACGCCGACCGAGATCGTCGACCACGTCGGCAGCCGACTGCATCGGCTCACCGGCGAGGCGGGACGCCTCGAGGTGCGCTACGACGCGACGATCGATGCGGGTGTCTCGTCGCGCTCGACGAGCGACATCGAGACCATCAGCTACCTGCGTCCGAGCCGCTACTGCCAGTCTGACGAGGTCTTCTCCCAGGCACGACGGCAGTTCCGCGGGCTGGCGGGGCTCGAGCTCATCGGCGCCGTCGCCGATTTCGTCGCCGCCAGCACCACCTACACGCCGGGACTCAGCCAGGGCACCGACTCCGCCGTCACGACCCTCATGACCGGCCAGGGCGTCTGCCGCGACTACGCGCACGTCGTCATCGCCCTCCTGCGCGCGATGGACATGCCCGCCCGCTATGCGGCCTGCTTCGCGCCGGGGCTGGAGCCGATGGATTTCCACGCCGTCGCCGAGGCGTACCACGACGGTCTCTGGTACGTCGTCGACGCGACTCGCCTCGCGGACCGGCGCTCCCTGGTGCGCATCGCCACCGGGCGGGATGCCGCCGACTGCGCATTCCTCAGCTTCCACGGCGGCAACGTCGGGCTCTCGCGCCTTCACGTCGACGCCTGGAACCTCGACCCGGTCCCCGCGCTGGGTGCGCCGGACGACTTCCTGACGCCGGTGCATCTGGGCTGACACCGGTCTCGCGACGGCGGAATCGTAGGATGGAGACCCTATGGATCCCGAAGCCCTCTCCGCCGCACTGCTGTCCGTCGTCGTTCCCCTCGCGCAGGAGCGACGGGGCGGCGATGTCGAGGGCCTGGACCTCGCCGACTTTCCGCTCGAGCGCCCGCGCAACCGCGACCACGGCGACTGGGCGTCCAACGCCGCGCTGAAGCTCGCGAAGAGATTCGGGATGCCGCCGCGCGACCTCGCCGCGGCGATCGCGGAGCGGCTGCGCGAGGTCGACGGGATCGCGAGCGTCGACGTGGCCGGCCCCGGCTTCATCAACATCCGGCTGGACGCCGCGGCCGCGGGCGCCCTCGCCAAGACGATCGTCGATGCGGGTGCCGCGTTCGGGTCGAACGACACCCAGCGCGGCAACACCATCAACCTCGAGTTCGTCAGTGCGAACCCCACGGGCCCGATGCACATCGGGCACACGCGATGGGCGGCACTCGGTGACGCGATCGCCCGCCTGCTGCTGGCCAGCGGCGCCACCCTCGCCCGCGAGTTCTACATCAACGACGCCGGCGCCCAGATGGACCGCTTCGGGCGGTCGGTGCTGGCCGCGGCGAAGGGCGAACCGACACCCGAAGACGGATACGCCGGGGCGTACATCGCGGAACTGGCACGTCGCGTGCTCGTTGAGCATCCCGACCTGCTCGAAGCCGACGACGCCGAGCGCATCGCCCGCGACACCGCGTACCGCTTCCAGCTGGGCGAGCTGCAGTCGTCGCTGGAGAAGTTCAACGTGCACTTCGACGTGTGGTTCTCCGAGCGCGTCCTGCACGCCCGCGGCGTCGACGGGGCGCCGAGCCTCGTCGACGAAGCCGTCGACCGGCTGCGCGAACAGGGCCACGTGTTCGACGAGGATGACGCCGTCTGGGTGCGCACCACGGACTTCGGTGACGACAAGGACCGCGTCATCCGGCGATCCAACGGCGAGTACACCTACTTCGCGGCCGACGCGGCCTACTACCTGAACAAGGGCGACCGCGGCTTCGCGCACAAGATCTATCTGCTCGGAGCAGATCACCACGGCTACGTCCATCGCCTCAAGGCGCTCGCGGGCGCGGCGGGCGACGATCCGGAGACGGACATCGAGGTGCTGATCGGACAGCTGGTGTCGGTCAACGGTGCCAAGCTCAGCAAGCGCGCGGGCAACATCATCGAGCTCGACGACCTGCGCGACTGGCTCGGCACCGACGCCCTGCGGTACTCGCTGGCCAGATACCCCGCCGACTCGCCGCTGACGCTCGATCCCGAGATCCTGCAGCGGCGCACCAACGACAACCCGGTCTTCTACGTGCAGTATGCGCACGCCCGCACCCACAACGTCTCCCGGAATGCGCACGCGTCGGGCGTGGACCGGTCCGCGTTCGCGCCGGAGCTTCTCGGCCACGAGACCGAGAGCGCGCTCCTGGGGGCCCTGCAGGAGTTCCCGCGCCTGGTCGCGTTCGCCGCCGAGGTGCGCGAGCCGCACCGCATCGCCCGATACCTCGAAGAGCTCGCCGGCCTGTACCACCGGTGGTACGACACGTGCCGCGTGATCCCGCTCGGCGACGATCCCGTCGGCGACCTGCACCGCACCCGACTGTGGCTGAACGACGCGACCGGCCAGGTGCTGCGAAACGGCCTCGACCTCCTCGGCGTGAGCGCGCCGGAACGGATGTGACGACATGGCCTCCGGCGACACCCAGCCCACCGAGCCGCTGCCGGAGGGGATGATCACGGGCGAGCCGCCCGTCCGCCGCCGTCGCCGGGTCTGGCCGTGGATCGTCGCGCTCGCCGTGGTCCTCGTGCTCGCGGTCGCCGCCGCCATCGCGGGGGAGTGGATCGCTCGCGAGGCGGTGACCCGCACCGTTCGCGCTCAGGTCGCCGAGGCGCTGGATGTGCCCGCCGATCAGGCGATCGAGGTCGGGGTCGCGGGCCTCGTGCTGCCGCAGCTGATCTCCGGCACGCTCGATGAGCTCACGATCTCCGGCGACGACCTCCCCTTGGGGCCGCTGTCGGGGGATGTCGTGGTGGTCGCTGAAGACGTGCCCGTGCGCGGCGACGATCCGGCCGGAGCGATCGACGCGGAGCTGGTGCTCGACGGGGCGCAGGTCGCCGGTCTGCTGAGCGGTCTCGAAGGCTTCCCGGATGCGGAGGTGACCCTCGACGAGCCGAACGTGCGCCTGGACACCGTGTTCGACGTGTTCGGTCTCGAGATCCCCGTCGCGGTCAGCCTGACGCCCTCCGCGGAGCAGGGTGCGATCGTGCTCGCGCCGGCGGGGATCGAGGTCGCCGGGGCCGAGCTCACCGCCGACCAGGTGCGGAACCAGTTCGGCCTCATCGCCTCGGCGGTGCTGCAGGACTGGACGATCTGCGTCGCCGAGTACCTGCCGGCGGGCGTCGCACTCGAGGAGATCGCCGTCGTCGGAGACCGGATCGTCGCCGACGCCGCTGTCGACGGCGCCATCATCTCCGACGCGACGCTGCAGGAGCCGGGTACCTGCAGCTGAGCGCCCTCACGCGGCGCGTCTGACGGCCAGGTACAGATCGACCATGTCGTCACCGTGCGCAGCGCGCATCGTCGCACTCGCGTCGAGCAGATCCAGCGCTCCGGCCAACGTCTTCGGCAGGGTGTCGAGTCCGATGGCGTCACGGTCCCCTTGCGTGAGCGTCGACGAGCGCACCCGGGGAGGGCGCGTCGTCCGGCCATCGGACGTCGGCGGGCATCCACACCCACCCGTCACCGATGTCGGCGGCGCCGGCCGCGTCGGGGCGTAGCCGCACATCGCCCACCACCGGATCCCGGCCCACGGCGGCCATTGCCCCGTCGCGACGCGATCGCGTCCACCGTGCTGAGCATCCGAGAAACACCTTTCGCCCCGACAAACACCGCAATGCGTGCTTTCTCGCGCCGTCACGTGTTTCTCGCTGCATCGGACACGCGAGCGGGTGGGCGCGCGGCGGATCGTCACACGACGGAGCCGAGCCGGGGCGTGCCCTAAACTGCAAGCATCGACGTCGCCCTGGCCGCCCGATCCGGCGCCGGCGCATTCCCCGAACCACCGATTGGCTCTCCACCCGTGTCCGCCACGCCTGACCCGACCACCGCACCCGTCGTCCCGGCCGACGTGAACGCGCTGTCCGAGAAGGTGTGGCCGCCGGACGCCCGGCGAGCCGAAGACGGCTCCCTCACCCTCGGTGGCGTTCCGGTCGCCGATCTTCGGCACCGCTTCGGCACGCCGCTGTACGTGATCGACGAGATCGCCGTGCGCAACCGCGCTCGCGAGGTGCGGGAGGCGTTCGATGCAGCCGCCGCGCGCCACGGCACGCGCGCCACGGTGTACTACGCGGGCAAGGCCTTCCTGTGCACCGAGGCGGTGCGCTGGGTGACGGCCGAGGGGCTGAACGTCGACGTCGCCACCGGCGGAGAGCTCGCCGTCGCGCTGGCGGCCGGCGCCGACCCGGCACGGCTGGGACTGCACGGCAACAACAAGTCCGAGATCGAACTCACCGGCGCCGTGACCGCGGGCGTCGGAACCGTCGTCGTCGACAGCGGGATCGAGATCGAGCGCCTCGCGTCGATCGCGGCGGGGCACGACGTCGTGCAGAACGTGGCCGTGCGCGTCAACAGCGGCGTTCACGCCGAGACGCATGAGTTCCTCGCCACCGCGCACGAGGACCAGAAGTTCGGCTTCACCCTGTCCGCCGCCGAGGCCGCCGTCGGGCGCATCCGTGAGCTGCCGTCTCTTCGGTTCACGGGGCTTCACTGCCATATCGGCTCGCAGATCTTCGGGGCCGCCGGTTTCGCGGAATCCGCCTCCCGCGTCATCGGCCTGCACGCACGACTGCTGCGCGACGGCGAGGAGCTCACCGTGAACCTCGGCGGCGGATTCGGCATCGCCTACACCGACGCCGACGAGCCCACGCCCATCGCGGAGCTCGCGGATGAGATCATCGCCGCCGTCGCCGAGCAGTGCGCCGACCGGGGCATCCCCGTCCCGCCCCTCGCCTTCGAACCGGGCCGCGCGATCGTCGGCCGCGCCGGCGTCACCCTGTACGAGGTGGGCACCGTCAAGCCTGTGGCCGTCGGTGAAGACCTCGAGCGGGTCTACGTGAGCGTCGACGGCGGCATGAGCGACAACGCCCGTCCCGCCCTGTACGGCGCCGCCTACTCCGCACGCCTCGCCTCGCGTCGCAGCGACGCCGCCCCGGCGCTCGCCCGTGTCGTCGGCAAGCATTGCGAAGCGGGGGACATCGTCGTCGACGCCGAGTGGCTGCCCGGGGATGTGACCGCCGGAGACCTGCTGGCCGTGCCCGCCACCGGCGCCTACTGCTTCTCGCTGTCGAGCACCTACAACTACGTTCCGCGCCCTCCCGTGATCGCCGTCGGCGACGGTGCAGCGCGAGTGATCGTGCGCGGCGAGACCATCGACGACCTCCTCGCCCGAGACACCGGCATGCCGGTGGCCACCACGGAAGGGAACGAATGACCGATTACCGCCGATTGAGGGTGGCGCTGCTGGGCGCCGGAGCCGTCGGATCGCAGGTCGCAGCGCTGCTGCGTCAGCACAGTGACGAGCTCGCCGACCGCGCCGGTGCACGCATCGAGCTGGTCGGGATCGCCGTGCGCGACCCCGATGCCCCGCGCGACACCGAGCTGCCCCGCGAGCTGCTGACGACCGATCCGGAGCCCCTGCTGGTCGGATCCGACATCGTCATCGAGCTGATGGGCGGCATCGAGCCGGCGCGCACGCAGCTGCTGGCCGCGATCAACGCCGGCGCAGACGTCGTCACGGCGAACAAGGCGCTGCTGGCCACCCACGGTCCCGAGCTGTTCGACGCGGCCGATCAGGTGGGAGCCTCGGTCTACTACGAAGCCGCCGCGGCGGGGGCGATCCCCATCATCCGGCCGCTGCGGGACTCCCTCGCCGGTGACCGCGTGCAGCGCATCATGGGCATCGTCAACGGCACGACGAACTACATCCTCGACCGGATGGACCGCGAGAGTGCCGACTTCGCCGACGTGCTCGCCGACGCTCAGCGGCTGGGCTACGCCGAGGCGGATCCGACCGCCGACGTCGAGGGCTACGACGCCGCACAGAAGGCCGCGATCCTCGCGAGCCTGGCCTTCCACACCGCCGTCCCGCTGGACGCCGTGCACCGCGAGGGCATCACCCACATCGACAAGCAGATGATGGATGCCGCGCGCAGCGCCGGCTTCGTGATCAAGCTGCTGGCGGTGTGCGAGCGGCTCGTCGGCGGCGCCGAGGACGGCGGTGACGCCATCTCGGTGCGCGTGTATCCGGCCCTCGTCGACCGGGAGCACCCGCTGGCGAGCGTGCACGGAGCCAACAACGCCGTCTTCGTGCAGGCCGAAGCCGCCGGGAACCTCATGTTCTACGGCGCCGGAGCCGGCGGCGTGCAGACCGCGTCCGCGGTGCTCGGCGACGTCGTCTCCGCGGCGCGGCGTCACATCGCCGGGGGCGTCGGCGTCGGCGAGTCGACGCGCGCGAACCTGCCGGTGGTGCCCATCGGTCAGATGACCACCCGCTATCAGATCACCCTCGAGGTGAACGACCAGCCCGGCGTGCTCGCCACGGTCGCGGGCCTGCTCAGCGACGGGCGCGTGTCGATCGCGACGGTCGAGCAGACGCCGGCCGGCGACGGCGACACCGGCGTGGTCCCCACCGGCGAGGCGGCGTACCGCGAGACCGGCACGGCGCGGCTGGTCATCGGCACGCACACGGCACGAGAACAAGACCTCAGCGAGACCGTCGAGCGTCTCGCCTCCAGTGGGGTCGTCGAACGCGTGGTCTCGGTGCTGCGCGTGGAAGGAGACTGAGATGGCACACGTCTGGCGCGGGGTCCTCCGCGAGTACGCCGACCGGCTCGGCGTCACCGACGCCTCGACCGTGGTCACCCTCGGCGAGGGCGGAACGCCGCTGCTGCCCGCCCCGGCGCTGTCGCGCCGCACCGGCACCGACGTCTGGGTGAAGTACGAGGGCATGAACCCGACCGGCTCCTTCAAGGACCGCGGGATGACCGTCGCGCTCTCGCGCGCCGTCGAGCACGGCGCGAAGGCCGTCATCTGCGCGTCCACGGGCAACACGTCGGCGTCCGCGGCCGCGTACGCCGCGCACGCCGGCATCACCGCGGCGGTGCTGGTGCCCGAGGGCAAGATCGCCATGGGCAAGCTCAGCCAGGCCGTTGCGCACAACGGCCGCCTCATCCAGATCCGCGGCAACTTCGACGACTGCCTCGAGATCGCGCGGGAGCTCGCCGACCACTACCCGGTGCACCTGGTCAACAGCGTCAACCCCGATCGCATCGAGGGTCAGAAGACCGCGGCCTACGAGATCGTCGAGACGCTCGGCGACGCGCCCGACTTCCACTTCATCCCCGTCGGCAACGCCGGCAACTACACCGCCTACTCCCGCGGCTACCGCGAAGAGGCCGAGAGCGGCGTCGCCACACGCGTACCGCGCATGTTCGGCTTCCAGGCGGCCGGCAGCGCGCCCCTCGTCCGCGGCGAGGTCGTGAAGAACCCCGATACGATCGCCAGCGCCATCCGCATCGGCAACCCCGCGTCGTGGGATCTCGCCCTCGAGGCGCGGGAGGCGACCGACGGCTGGTTCGGCGCGATCGACGACGACCGCATCCTCGCCGCACAGAAGCTGCTGGCGGGTGAGGTGGGCATCTTCGTCGAGCCGGCCTCGGCGATCAGCGTGGCCGGCCTGCTGGACCGTGTCGACCAGGGTGTCGTACCCGCGGGGTCGCGCGTCGTGCTCACGGTCACCGGCCACGGCCTGAAGGACCCGCAGTGGGCCCTCCGCAACGCGGACGGCACGCAGGTGGAGCCCACCGTCGTCGACGCGACCACGTCCGAGGTCGCCTCGGTGCTGGATCTCGTGCCGGAGGCCTCGGCGTGACCACACCCGACGGGTCGCGCTCCGTCGTGGTGCGCGTGCCGGCGACCAGTGCCAACCTGGGTCCCGGCTTCGACACGCTCGGCCTCGCGCTGAGCGTGTACGACGAACTCGTGGTGGACCAGCTCGACACCGACGCGATCGAGATCGAGGTCGAGGGCGAAGGCGGGGCCGATGTTCCCCGCGACGAGTCCCACCTCGTCATCCGCTCGATGCGCTACGCATACGAGGCCATGGGGCGACGGATGCCCGGCGTGCGCCTGCGGGCCCGGAACGTCATCCCGCACGGCCGGGGGATGGGATCCTCCGGCGCCGCCGTCGTCGCGGGGCTGCTGGCGGCGAAGGGCCTCCTCACCGGAGACGTCGAGATCGGCGAGAACACGCTGCTGCGCCTCGCGACCGAACTCGAGGGGCACCCCGACAACGTCGCCCCCGCGCTCTTCGGCGGCCTCACCATCGCGTGGATGGACGAGGGGGTCCCCGAGCACAAGAAGCTCCTCGTGCACCGCGGGGTCGCACCTCTCGTGCTCGTGCCGGAGTTCACGATGTCCACGAGCGTGGCCAGGAGTCTGCAGCCCCTGCAGGTGCCGCGCGAGGATGCCGTCTTCAACGTCTCGCGCTCCGCCCTCCTCATCGCCGCGCTCACGCAGAGTCCCGAACTGCTGCTGGCGGCCACCGAGGACAAGCTGCACCAGAACTATCGTGCTCAGGCGATGCCCGAGACCGATCGACTGGTGCGCGCGCTCCGCGCGGACGGCTTCGCCGCCGTCGTGTCGGGGGCCGGGCCCAGCGTGCTCGTGCTCGCCGACGGTCCGGGCCGGCGACTCGAGGCGGCGGCCCTGGCGGCCGACGCGGTCGACACCCCGTGGGATGCGCGGATGCTCGCCGTGGATTTCAAGGGTGGTACAGTGAGGAACAACGCGGAGGGTTCCACGTCATCGTGAATCTGGCCTCCGTCGCATTTCTGCGAAATCACCGCACAGCCCCCGGTACGTTGCCGGCTCTCTGAATCGGCACGCGGCACCCGATCCTTCGGGGGAAGCCGGGGACCTTCTCTGCGCGCGTGCGGTCGCGCATTCCAATCGTTCACAAGGGAGAACTCGTGGAGTCCATCTCCGAGATCCACACCGACGCCGCAGCGGCGTCAGCCGACACCTCGTCGGCATCCACCGCGTCGGCTCCGGCCGATACTGCTCCGGCTGCGGCCGAGAAGGCTGCGGCGTCAGAGACCGCGGGGGAGCAGGCCGGCGACGCGCCGGCCGAGAAGCCCGCCCGGGCACCGCGCAAGCGCACTCCGCGTCGCGCGAAGAGCACCGACGCTCCGGCCTCCGACGACTCCGCGGCTGCCGAGGCCGCCCCGGACGCAGCACCGACGCCGTCCGACGATGCGGCTCCGGCCTCGACGGAGGGCTCGCCTGCCACCGGAGACGCGGATGCCTCGTCCGACACCACGGAGAAGCCGGCCAAGAAGCCGGCACGCGCCCGCAAGGGACGCGGCAAGGCGGCGGCCTCGGCCGACGCCGAAGCGTCCGGGTCGTCCGAGGGCTCCGAGTCAACAGGCTCGCAGCCGAAGGGCGACGACGCGCAGGCCGATGACGCGGGGAAGGGCGGCTCAGCGCCCACCGAGGCAGCCCAGAAGTCCGCCGCCGCCGAGAGCGATGGCGACACGGGCGGCAAGAGCGACGCGACGACGAACGACGACGCCGGCGCCGGTCAGGGCAAGAGCGACAACGAGGGCGGGAACGGGCAGGACGGCTCGGACGGCGAGTCCTCGGGCCGCGGTCGCAGCCGGAGCCGCAACCGCAACCGGAACCGGAACGCGAACCAGGGACAGAATCAGAACTCCGGCTCGCAGAACAACGGCCAGAACGCGCAGAACGACGGCGACGACGACGGCCAGGGCTCCGGTCGTGGCCGGCAGCGCAACAAGCGCCGAGGCCAGAACGGCGGCGACGAGTTCGAGACCGAGATCAGCGAGGACGACGTCCTCATCCCGGTCGCGGGCATCCTCGATGTGCTCGACAACTACGCGTTCGTCCGCACCACCGGCTACCTCCCCGGCTCGAGCGACGTCTACGTCTCGCTCGGCCAGGTCAAGAAGTACAACCTGCGCAAGGGCGACGCCGTCGTGGGCGCCATCAAGCAGCCGCGCGAGGGCGAGCAGTCGAGCCGGCAGAAGTACAACGCGCTGGTGAAGGTCGACGCGGTCAACGGTCTGTCGGTCGACGACGCCGCCGACCGGGTCGAGTTCGGCAAGCTCACGCCGCTCTACCCGCAGGAGCGTCTGCGCCTGGAGACGGCCCCGGAGAAGCTGACCCAGCGCATCATCGACCTCGTCGCGCCCATCGGCAAGGGGCAGCGCGGCCTCATCGTCGCGCCGCCCAAGGCCGGCAAGACGATCGTGCTGCAGCAGATCGCGAACGCGATCGCGCACAACAACCCCGAGGTCCACCTCATGGTCGTGCTGGTCGACGAGCGTCCCGAAGAGGTCACCGACATGCAGCGCACGGTCAAGGGCGAGGTCATCGCCTCGACCTTCGACCGTCCCGCCGAGGACCACACCACCGTGGCCGAGCTCGCCATCGAGCGCGCGAAGCGCCTTGTCGAGCTGGGGCGCGACGTCGTCGTGCTGCTGGACTCGATCACGCGTCTCGGCCGCGCGTACAACATCTCGGCGCCGACGTCGGGCCGGGTGCTCACCGGCGGAGTGGACGCCTCGGCGCTCTACCCGCCCAAGCGCTTCTTCGGCGCGGCGCGCAACATCGAGAACGGCGGATCGCTCACGATCCTCGCGACGGCTCTCGTCGAGACCGGCTCCAAGATGGACGACGTCATCTTCGAGGAGTTCAAGGGAACCGGAAACAGCGAGCTGCGCCTGAACCGTCAGCTCGCCGACAAGCGGATCTTCCCCGCCGTCGACGTCAACGCGTCGAGCACGCGCCGCGAGGAGATGCTCCTGTCGAACGACGAGGTCAAGATCACCTGGAAGCTGCGGCGGGCCCTCGCGGGTCTGGAGCCGCAGCAGGCGCTCGAGGTCGTCCTGGGCAAGCTCAAGGAGACCCAGTCGAACGTCGAGTTCCTCGTGCAGATGCAGAAGTCGATCCCCGCACCCGCCCACGGGGGCAACGGCGCGCACGGATCCGACAACAGCATCCGCTGACCCGCGGAGGTCGGCGTGTTCGAGTCCGTCCAGGGGCTGATCGAGGAGTACCGCGACGTCGAGCGCGAGCTGTCGGATCCGGCGGTGCACGCGGATGCGGGGCGCGCGAAGCGCGTGAACCGTCGGTATGCCGAGTTGTCGCGCATCGTGCGCGCCTACGAGGCGTGGACGGCCTCGGGCGACGACCTGGAAGCCGCGCGCGAACTCGCGAGGGAGGATGATGCCTTCGCCGCGGAGGTGCCGGCCCTCGAGGAGGAGCGCGCCCGGCTGCAGGAGAAGCTGCGGCGCCTGCTGATCCCTCGCGACCCCGACGATGCCCGTGACGTGATCATGGAGATCAAGGCGGGGGAGGGCGGCGCCGAGAGTGCCCTGTTCGCCGCGGACCTGCTGCGCATGTACCTGCAGTACGCCGCGTCGAAGGGCTGGAAGACCGAGCTGCTGGAGCGGGACGAGTCCGACCTCGGTGGCTACAAGAACGTGCAGGTCGCGATCAAGGGGGCGTCTTCCGACCCGGCGCAGGGCGTGTGGGCGCACCTGAAGTACGAGGGCGGAGTGCACCGCGTGCAGCGTGTCCCGGCGACGGAGTCGCAGGGGCGCATCCACACCTCGACGACCGGCGTGCTGGTGTTCCCCGAAGTCGACGAACCCGACGAGGTCGAGATCAACCCGAACGATCTCAAGATCGACGTCTACCGATCGTCGGGCCCGGGCGGACAGTCGGTGAACACAACCGACTCGGCTGTGCGGATCACGCACGTGCCGACCGGGATCGTCGTGTCGATGCAGAACGAGAAGTCGCAGCTGCAGAACCGCGAGGCGGGGATGCGCGTGCTGCGTGCACGGCTGCTCGCCCGTCAGCAGGAGGAGCGCGATGCTCAGGCGGCCGACGCGCGCAAGTCGCAGATCCGCGGGATGGACCGTTCCGAGCGCATCCGCACCTACAACTTCCCCGAGAACCGCATCGCCGACCACCGCACGGGGTACAAGGCTTACAACCTCGACCACGTGATGGACGGTGCCCTCGAGCCGGTGATCGAATCCGCGATCACGGCCGACGAGGAGGCGCGTCTGGCCTCACTCGCCGGCGACTCCTGACTCCGCCTCGAGGCCGGATCTGCCGCCCGGGAGCCGGTTCACAACTCCTCAGGGCCCGGACCTGCCGCCCGGGTGCGGTTCACAACTCCTCAGGGTCCGGACCTGCCGCCCGGGTGCGGTTCACAACTCCTCGAATCCGGGCGTGACGGCGCCGTGCGGCGTCGCGCGCCCGGCGTGTCGGCCCGGAAGTGAGGAGTTGTGAACGCCGGGGAGACGGCACCGGAAGCGACGGAGGCTCAGATCACGTATTCGGGAGCGGTGAGGAGAGCGCGGGTGTCGACGTCGGCCGTCCTCGGGCGGGGCTTGGCGGGCACGCCCACGAGGATGCTGTCGGCCGGTGCGCTCTTGGTGACCACCGCGTTGGCCCCGACGACGCTTCCCGCGCCGATCGTGATGGGGCCGAGGATCTTCGCGCCGGCACCGACGGCGACGCCGTCTTCCAGGGTCGGATGGCGCTTGCCGCCGTTGCGCTGACGTCCACCCAGCGTGACGCCGTGGTAGAGTATGACGTCATCGCCGACCTCGGCCGTCTCGCCCACCACGACCCCCATGCCGTGGTCGATGAAGAACCGGCGTCCGATGTTCGCGCCGGGGTGGATCTCGATGCCGGTGAGCCACCGGGTCAGCTGCGATCCCGCGCGCGCGACGAAGCGGAAACGTCGCTCCCACAGGGCATGCCAGACCCGGTGGCCCCACACGGCGTGGAGTCCGGGGTACAGCAGCGCGATCTCGACCGCCGAGCGCGCGGCCGGGTCGCGCAGCTTCGCGGCGGCGAGGTCGTCGCGAACGTCGGACCACAGGCCCATCCGCTCAGTCCTCCACGAGATCGGCGTACAGCGGGGTCGACAGGTACCGCTCGCCGAACGAGGGGATGATCACGACGATGTTCTTGCCCGCCGCCTCAGGGCGTGCGGCGACCTGCAGGGCTGCCCAGATCGCGGCGCCGCTGGACATGCCCACGAGGATGCCGTCCTTCGCCGCGGTCTCGCGCGCCAGTCGCAGCGCGTCGTCGAGCTCGACGTCGATGACCTCGTCGATGACGTCGCGGTCGAGGATGGCCGGAACGAAGTTCGGGCCGATGCCCTGGATCTTGTGCGGTCCCGGGTGACCCTCGGTCAGCAGCGGCGAGTCCTTGGGCTCGACGGCGATGACCTTCGCGCCGGGAACCTTCTCCTTGAGCACCTGGCCGACGCCGGTGATGGTGCCGCCGGTGCCGATGCCTGCGACGAAGTAGTCCACCGCGCCGTCGGTGTCGCGCAGGATCTCCTCCGCCGTGGTCTTGCGGTGGATCGCCGGGTTCGCCTCGTTGGCGAACTGCTTGGCGAGGATGGCGCCGGGGGTCTTCGCCGCGACCGCCTCGGCCTCCTCGACAGCGCCCTTCATGCCCTTGGCCGGGTCGGTGAGCACGAGCTCGGCGCCGAAGGCCTTCAGCAGCATGCGGCGCTCCTTCGACATCGAGGCGGGCATCGTGAGCACCACCTTGTAGCCGCGCGCCGCGCCGACCATCGCCAGGGCGATCCCGGTGTTGCCGCTGGTGGCCTCGACGATCGTGCCGCCGGCGGTCAGGTCGCCCGAGGCCTCGGCGGCGTCGACGATGGCGACACCGAGGCGGTCCTTGACGCTGGAGGCGGGGTTGTAGAACTCGAGCTTGGCCAGGATGTTGGCCTCGGTGCCCTCGGCCACCCGGTTCAGCCGGACGAGAGGGGTGTCACCGAAGGCGGAGGTGATGTCGGAGTGGATGCCGGGCATTGCGTGCCTTTCGCTGTCGACGGGTTCGAGGGGAACAGTCCGAGCCTAGGCGAGGCGAAACCCGACGGCGCGATTATGTCGCAACCGCGCCCGCCGACGCCGCGCCGGCATCGCGCGCCCGCCTAAGCTGTACAGGTCATGCCCTCCTCCGACGCATCCGCCCCGGTGTCCGAGGCGCTCCGCCTCGCCTCCTCGCGACTGGAGCGCGCCGGTATCGTCGACGCGATCGTCGACGCGGAGCTGCTCCTCGGTCACGTGCTCGCGCTCTCTCGCGGGGGAGTGCAGGCGGCCGCGTTCCGCGGTGACGGGCTCACGAGCGCGCAGGCGGACGACTTCGCGGACCTCGTCGAACGGCGCGCGACCCGCGTTCCCCTGCAGCATCTCACCGGCATCGCCCCGTTCCGCTCCCTCGAGCTGAGTGTCGGACCCGGGGTCTTCGTGCCGCGGCCCGAGACGGAGATCGTCGCGCAGCTCGCCATCGACGCCCTCCGGGCGGCCGCCGCCCCCGAGCCCGTCGCGGTCGATCTCGGCACCGGCAGCGGCGCTCTCGCGCTCGCCATGGCGACGGAGGTGCCGCACGCCCGGGTGCACGCCGCAGAGAACTCCGTCGACGCGTTCGTGTGGGCGAAGGAGAACTTCGCGCGGTGGGGAGGCGACAACGCGCGCGTGGCGTTCATCGATCTCGCCGACGCCTTCCTTGAGCTCGACGGCACCGTGTCCGTGGTCGCCTCCAACCCGCCGTACGTGCCCGACGACGCGATCCCGCGAGACCCGGAGGTGCGCCATCACGATCCCGCCGCGGCGCTGTACGGAGGTCCCGACGGACTCGACGTCATCCGGGTGATCAGCCGGGTCGGCCTGCGGCTGGCGCACCCGGGCGGCACGATCGTCCTCGAGCACGGTGAATGGCAGGGGGAGGCGATCCGCGCCGTCTTGGAAAACGATGGCTGGCGTGCGGCCGCGACCCACCCGGACCTGACCATGCGCGACCGCACCACCACTGCCGTCCGACCCTGATCGGTGGATGCCCCCGGCCGTGGGGAGTGCGCAGGAGTTGCGCCTAGAATCATGTCGTCATGTCCTCCCTCTTCGACTGCCGGAACGAGTCCGAGCTCCTGGCCGGCATGCGCCGGGCGCGCCAGGCCATCGGCCGAGGCGATCTGATCGTCGTCCCCACCGACACCGTGTACGGCATCGCCGCCGACGCGTTCTCGGCGTCCGCCGTGCAGCGTCTTCTGGAGGCGAAGGGCCGCGGCCGGCAGTCGCCGCCGCCGGTGCTGGTCGGGGGAGTGGACACGCTCCGCGCGCTCGTGTCGGAGGTCCCGGAGGCCGTCGAACGGCTCGTGGCGGAGTTCTGGCCGGGCGGGCTGACCATCGTGCTTCCCGCGCAGCCGTCGCTGTCGTGGGACCTCGGCGACACCCACGGCACCGTGGCGGTCCGGATGCCCGATCATCGGCTCACCCTCGAGCTGCTCGAGGAGACGGGACCGCTGGCGGTCTCCAGCGCCAACCTCACCGGCAGGCCGGCCGCGGTGGCGGTGCTCGACGCCATGGCGATGCTCGGCGACAGCGTCTCGACGTACCTCGACGACGGCCCGAGCGCGACCGGGGTCGCCTCCACGATCGTCGACGCGACCTCGCTGGTCGTCGGTCCCGAGCCCGTGGTGCGCGTGCTGCGGGAGGGGGCGATCTCCCGGGAGCGTCTGCGCGACGTGCTCGGCGACCTCCTCGAGCCCGACGAGTCTCAGGTCGAGGAGGCGCCCGGACCCGTTTCCGGCGGCGACTCGTGAAGCAGTACCTGTTCACGGTCCTGCTCACCGCCGCCGTCACCCTCGCCCTGTCGTGGGCGGTGTGGCGACTCAGCCTGCGCTTCAGGCTGTACCCCGGCATCCGCGAGCGCGACGTCCACAAGACGCCCACGCCGCGCCTCGGGGGCATCGCGATGTTCCTCGGTGTCGTCACGGCGTTCCTCGTGTCGTCGCAGCATCCGTTCTTCCAGATCTTCTGGGCCGATCCGCGCCCGGTCTACGCGATCCTGGCCGCGACCGCCCTCATCGTGCTCGTGGGCGTCGCCGACGACCTGTGGGATCTCGACTGGATGATCAAGCTCGGCGCGCAGTTCGTCGCCGCCGGAATCATCGCGTGGTTCGGCGAGCTGCAGATCTATGCGCTCCCCATCGGCGGGATCTCCCTCTGGTCGGGGTGGGTGAGCTTCACCATCACCGTGTTCGCGATCGTCGTCGTCATGAACGCCGTGAACTTCATCGACGGGCTCGACGGGCTCGTGGCCGGAGTGTGCCTCATCGCCAACGGCGTGTTCTTCGCGTACTCCTACCTGCTCGTGCGCGACACCGGCGCCAGCAGCTACTTCAACCTCGCCTCGTTCATCGCGGCCGTCCTGGTGGGCGCCTGCATCGGCTTCCTCCCCCTGAATTGGAATCCCGCGAAGATGTTCATGGGCGATTCCGGCGCGCTCATGCTCGGTCTGCTGATGGCGACCTCGGCGATCGCGATCACGGGACAGCTGGATCCGGCGATCATCGGCGACAACGACGTGTTCGGCCGCTCGCAGCTGCTCGGTGCATTCATCCCGATCCTGCTGCCGATCGTCGTGGTGATCCTGCCTCTGCTCGATTTCGGCCTGGCGGTGATCCGCCGCATGGGGGCGGGCAAGAGCCCGTTCTCTCCCGATCGCAAGCACCTCCATCACCGCATGCTCGACATGGGTCACAGCGATCGCGACGCCGTCCTGATCTTCTACGCGTGGACGGCGGTCGTGAGCCTCGCCTTCCTCCTGATGTACATCGGCACCGCGCAGGAGTGGCCGGGAGACTACCTGCTCGGCGTCGTGTTCGGCGCCGTCGGCGTCGTCGCGTGCCTCGTCGTCACCCTCCTGCCCTCCCGTCGCTCCGCCATCAGCCCGAAGGAAGCCGTATGAGCCCTCATCCCGTCTCGAGCACTCCGATCCTGCGCACGGCGCTGGTGTGGTCCGGAGCCGTCACCGCCGTTCTGGCGATCGCAGCCGCCGTGATCGGCTTCCTGGTGGCCGGAACCGAAGGCCTCTGGAGCGGGCTGGCCGGTGTGCTGATCGCCGCGGTCTTCCTCGGCATCACCGCCGCGAGCATCCTCATCGCCAACCGGTGGTACGGCGACCCGCTCTACGTGCCGGTCTTCTTCGGCATCGTGCTCGGCGGATGGCTCCTCAAGCTCGTCCTGTTCATCGTGGCGCTGCTCGTGCTGCGCGATCAGGCATGGGTCGCGCCCGCGGTGTTCTTCGTCGCTCTCGTCGTGAGCGTCATGGCCTCTCTCGCCGTCGACGTCGTGGTTCTCCTGAAGATGCGCATCCCGCACGTGAGCGACGTGTCGTTGCCGGGTGCGGACGACCGCGGCGGGCCCGATTCGGACGCGGACTCGGGGGCGCCCCGAGTTTGATAGTGTTGTTCCGCGCCCGCGCTCTCTTCGTGAGTAGCTCGCGGATGACTCTCACCGACCATCGTCGCTACGGTACCCACCGTCGCCCCGAAGCTGGAGCCAGCGCTGATCACTCAAGCTGCGACACTGATCGCCACCGCCACCGCCACGTCCACTGACGACGAATTCCACCCGCCGTCGATCGCGGACTTCTTCCCTCCGGCGATCTTCTTCGAGGGCACCGCCTTCGAGATCACCCGCATCAACCTGGCGCAGTTCCTCGCGACCGCCGTCCTGGTGATCCTGTTCCTCGTCGGAACCCGGCGGCTGAAGCTCGTCCCCGGCCGCTTCCAGAGCGTCATCGAGATGGCGCTGGACTTCGTCCGCGTCAACATCGCCGAGGACCTACTGGGCAAGAAGGACGGCCAGCGCTTCCTGCCGATCCTCACGACGATGTTCTTCATGATCCTGTTCATGAACCTGACGGGCATCATCCCCGGCATCAACATCGCCGGCACGAGCGTCATCGCCGTTCCGCTCCTGCTCGCCGTCATCGCCTACGTGACCTTCATCTACGCCGGCATCCGCAAGAGCCCGGGCAACTTCTTCAAGAACTCCCTCATGCCCTCCGGCGTGCCGTGGCCGCTGTACATCATCATCATCCCGCTCGAGTTCCTCTCGACGTTCATCATCCGCCCGGTCACGCTCACCCTGCGTCTGCTGATGAACATGATCGTCGGGCACCTGATGCTGGTGCTGTTCTTCTCCGCCACGCAGTACTTCGTCTTCACCCTCGGAGGCCTGTGGACCGTGCTCGGCGCGGGCACGCTCGCCTTCGGCTTCGTCTTCACCCTGTTCGAACTCCTGGTGGCTTTCCTCCAGGCGTACGTCTTCACCATCCTCACCGCGGTCTACATCCAGCTCGCGGTTGCGGAAGAGCACTGAGCGGGCCGGCACACGCCGTCCCACCCAACCGAAAGGAAACACCCCCGTGGACGCAACTACGGTTCTCGCCCAGGTGACGGGCTCCATCGCGAGCGTCGGTTACGGCCTGGCCGCCATCGGTCCCGCCATCGGCGTGGGCATCGTCGTCGGCAAGACCATCGAGGGCGTGGCTCGTCAGCCCGAGCTCGCCGGTCGCCTGCAGGTCCTGATGTTCATCGGTATCGCCTTCACCGAGGCGCTCGCCTTCATCGGTATCGCCACCGGCTTCATCTTCGGCTTCTAAGCAGACCCCGCACACGTAAGGAGACAGGATGCAAGAGCTTCTTGTCACACTCGCCGCGGAAGAAGGCGAGACGCCGAGCCCGCTGATCCCCGCGATCTACGACATCACCTGGTCGGCGGTGTGCTTCGTCGTCATCCTCTTCATCTTCTGGCGCGTCGTGCTGCCGCGGATGAACAAGCTGCTCGACGAGCGCTCGACCGCGATCGAGGGCAACATCGCCAAGGCCGACGAGGCGCAGCGCAAGGCCGAGGCCGCGCTGCAGGAGTACACCGCTGCACTCGCCGACGCCCGCAAGGAAGCCGGTGAGATCCGCGACGCCGCCCGTGAGGACGGCAAGAAGATCGTCGCCGAGGCGAAGGACTCCGCAGCGAGCGAGGCGGCGCGCATCACCGCGTCGGCGCACTCGCAGATCGAGGCGGAGCGCCAGGCGGCGCTCGTGTCGCTGCGCGGAGAGGTCGGCACGCTCGCGCTCGATCTCGCCGGTGGCGTGATCGGAGAGACGCTGTCCGACGACGCGAAGGCTCAGGCCGTCGTCGACCGCTTCCTCGCCGACCTCGAGGCCGAGAAGGCGGCGCAGTAATGGGCAGCGCGACCACTCAGGCGCTCGCGGGCACCACCGCGGCGCTCGGCTCCGCGTCCGGCGTCGACATCGACGTCGCGCGCGAGCTGTTCGCCGCGGCTCGGTCGGTCGGTGACACCTCCGCACTGAGCGGCGCGCTGGCCGACTCTGCAGCGGCACCGGCCGCGCGGGCGAAGGTCGTCGCCGACGTGTTCGGCGCGGCGCTCCGCCCGGTCTCGGTGTCGCTGCTGACCGCAGCGGTCTCCGAGCGCTGGTCGTCGGCCTCCGACATGGTCGACGGGCTCGAAGAGCTCGCAATCCGTGCCGCAGCCGTCGCAGAGCCGGCCGCGCCGGTCGAAGACGAGCTCTTCCGCTTCACGCGGACGGTGGCGGAGAACCCGGAGCTCGAACTGGCGCTCGGCAGCCGACTCGGCGACGCATCCGCCAAGGGTGCCCTCGTCGACACGCTGCTGACCGGACGCTCGAGCGAGGCAGCACGGCTGATCGTCTCCTCGCTCGTGCAGCAGCCGCGGGAGCGCCGCGTGCGACAGCTCGTGGCCAACGCGATGCGCGTGGTCGCCGACCAGCGCGGCCGCACGGTCGCGACGGTCTCCTCGGCCGCGCCGCTCAGCGACGCCCAGGTCCAGCGCCTGTCGGCGACGCTGTCGAAGCGGTACGGCACCGAGGTCGCGATCAACACCGTCGTGGACCCCGCGGTCATCGGCGGCGTGCGGGTGCAGATCGCGAACGACGTCATCGACGCCAGCGTGTCCACGCGCCTGGCCGAACTCCGGCAGCGACTGGCCGGCTAACAGACTTCCCGCCGCAAGGCGGAGGCTTCGGGCCACGGCCCCACACAGAAGTAGTGAGTACAAAGGGAAGACAATGGCAGAACTCTCTATCAGCCCCGACGTCATCCGTGACGCGCTGAAGGACTTCGTCGCCGCCTACGAGCCCACCGGGGCCGCGGCGACGGAGGTCGGCACCGTCGTGGACGCCGCGGACGGCATCGCCCACGTCGAGGGCCTGCCCGGCGTCATGGCCAACGAACTGGTCGTGTTCGAGGACGGCACGCAGGGTCTCGCCCTGAACCTCGACGAGCACGAGATCGGTGTCGTCGTGCTCGGCGACTTCGCCGGCATCGAAGCCGGCCAGCAGGTCACGCGCACCGGCGAGGTGCTCTCGGTGCCCGTCGGCGACGGCTACCTCGGCCGCGTGGTCGACCCGCTCGGCAACGCGATCGACGGACTCGGCGACATCGCCTCGATCGGGCGCCGCGCGCTCGAGCTGCAGGCTCCCGGCGTCATGCAGCGCAAGAGCGTGCACGAGCCGATGCAGACCGGCATCAAGGCGATCGACGCGATGATCCCGATCGGCCGCGGCCAGCGCCAGCTGATCATCGGCGACCGCCAGACCGGCAAGACGGCCATCGCGATCGACACGATCATCAACCAGAAGGCCAACTGGGAGTCGGGCGACCCGACCAAGCAGGTGCGCTGCATCTACGTCGCCATCGGCCAGAAGGGCTCGACCATCGCTTCGGTGAAGGGCGCTCTCGAAGACGCCGGTGCGATGGAGTACACCACCATCGTCGCCGCACCCGCGTCGGACCCCGCCGGCTTCAAGTACCTCGCTCCGTACACCGGCTCGGCCATCGGTCAGCACTGGATGTACGACGGCAAGCACGTCCTCATCATCTTCGACGACCTGTCGAAGCAGGCCGAGGCGTACCGCGCCGTGTCGCTGCTGCTGCGGCGTCCGCCGGGTCGTGAGGCCTACCCGGGTGACGTGTTCTACCTGCACTCGCGTCTGCTGGAGCGCTGCGCGAAGCTGTCGGACGAGCTCGGCGCCGGTTCGATGACCGGTCTGCCGATCATCGAGACGAAGGCCAACGACGTCTCGGCCTACATCCCGACGAACGTCATCTCGATCACCGACGGTCAGATCTTCCTGCAGTCCGACCTGTTCAACGCGAACCAGCGCCCCGCCGTCGACGTCGGCATCTCGGTGTCGCGCGTCGGTGGCGATGCCCAGGTGAAGTCGATCAAGAAGGTCTCGGGAACGCTCAAGCTCGAGCTCGCCCAGTACCGTTCGCTCGAAGCGTTCGCGATGTTCGCGAGCGACCTCGACGCCGCGTCGCGCCGCCAGCTGGCTCGCGGTGCCCGCCTCACCGAGCTGCTGAAGCAGCCCCAGTACTCGCCGTACCCGGTGGAGGAGCAGGTCGTGTCGATCTGGGCCGGCACCAACGGCAAGCTCGACACCATCGAAGTCGAGGACGTGCTGTCCTTCGAGCGCGAGCTGCTGGACTACCTGCGTCGCAACACCTCGGTGCTCGACGACCTGCGCGAGAAGAACGTGCTCACCGACGAGATCCTCAGCGAGCTCGAGGCGAAGACCGACGCGTTCGTGCTGGAGTTCCAGGCCGGCAAGGGCCAGGCCATCAACCAGCCCGGCCACGAAGAGGTCTCCGCCGCCGCGGCCGAGGACGTCAACCAGGAGAAGATCGTCAAGGGTCGCCGCTAAGGCGCTCCGGGACAGGAACCATGGGCGCACAACTGCGGGTCTACAAGCAGAAGATCAACTCTGCTCAGACCACCAAGAAGATCACGAAGGCGATGGAACTCATCGCGGCATCGCGCATCCAGAAGGCGATGGGGCGTGTGCGCGCCTCCTCGCCCTTCGCGCGGGCCGTGACGCGGGCCGTCTCCGCCGTGGCCACGCACTCGAACGTCGATCACCCGCTGACCGTGGAGCGCGACGTCATCCGCCGCTCCGCCGTGGTGATCTTCGCCTCGGACCGGGGACTGGCGGGCGCGTTCAACTCGCAGATCCTCCGCGAGGGTCTGCGGCTGGCCGAGCTCCTGCGTTCGGAAGGACGCGAGCCGGTGTTCTATCTCATCGGCCGCAAGGCCGTGGGGTATTTCCAGTTCCGCCGCATGGACAGCGCGGCGCAGTGGACGGGTGACACCGACACGCCGCACTTCCACACCGCCGAGGAGATCGCGGCGACGCTTCTGGATGCATACGACCGCGGCGGCGAAGACGGCGGAGTGGACGAGATCCACCTCGTGTACAACCGTTTCGTCAGCATGATGACGCAGTCGCCCGAGACCGTGCGCCTGCTGCCACTCGAGGTCGTCGAGGCCGAGGAGAGCACCGACTCGCAGGTATATCCGCTCTACGAGTTCGAGCCCGACGCCGAGACGGTTCTCGACGCTCTGCTGCCGGTGTACATCCAGAGCCGCGTGTTCAACGCCCTCCTGCAGTCGTCGGCGGCCAAGCACGCTGCGACGCAGAAGGCGATGAAGTCCGCGAGCGACAACGCCGACAAGCTGATCACCGATTACACGCGACTGCGCAACAACGCACGCCAGGCCGAGATCACCCAGCAGATCGCCGAGATCGTCGGCGGCGCCGACGCCCTCGCGTCGGGCAAGTGACCGGCACGGCGCAACAGACCATCACGAAAGAGAAGAAGCCATGAGCCTCACCGCTGAGAAGACGGACGTGCAGGTCGTCGGGCGTGTCGCCCGGGTGACCGGACCCGTCGTCGACATCGAGTTCCCGCACGACGCGATCCCCGACATCTACAACGCGCTGAAGACGACGATCACCATCGGCGAGGAGTCGACCGAGATCACTCTCGAGGTCGCGCAGCACCTCGGCGACGACCTGGTGCGTGCGATCGCCCTGAAGCCGACGGACGGCATCGTCCGCGGCCAGGAGGTGCGCGACACCGGAGACCAGATCACCGTGCCCGTCGGCGACGTGACCAAGGGTCGCGTGTTCGACGTCACGGGAGAGATCCTCAACGCCGAGCCGGGCGAGCAGGTCGAGATCACGGAGCGCTGGGGCATCCACCGCCAGGCGCCCAGCTTCGACCAGCTCGAGTCGAAGACCACGATGTTCGAGACGGGCATCAAGGTCATCGACCTGCTGACCCCGTACGTGCAGGGTGGAAAGATCGGCCTCTTCGGCGGTGCCGGCGTCGGCAAGACCGTCCTCATCCAGGAGATGATCCAGCGCGTCGCTCAGGACCACGGTGGTGTGTCGGTGTTCGCCGGTGTCGGCGAGCGCACGCGTGAGGGCAACGACCTCATCGGCGAGATGGACGAGGCCGGCGTCTTCGACAAGACCGCCCTTGTCTTCGGTCAGATGGACGAGCCGCCGGGGACGCGACTTCGCGTCGCGCTGTCTGCCCTGACGATGGCGGAGTACTTCCGCGACGTGCAGAAGCAGGACGTGCTGCTGTTCATCGACAACATCTTCCGCTTCACGCAGGCGGGTTCCGAGGTGTCGACGCTGCTGGGTCGCATGCCCTCGGCCGTGGGCTACCAGCCGAACCTCGCCGACGAGATGGGTGTGCTCCAGGAGCGCATCACGTCCACGCGCGGCCACTCGATCACCTCGCTGCAGGCGATCTACGTTCCCGCCGACGACTACACCGACCCGGCGCCGGCGACGACCTTCGCGCACCTCGACGCGACGACCGAGCTCTCGCGTGAGATCGCGTCGAAGGGTCTGTACCCCGCGGTCGACCCGCTGACCTCGAGCAGCCGGATCCTCGACCCGCGCTACATCGGCGAGGACCACTACCGCGTGGCCACGGCGGTGAAGCAGATCCTGCAGAAGAACAAGGAACTGCAGGAGATCATCGCCATCCTCGGTGTCGACGAGCTCTCCGAAGAGGACAAGATCGTCGTGTCGCGTGCGCGTCGCATCCAGCAGTTCCTGTCGCAGAACACCTACATGGCGAAGAAGTTCACCGGCGTGGAGGGTTCGACCGTTCCGATCAAGGAGACGATCGAGTCGTTCGACGCGATCGTGAAGGGCGACTTCGACCACGTGGCCGAGCAGGCGTTCTTCAACGTCGGCGGCATCTCCGACGTCGAAGAGAACTGGGCCCGCATCCAGAAGGAGAACGGCTGATCATGCTCGTACTGAGCGACTGGAGGGAGTCGACGTGCCGCTGAAAGTGAGTCTCGTCTCCGCCGACGCCGAGGTCTGGACGGGGGAGGCCTCGCTCGTCGTCGCCAAGACCGTCGAGGGCGAGATCGGCTTCATGCCCGGTCACGAGCCGGTGCTGGCGATCCTCGCGGAAGGCCAGGTGCGCATCACCGAGACCTCCGGCCAGAAGGTCGTCGCCAACGCGCAAGACGGTTTCCTGTCGATGGCCGGCGACGAGCTCACGATCGTGGCCGGCAACGCCGCCGTCGTGGCCTGACGACACACACGCAGTCCGAGAGGGCGCGAGCATCCGGGGTATCCGGAGCTCGTGCCCTCTCGCCTTCCCCGGAGAGATACGTGCTCGTTCTGCTGCCCCCGTCCGAGACCAAACGACGCGGGGGAGAAGGCCCGCCGCTCGCCCTGGATCGCCTCGCCCATCCGACCCTCACCACCCTCCGGTCCCGCGTGGTCGATGCGCTCGTCGACCTCAGCGGCGACGAGGAGGAGAGCGCTCGCACGCTCAGGCTCGGGAAGACGCAGCTCGCCGACATCGGGCTGAACGCCGTCGCGCGCGTCTCTCCGACGATGGCGGCCGTCGACCGCTACACCGGGGTGCTCTTCGACGCGCTCGACGCACGTGGCCTGGACGATGACTCACGCGCATGGCTGGCCGCGCACGTGCAGATCCACTCCGCACCGTTCGGTCCGGTCGGCGCCATGGATGGCATTCCGGCGTACCGCATGTCGGCGGCGGTCACGCTGCCGACGCTCGGATCGCCGAAGCGGCTGTGGTCTGGCGCGGTGTCGGATGCGCTGGCCGAAGCGGCGCCGGACTTCGTCCTGGATCTGCGCTCCGAAGCCTATGTGGCGCTCGGCCCCGTTCCGGGAAACCTGCCCTCGTCGTACGTGCGGGTGGTCGCATCGGGGCCGGACGGCACTGTGCGGGCGCTGAACCACTTCAACAAGCACGCCAAGGGTGAGCTCGTCCGCCGCTTGGCGACGTCGGCGGCGACCATAGCCGGGTCCGACGACCTGCTCTCGTGGGCGGCCGCCAGCGACGTCGATCTCCGCCGCGGCGAGGGCGGTGACCTGCTGCTGTTCTCCGATTGAGCGTCAGGTGACCAAGCCCCCGGCAACGAACGTTCACGAGAAAGTCTGGGAGGTTCCTGACAGAACGCGTCCGCTCTCGATACCATGTCTCACGACCCGCCGCACGGCGGGCCGAATCTGGGAGAGGTACCCGTGGAAACGTTCAGTAGCGTCGACTACTCCTACAGCGGCAGCGATGTCGCGTTCTTCTTCATCTTCGCCGTGTTCTGGTTCATCTTCGCCATCGCCGGCTACGTCCTGACCGCGTTCTTCTTCATGAAGATCTTCGACAAGGCGGGCGTGCAGGGCAAGTGGCGGGCGTGGGTGCCGATCTACAACACGCTGATCTTCGTCAAGCTCGGCGACCTGAATCCCTGGTGGCTCCTCGGCCTGTGGGGCGCGAGCATCGTGCTGGGCTGGATCCCGGTGATCGGATGGCTCTTCCCGCTCGCCGCGGGCGTCTACACCGTGCTCGCCGCATGGCGGGTGGGGCTCAAGCTCCAGAAGGAAGTCGTCTGGATCATCCTCTACATCTTCCTGGCCATCGTCTGGCTGGGCATCAACGCCTTCGACCGGTCGCGCTGGAACACCGCGATCCCTGCGGCCCCGTGGGCTGGGAACTTCCTCGCCGACAAGACGACCTGGTCCGGCATTCCGTCGCAGGTTCCCGCGGCGGGCTACCCGGCCAACCCGGTCACGCAGCCGGGGTACCCCGCGGGCTACCAGCCCCCGGCCGGGTACCAGCCGCCGCCCGCACCCGGCGCTCAGCCGCCGGCCCCGCCGGCCTCCACGCAGCCGCCGGCGCCGACCCAGCCGCCGGCTCCGACGCAGCCGCCGGCCCCGCCGACCCAGCCGCCGTCGACCGAGCCGCCGGCAGCACCGGAGCCGCCGAAGCAGTCCTGACGCGAGCGACGTGCCCCTCACCACCGAGTGGGGGGCACGTCGTCGCGTGGCGCCGGGACCTGCGAGCGACGCTAGCGTGGAGGCCATGAGTTCATCGGTTCCCCTCCGTCGCGTCGGCACGTCCGGCCTCCTCGTCTCCGCCGTCGGCCTCGGGTGCAACAACTTCGGTCGCCCGGGCACGAAGACGGAGACCATCGAGGGCACACGGGCGGTGATCGACGCGGCGGTCGACGCCGGGGTGACCTTCCTCGACACGGCCGACATGTACGGCGGCGAGCCGGGCTTGTCGGAATCGCTCATGGGCGAGGCCCTCCGCGGCCGACGCGACGAGGTGACCATCGCCACCAAGTTCGGGCACTTCGGTCGCGACATGGGATATCCGCCCGCGGGTGCGAAGGCCTCGCGCTCCTACATCCGCAGGGCCGTCGAGGGGTCCCTCTCGCGCCTGCAGACCGATCACATCGACCTGTATCAGCTGCACACCCCCGATCCCCACACGCCCATCGAAGAGACCCTTGATGTGCTGACGGACCTCGTGCGCGAGGGGAAGGTGCGCTACCTCGGGCATTCGAACCTCGCGGGCTGGCAGATCGCGGAAGCCGATTTCATCGCCGCGACCTCCCATCGCGTGCCTTTCGTGTCGGCTCAGAACCACTACAGCCTGCTCGCGCGAGCGGCCGAGCGCGAGGTCCTTCCGGCCGTTCGCCGATTCGGGCTCGGACTCCTTCCGTACTTCCCCCTGCACAACGGACTCCTCACCGGGAAGTTCACGCGCTCCCACGCCCCGGAGGACACGCGGATCTCTCGCCAGCGCTCCCACGTGTGGGAGCAGGCCCCGTGGGACGCGCTGGAGCAGTTCTCCGCCTTCTGCGGCGATCGCGGCATCACGATGCTGCAGGCGACGATCGGATGGCTGCTCTCGCACGACGAGCTCTCCAGCGTGATCGCCGGCGCCACCAGCGGTGACCAGGTGCGGGCGAACGCCGACGCGGCCACCGCCTGGACGCCCGACGTCCACGAGGTCGCGGAGATCGACGCCCTGTTCCCGCTGCCCGAGGATCCCGGCGCCAAGGTCTGACGCGCCGAGCCGAGCCGGGAGGCGGCCGGGGCCACGTCCATTAGGCTGTGAGCACGCGGCAGCACCTCGGTGCTGCCGACAAGACCGTTCGAGGGAGAGTCAGGGCGTGCCCGACGTATCGACCCACACGCGTTCCGTCGCAACGGCGGCGGGAACGTGGTCGTTGGCGTGGGCGGCGACCACCCACACGGGCCGCCGACGAGAGATCAATCAGGATGCGGTGCTCGCCTCGTATCCGCTCTTCGTCGTCGCCGACGGAATGGGTGGCCACATCGGCGGCGAGATCGCCAGCTCCCGCACCGTGGAGCGGCTCTCGGGCACGGTGGAGGGCGGCTCGGTCACTCCTCGCACGATCGAGAAGGCGCTGGCCAAGGCGGTCCGCGACATCGCATCGCATCCCAAGGCCACCGACGAGGGCACCGGGACGACGGTGACGGGTGTCTATCTGGATGTCTCCGGCGACGAACCGCACTGGGTGACGCTCAACATCGGCGACAGCCGCGTGTACCTCCTGCGCGACGGTGCACTCGCGCAGATCACGACGGATCACTCCGTCGTGCAGGAGCTGATCTCCTCCGGTCGCCTGAGCCCCGAGGAAGCGGAGAATCATCCCTACGGGAACGTGATCACCCGCGCCGTGGGCCCGAGCGACGGCGTGACACCGGACTACGTGCGGCTCGAGCTCGTCGACGGCGATCGATTCGTGATCTGTTCCGACGGGCTCACCAAGGAGCTCACCGACTACGGCATCCAGCACTTCCTGGGGGAGAACGCCGACCCGGCTGCCGCCGTCGACGCGATGCTCGACGCGGCGCTCGAGAACGGCGGACGCGACAACATCACGATCATCGTGCTCGATGTCGCGGCCGAAGATCCCTCCCCGGCGCAGCACTGACCCCCTCCCGTCCACAGGCCGGCCGCTGCGACGCCCGCCCGTCCGCCTCGGCGGATGGAATGAGCGTGTGCGAAATCCCCGACCCGCCGTCGACAACCCGCCCGCTCCGGATCTCCGGTACGACGCGGGTGAGCTTGTCCTCCCCGCACCCCCGGCCCCGGCGCGCCGCAGCGGCATCCCGATTCTCGCTGCGCTGGCGCCGATAGCCGGGGCGGTGATGATCTGGGTCGTCACCGGTCACGTGCTGGCGCTGTGGCTCGCCGCGCTCGGCCCGGTGATCGCGGTCGCGTCACTGCTCGATTCCCGGCGTGCGGCCCGTCGCGAGCACCGTCGGGCCGCGGCGACGTCGGCCGCGGCTCGCCGCGCGGTACGAGAACGCCTCCGCGACCGTCACGACGCCGAGCGGCGCGCGATGCGGCAGCGACATCCCGATGCACGCGCGCTCCTCGACGACGACGCCGAGATCTGGCGGCGCTCGGTCGTCCGCGACAACTCCCTGGTGGTCGGCCGTGGTGAGCGGGAGAGCGGTCAGCGGGTCACCGGCGGCGGCGACGATCCCGAAGACGCGGCATTGCGCGCTGACGCGGGTCGCCTCACGGACGCGCCGGTCGTCGTTCCGCTCGAGGGCGGCGTCGCGGTCTCGGGGCCGCGAATGCTCGCGGCCGCTGCGATTCGCGCCCTCGCCCTGCAGCTCGTCCTCGGTATCGAACCGGGGCGGCTGCGTGTCGTCTCCGGTCCCGGGGCCGAACACGTGTGGGCGCAGCAGCTGCCGCATGTGCGGGACGCTCCGACGGTGATGTGTCTGCTCGAACCGGGTGACGTGGCCCACCCGTCGGCGACGTTCGTGCTCGCGCGGGTGGACGAGTCGGCGCCGCCGCCCCCGGAGTGCACCGTGCGCATGACCGTGACCTCACCGACGGGTGCGATCGTCGACGACGGCATCTCGCGTCGCGACGTCGCGCCGGAGATGTTCGATCCCCGCCAGTGCGCCGCGGCGGCATCGATCCTCGCCGCGCGGGCGGCCCGGATGCGCGGCGACGACGAGGAGACGGTCGTGTCGCTCGGCGACCTTCTCGCCTCGCAGCCCGCGGGCGATGCTGGCCCGCTCACCGCCCGGTTCGCCGCGGCGGCCGGCGTCGTCGTGCCGATCGACCTCGTCGACGACGGTCCGCACGCCGTCGTGGCGGGCATGACCGGATCCGGCAAGAGCGAGTTGCTGGTGTCGTGGGTGCTGGCGCTGTGTGCGAGCCACTCCACGGAACAGGTCGTCTTCCTGCTGGCGGACTTCAAGGGCGGAACCGCGTTCGACGCGCTCGCTCGGATCCCCCACGTGACGGGGGTGATCACCGATCTCGACGGTGACGGTGCGGAGCGGGCCCTTCAGAGTCTGCGTGCGGAGATCCGGATGCGCGAGCGCGCACTGACGGCGATCGGCGCACGGGACGTCGCCGACCCGAGAGTCCGCCTGCCTCGCCTGGTCATCGTGGTCGACGAGTTCGCGGCGCTGCTGGGCGAGCATCCCGAGCTGCACACGGTGTTCACCGACGTCGCAGCGCGCGGTCGTGCGCTCGGCATGCACCTCGTCCTCGGCACGCAACGCATCGCCGGGGTGGTGAGAGACGCCCTGCTGGCGAACTGTCCGCTGCGCGTGAGCCTGCGTGTCGCCGATCGGGGTGACAGCAGGGCCGTCGTCGGCACCGAAGACGCCGCCCTGCTGCCCGGCGGGCGCGACGGCGCGGGCGTGGCGATCGTGCGACGTGCGTCGGACGCGGAACCCCAGCGCGTGCGTATCGGTCTGAGCGACGACGGGCTGCTCGATCGGGTCTGCGCTCGAGGCGCCGAGACCGGACCCGCCCCGCGCCCGATATGGCATCCGACGCTGCCGGAGCGCATCGACATCTCCGACCCGCGGCTGAGTGCGGGCGAAGCCGGTCGGCCTGCATCCGACCTCACGCTGGGTCTCGCCGACCTCCCCGCCGAGCAGGACCAGCGCCGCGTCGGCGTTCTCGTGGCCGATCGCTCCCTGCTCGTGGTCGGCCGTGCGGGCTCGGGTCGCTCCTGCGCCGCAGCGCTGATCGCCGCGCAGGCGCCGGGCGGCTCGGTGTGGATCCCGGCGGATCTCGAGCACGGGTGGGATCAGCTCGTCGGCTGCGCCGAGCGACCGCCGGCCGCCGGGACGGCGATCGTGCTCGACGACGTCGACACCCTGCTCGCGCGCCTTCCCGCCGACCACGCCGCGGCGGCGATCTCGCTGCTCGAAGCGATCGTGAGAGACGCGGGACACGGGGGATACCTCGTCGTTCTCACCGCCCGTCGGCTCTCGGGGCCGCTCGCACGGGTGGCCGAGACGGTCGCGCGGCGATTGGTGCTCGCCACCCCGGGGCGCGCGGAGCACATCGCCGCCGGTGGCGCTGCATCGGGATTCGACCCCAGCGCACCTCCCGGCCGCGGCACCCTCGACGGAGTCGTCGTCCAGACCGCGATCGTGCCCCTTCCCGCGGAGTCCGCCCGGGTGGAGCCCGACCTCTGGCGACCGCCGCGAGGTCTGACGGGGGTGGTGATCGCGCCGGGGCCCCGCGCACGGTCGCTCTTCTCGACGTGGCAGGCGGGCGGTGCCACGGTGCGGATGGTCGACGAGGCCGACGACGAGGGCGGCGACGGCTCGCGCACGGTGCTGGTGGGAGACCCCGAGCTGTGGCAGCGGAACTGGCGGACGCTCACGCGCATTCGCCTCGAGCACGACCTGCTGATCGACGCCGCGTGCGGTACGGCCTACCGCACGCTGACCGGTGATCGCGGTCTTCCGCCCCCGTGCGACTCGCGAGGAGCGCGCGCCTGGCTCGTCCGCGGTGGCGCAGCCCCCCGTCGAGTGTGTCTCGCGGCGCAGCAGTCCGACCGTGACTGATCCTCAGAAGACGGGACGGATCCGGCCCACCTCGACGCCACCGCCGGTCACCCGCAGCGGCAGCTCCGCCAGCAGCGCGGAGACGTCCGCCTCTGCCAGGGCTCCGGCGCGCTCGAGCAGGCGCCCCGCGACCGCGGTCGCCGCGCGTCCGCTGCCGTCGAGGATCTTCGCGGCGACGGTGGTGCCGTCGGGGGCGACCATGACCATCACGCCTTCGGCGCCGCCCTTGGCGAACACCCCCAGTCGGGAGATGGCCAGCGTGTCCGGTCGCGAGGGGCCGTCGATCGTCCACGGGTTCTCCTTCACGGCGCGCACCAGCGCCCCTGCGCTGCGATGGAGCGCGAAGGGCGAGCGCTCGGACGACGTGCCGATGCGGTGGATCGCCTTCGCGAGCGCCGCGAGGCTCATCGCGAACACCGGCGCACCGCATCCGTCGATCGCCGTCGTCGTCACCCGTTGCCCGGTCAGGCGTTCGGTCACCTCGCGGATCTGCACCTGGAGCGGATGCTCGGGATGCAGATACGTCTCGATCGGCCAGCCGTTCGTCGTGCAGGCCAGGAGCATGGCGGCGTGCTTGCCGGAGCAGTTCATCCGCACGCGTGCCGGCGCGGCCCCGGCGCGGACCATCGCGTCGCGCGCCGGGCCGTCTCCCGGCCATGCGGGCGGGCACTGCAAGGCGGTGTCATCGAGGCCGGCGGCGTCGAGGATGTCTCGCACGGCGGCGACATGCCGATCGGTGCCGGAGTGGCTGGCCGCGGCCATGCCGAGTCGCTCGCCCTCGAGGGGAGTGCCGGCGGCGAGCATCGCCAGCGCCTGCACCGGCTTGAGGGACGAACGCGGAAGGATCGGCGCTTCGGTGTCGCCCAGCGTCGTCGACGCGCCGCCGTCGGGAGACAGCACGATCGCGGACCCGATGTGGCGGGACTCGATGAACCCGCTGCGTTCGACGACGGCGAGGGGGACGGCGCTGCTGGCGGCGAAGGTCTCCGGCACACCACCAGCCTAACGTCCGCCCGTGCGCGGGGCCGGTCGTGTCAGACTGGCCCCATGCCCGGCGAACACTCCTACGCGATGCGCGCGACCTGGACCGGTGAGCGCGGAAGCGGCACGAGCGGATACCGCGACTACGACCGCTCCGTGACCCTCGAGGTCGAGGGCAAGCCGGCGCTGCTCGGCTCGGCCGATGCCCCGTTCCGCGGCGACCCGGCACGGTGGAACCCCGAGGACATGCTCCTGGCATCCCTCGTGCAGTGCCACCTGCTGTCCTACCTCCACGCGTGCGTGACCGCGGGTGTGGTCGTCACCGCGTACCACGACGACGCGACCGCAACCCTCGTGCTCGACGGCACGGGCGGCGGCGCCTTCCGTGAGGTCGTGCTCCACCCCGTCGTCACGGTCGCCGAGGAGGGGATGGTGGATGCCGCGTACGCGGCACACCGTCAGGCGAACGCATGGTGCTTCATCGCGAACTCCGTCAACTTCCCGGTGCGTCACGAGGCGACCGTGCGCGTGGCGGCCTGAGCTGCCGGGCGCTCACACGCGCTCGTGCGGCAGCGCCTGCCTGATCTTCTCGATCGGCCCGTGGGCGGGCAGCTCGTTGTAGGCGCCCGCGAGCTCCTGCTCCGAGAGGGCCTGGATGGCGTTCATGATGTCGTCCGTGGCCCCGCGACGAGCGCGTCCCGACGACGCGGCACCGTGATGCGAGAGATCGATCGGCTCACCGAATCGCACCGTGACACGTTCGCGCAGCGACGGCATCTTCGCGCCCACGGGCATGACGCGGTCTGTGCCGATGAGGCCGACCGGCACCACCGGAGCGCCCGTCTGGAGAGCGAGGAAGGCGACGCCGGTGCGCCCCTTGTAGAGGCGCCCGTCGAGGGATCGAGTCCCCTCCGGGTACAGTGCGACGGCGCTGCCCTGATCCAGCAGAAGTCGCTGCTGGTCGAGGGCGTCCAGCGCCGCCTGCCCGGCACCCCGCGTGACGGGGATCGCGCCGATCGAGAGGAAGAACTGCTTGGACAGCCACCCCTTCATCCCGGGCCCGTCGAAGTAGCTCGCCTTGGCGAGGAAGTGCACCGGCCGCGGAGCGGCGACGGGGATCGCGATGCTGTCGATGAAGGACAGGTGGTTGCTGGCGAAGATCACCGGACCCTGCCGGGGGACGTGATGCCGGCCCTCGACCCGCGGACGATACAGCAGCCGACCGAGCGGGGTCACCACCATGCGGCCGAACGCATAGGTCGCGCCCATGCGGCGCACGCCCTCCGGCGTGCGCTCGTCGTCGTTGCCGGTGTTCTCGGAATCGGGGGTTTCCGCAGACATCACCCGACGAGGCTACCGCGGATCGCATGCCCGGCACGTTATGCTCCGGGCGCGTGGAGCCGGTCGGCTCTCGGCTCGTCGATCGACCGGATCCCGGCCCGGGCGGCGGGGCTCTCAGCCCGATCAAAGAGATCGTGGGGCAGGATGGGGGCGACCGTGTCTGTCCACCGTCTCGAGGTCTTCGTGCGCAATCGCTCCCTGTTCGCCATCTCCGCCGTCGCCGCTGCGGCGATCCTGCTCGCCGGATGCGGCACATCCGACCCCGAACCGGACGCGTCCGCCGATGCGCTCTGCGCCGCCGCCGCCCCCTCGGGATCGGCCTCCGAAGCCGTGACCGTCGAGGGCGAGACGGGCGAGGAGTCCACCGCGACGTTCGAGTTCCCGCTCGAGGTCGGCGAGCTTCAGAGCTCCGTGGTGACCGAGGGCGAGGGAGACCCCGTGGAATCCGGCGACCTCGTGTCCTATGCGCTCACCGCCTACAGCGCCGAGACCGGCGAGGAGCTGGGAACGCTCGGGTACGAGGGCGCGGAGATCCTTCCCGCACAGATCTCCGCCGACAACCCGATCGGTCAGATCGTCGGGTGCGCGACCCCCGGCACGCGCGTGGTCGCGGCCTTCCCCGCGAGCGACACCAACGGTGCGGAGGTCTACGTCTTCGATCTGCTGAGCGTCGTTCCCGACGCCGCGTGGGGCGAGGAGCAGGAGCCCGTCGAAGGCATGCCGGACGTGACCCTCGACGACGACGGCGCCCCCACGGTGACCATTCCCGACGCCGAGGCGCCGACGGATGTCGAGATCGCCGAGTTGAAGGTCGGTGACGGTGCGACGGTCGAGTCCGGCGACACGGTGCTCGTGCACTACGCCGGTGTGAAGTGGTCCGACGGCGAGATCTTCGATTCCAGCTGGGATCGCGACACCCCCGCAACCTTCACCACCACCGGTGTCGTGGCCGGCTTCCAGCAGGCGCTGGAAGGGCAGACCGTCGGTTCGCAGGTGCTCGTGGTCATCCCGCCGGAGTTCGGGTACGGGGACAGCGAGGGAAACGAGCTGCAGGACGAGACGCTCGTGTTCGTCGTGGACATCCTGGGCACGCAGCACGCCGTCGCGGCCGAGTGACCCCACGCGTGCGGCGTCGGTAGTCTGACCGCATGCGGCGCGTCATCGTTCTCGGTTCCACCGGCTCCATCGGCACCCAGGCGCTCGAGGTCATCCGCGCGAACCCGCGTCGTTTCGACGTCGTCGGTCTGTCCGCTCACTCCTCGCGCGACGTGCTCTCCGCCCAGGCGGAGGCGTTCGGCGTGGAGCACACGGCGCTCGGAGCGGAGGAGGCCGCCCAGCTGGTGCGCGACGTCGAGGCCGACGTCGTGCTCAACGGCATCACCGGTTCGGTGGGGCTGGGACCCACGCTCGCGACGCTGGCGACCGGCACGACGCTCGCCCTGGCGAACAAGGAGTCGCTGATCGTCGGCGGTGATCTGGTGCGTCGTGCGGCGCGCCCCGGACAGATCGTCCCGGTCGACTCGGAGCACTCGGCCATCGCGCAGGCCCTGCGAAGCGGTGAGAGGGCCGAGGTGCGCAGGCTCGTGCTCACTGCGTCGGGAGGTCCTTTCCGCGGGCGCTCGCGCAGCGACATGGCGACGGTCACTCCGCGTGAGGCGCTCGCGCATCCGACCTGGGACATGGGCCGGGTCGTGACGACCAATTCCGCCACGCTGGTGAACAAGGGCCTGGAGGTCATCGAGGCGCACCTGCTGTTCGAGGTGCCGTTCGAGCACATCGACGTGGTCGTGCACCCGCAGTCGATCGTGCACTCGATGGTCGAGTTCGTCGACGGATCGACGATCGCTCAGGCATCGCCTCCCGACATGCGGCTGCCGATCTCCCTCGGCCTGGACTGGCCGCACCGCGTCGGCGGGGTGGGGGAACCCCTCGACTGGACGAGCGCCACCTCGTGGACGTTCGAGCCGCTCGACGACGATGCGTTTCCGGCCGTCGCGCTGGCCAAGCAGGTCGGTCGTGCGGGATCGACCTTCCCCGCGGTGTTCAATGCGGCGAACGAGCAGGCCGTCGACGCGTTCCACGACGGCGCGATCGCTTTCACCGACATCGTCGAGACGATCGCCGCCGTGGTCGATGCGCACGAGCCTCCGACGGAGCTCACGCTCGAGACCCTCGCCGAGGCCGAGCGCTGGGCGCGTGAGGCGGCGGATCGCGCCGTCGCCGCGGCCTGAGTCAGCGCGACGGGCGCAGCGGGTCGGAGTCCGGCGTCCGATCGTCGGGGTAGGGCACGGGCCAGCGCGGTTCGGGCACCGGCCATCCCCTGTCGCGCAGAGCGCGGCGGGCGAGCTCGCGGGCCGAATACGGTGTGCGCACGCCGCGGATGTCGCGGTAGTCCTGGTGGCCGGGCCCGGCCCACAGGATTGCATCGCCGTCGCCGACGAGCTCGACGGCCTCGCGGATGGCGCGCTCCGGCGGTGAGGACTCGCGGATGTCCGCGTCGGGCCGCGCCCCGCGCGCGCCTTCGACGAGGCTCGCACGGATCGCGTCCGGCTCCTCATGACGGGGGTGATGGTCGGTGACGATCAGGATGTCGCTGCCGTCGACGGCGGTGCGGCCCATGTCGTGTCGCTTCGTGGTGTCGCGATCGCCGTCCGCGCCGAACAGCATGAGGACCGTGCCCGGCGTGACGCGCCGGACGGCGGCGAGGGTCTTCTCGAAGGCGTCGGGGGAGTGCCCGAAGTCGACGTAGACGGCCGGGCCGGTGTCGCCGGAGACCAGTTCGGTGCGACCGGGCAGGTACGCCTCGATGCGGCCGCCCTCGAGCGCCGCGGTCAGCCGCTCCCACGGGTAGCCGGCCTCCAGGATCATGACGATCGCGAGACCCGCGTTGGCCGCCATGTGACGGCCGATGACCGGCACGGTCGTCTCCAGCCGCCGGCCGTCGCGAGCGGCGAGCGCGAAGCGTGTGCCGATCTGCTGCTCATCGATGATCTCCACGACCCAGTCGGCGTCCGCGGCAGCGTCGCGATCGTCGGCGATGTCGGGAGTGCCGATCGTGACGCACGGCACCTCGCACGCCGCGACGACATCGGCCCCCGATGCGGAGTCGAGGCTGATGACGGCGCGTCGCGAACGGTCCGTGCGGAACAGCGGGAGCTTGGCCTCGAAGTACTCGGCCATGTCGGCATAGTCGTCGAGATGGTCGTGGGAGAGATTCGTGAACCCGGCGACGTCGAACATCATCCCGTCGACGCGGCGCCGCGACAGCGCCTGCGCGCTCACCTCGACGGCCACGGCCTCGACGCCGCGTTCCCGCATCAGCGCCAGCAGCGCGTGCATCTCGTAGGCCTCGGGCGTGGTCAGTCGCGACACGATGATCTGTCCGGCGATGTGGCGCTCGGCGGTGGACGAGAGCCCGGTCACCGCGCCGATTTGCGACAGGATGCCCTCGAGGAGGTGCGACACGCTCGTCTTGCCGTTGGTGCCGGTCGTGCCGAGCAGGAGGGGCAGGTCGTCGTCGGCGCCGGTCGCGTAGACACGCGCCGACATGTCGCCGAGAGCCGCTCGCGGGTCGTCGACGACGAGCACGGGGATGCCGGCCGTGCGCGCGATCGCCTCTCCGGCGGCGTCGGTGACCACCGCGACCGCTCCGGCGGCGGCGGCATCGGCCGCGAACTCCGCGCCGTGCCGGTTCACCCCGCGCACCGCGACGAAGACGTCGCCCGGTCGCAGGTCCGCGGTGGCGAGCGTGATGCCCGACAGCGTGACGCCGGCGAGGTCGTCCGAAGAGCGCGCGCCGACCTCGCGCGCGAAGTCGGCGAGGCCGTGCGTCGGCGGATTCTCGGGCCGGAGCACGGGTGGCAGATGGGAGGCGGTGTCGGTCGGCATGGCGGCATCCATCCTCTCACCTCGCGGCCTCTTCATAGGCAGGCGCGAGTACCGTGGGGTCGTGATCGCATTCGTCATCGGCTTCGCCCTGCTCTTCGTGGGCCTCGCCGTGTCGATCGCCCTGCACGAGATCGGTCACCTGGTGCCCGCCAAGCGCTTCGGGGTTCGCGTCGGGCAGTACATGATCGGCTTCGGGCCGACGCTGTGGTCCCGCCGTTTCGGTGAGACCGAGTACGGCGTGAAGGCCCTCCCGATCGGCGGCTACATCTCCATGGCGGGAATGTATCCGCCCACCCCCGCCGAGCGTGCCGGCGAGGGACGCGCCGGCGGCGGATTCTTCGCCACGATGGTCCAGGACGCCCGTGCCGCGAACGATGAGACCGTCCACGGTGACGGCGACGATCGCGTCTTCTACCGGCTGCCGGTGTTCAAGCGCGTGATCATCATGCTGGGCGGCCCGGTCATGAATCTGCTGCTGGCGATCGTCCTGTTCGCCCTGTTGGCCTCGGGCATCGGATTGTCCACGGCGACGACGACGGTCGCTGCCGTGTCCGAGTGCGTGGTGCCGGCGTCGGCGGCGGGCGCCGAGTGCACATCGGCCGACCCCGTCGCACCCGCGGCGGAGGCGGGGATGCTGCCCGGCGACGAGATCGTCTCGATCGACGGCACGCCCGTGGCGAGCTTCGACGAGGCCTCGTCGATCATCCGCGACGCCCCGGGCGAGACGCTCGAGGTGGTGGTGCTCCGCGACGGCGTCGAGACGGCCCTCGCGGTCACCCCGCTGCTGACCGAACGGCCCGTGACCGATGAGGCCGGACGAGCCGTCACCGACGAGAACGATGTCGCCGTGACCGAAGAGGTCGGATTCATCGGCATCTCGCCGGTGAGCGAACTGCGGCCGCAGCCCGTCTGGGCGGGTCCTCAGATGGCCTTCGAGAACGTCGGTGCCGTGGCGGGCATCATGTGGCAGCTGCCGGTGAAGGTCTGGGAGACCGGCGTCGACCTCGTCACGGGGGGAGAGCGTGATCCCGACGGGCCGCTGAGCATCGTCGGCGCGGGCGTCATCGCCGGTGAGGTCGCGTCCGCGGAGGCTCCGGTCCTGAACCGGGTCGCGGGCATCCTGTCGGTCCTGGCCTCGCTGAACATCGCCCTGTTCGTCTTCAACCTCATCCCGCTGCTGCCGTTGGACGGCGGTCACGTCGTCGTGGCGCTGTGGGAGGGGATCAAGCGGGCGTGGGCGAAGCTGCTGCGTCGTCCGCCCCCGGCTCCGGTGGATGCGACCAAGCTCGTCCCCGTGACCTTCGTCGTGGTCGTGTGCCTGATCGCCATGGGCGCCGTGCTGATCCTCGCCGACATCGTCAATCCGATCTCGATCTTCGGCTCCTGAGCTGCGCCCCCCGTCGATCGCGGGACCTCGCAGCGCTCAGGCGGGGGTGACGGCGAAAGCCTCGGCGACCAGCCGCTCGAGGGTGCGCAGCCCGTCGCGCGACAGGATCGACTCGAGGTGACCCTGCACCGAGGCGAACCCCGGCCCGCGCAGCGCATACACCGCGCCGGATTCGGGGTCGGCGGAGACCTCGGCCTCGCCGATGCGGCTCGTTCCGGCGGGCACCGTCGCGGTGAAGGTGTTGTAGAACCCGATCGAAGCGGGCTCGCCGAAGATGTCGACGCGCAGCTGCACACCCTGGTGCGGGCGCGCCAGCGGAGCCAGCTCGATGCCGAGGCTGTCGGCGAGGACCTGATGGCTGAGGCACACGGCCAGCAGGGGCCGGCCGCTCGCGCGCCGCATCGCCACGACCTCGCGCATCCGAGCGATGCGCGGGTTCTCGAGTCCGCGGGGGTCGCCGGGGCCGGGACCGCACACGAGCAGCTCGGCGCCGACGATCTCTTCATCGGTGGCGGCGTGCCACGGGGTGATGGTGACGTCGAGGCCCAGGTGGCGCAGCTGGTGCGCGAGCATCGTCGTGAACCGGTCCTCGGCATCCACCATCACTGCGCGGTGTCCGGCGAAGGGGCCGTCGGTGCCGCCGGATTGCGGATTGAGCCAGAAGTCGGCGAGGCGGGAGTTGCGCGAGGCGAGCAGGCTCGCGACATCCGGGTCTTCCGCGAGCCGCGCGGGAGGTCCGGTGGGAGCGTCGTCGTCGCCGGCGGATGCGGACGTGTCACGCGCGACGGCGCCGATCGCGCCGAGCACCCCGGCGGCTTTTCCGTGCGTCTCGCCGACCTCTCCGTACGGGTCGGAATGCCGCACGAGCGTCGCGCCGACCGGCACCCGCAGCGCCCCGTCGACGAGGTAGGCGGTGCGGATGAGGATCGGCGCGTCGAGATCGTGCGTGGGCTCATCCGGAACCTGCGTCGGGCGCGGCGTGAACAGGGCGGCGACGCCCGAATAGTATCCGCGCGGGGAGGTCTCGTGCCGGGCGATGACGGTGCAGGCGTTCTGCATCGGGGATCCGGTGACGGTGGGTGCGAACATCGTCTCGCGGAGGATGTCGCGCGGGTCGAGGCGGCTGCGTCCGCGCAGCATGTACTCGGTGTGCGTCAGCCGCGACATCTCCTTCAGGCGCGGTCCGGTGATGCGGCCGCCGTCGGAGCACACGGCGCTCATCATCTTCAGCTCCTCGTCGACGACCATGAAGAGCTCTTCGGTCTCCTTGGTCGATTCGAGGAACTCGCTCAGCGTCGCCACGGTGGCGCCGCCCTGCGGGTGGCGGAACGTGCCCGAGATCGGGTTCATGGTGACCACGCCCCCGGTCGCGCTCACGTGCGCCTCAGGGCTCGCGCCGACCGCCACGTGACCGTCGGTGACGATGGCGAAGGTCCAGTACGCGCCCTGCTCGTGCTCGGCGAGCGCGCGGAACCACGTGAGCGCGGCGACGCGCGGGTCGGCGTCGACCGAGGCCGTGAAATCACGTCGGATGACGAAGTTCGCTCCTTCGCCGCGGCCGATCTCATCGGCGATCACTCGGCGCACGATGTCGGCGTAGTCGTCGTCGGCGATGTCGAAGCCGGCATCGGAGAGGGTGACCGGCGCTCCGGGGAGCTCGGCGAGCACGTCTGCTCGCGGGAGGGAGGTGTGCTCGTCGACGAGCAGGCATCGCAGCGGTGCGCCGTCGTCGTGGCAGACGAAGCCCCGCTCGCGCACCTGCCGGAACGGCACGAGAGCCAGCACCTCCCGAGGCGTGCCGTCGCTTGCGACCAGCGGGATGTCGCCGAGCAGGTCGACGTCCACGACCTCGCCGGTGAGCACCTCGACCGTGTCGGCATCGCGGGCGATGAGAGCGAAGGGAGCGTCGCTGGCGGCCAGGGCAGCGAGGGAGGGGGCAGGCGTGCTCATCGGGTTCTCTCGTCGGATGGGCGGTCGGCCCTTGCAGAGAAGAGGACCGCCCGTGTCAGTCAGGGGCGGTCTGTCGTTCGCGCGACAACCCACCGCCTATGCGGTGAGCCACCAGTGACGTCGCGGGAACATGCGCCGAACCTACCACAGGCCCGTGAGGCCGCCTGCGGCCGTGCCGGGTGCTCCACGGCGTACCCTGAAGAGGTGCCCGCAGTGAACATCGGTATGCCGAGTGTCCCCGACGTGCTCGCGCCCCGGCGCCGGAGCCGGCAGATCCGCGTGGGGAAGGTGCTGGTGGGCGGCGACGCGCCGGTCAGCGTGCAGTCGATGACGACGACGCCGACGACCGACATCAACGCGACCCTCCAGCAGATCGCCGAGCTGACCGCATCCGGATGCGAGATCGTGCGCGTCGCGGTGCCGAGTCAGGACGATGCGGACGTGCTGCACATCATCGCGAAGAAGAGCCAGATCCCGGTCATCGCCGACATCCACTTCCAGCCCAAGTACGTCTTCCAGGCCATCGAGGCGGGGTGCGCGGCCGTTCGCGTGAATCCCGGCAACATCCGCAAGTTCGACGACCAGGTCGGCGCGATCGCCCGTGCGGCGCAGGCCGCCGGCGTGTCGCTGCGCATCGGCGTCAACGCCGGCTCCCTCGACAAGCGGCTGCTGGAGAAGTACGGCAAGGCGACGCCGGAAGCCCTCGTGGAGTCGGCGGTGTGGGAGGCGTCGCTGTTCGAGGAGCACGACTTCCACGACTTCAAGATCTCGGTCAAGCACAACGACCCGATCGTGATGGTGAAGGCCTACCGGCAGCTCGCCGAGCGCGGCGACTGGCCGCTCCACCTCGGGGTGACCGAGGCCGGGCCCGCCTTCCAGGGGACCATCAAGAGTGCGACGGCGTTCGGCATCCTGCTCTCCGAGGGCATCGGCGACACCATCCGCGTCTCGCTGTCGGCCCCTCCCGCCGAGGAGGTCAAGGTCGGCCACCAGATCCTGCAGTCCCTGAACCTGCGCGAGCGCAAGCTCGAGATCGTCTCGTGCCCGTCGTGCGGGCGCGCGCAGGTGGACGTGTACACCCTCGCCGACTCGGTGACCGAGGGCCTCAAGGACATGACCGTTCCGCTGCGGGTGGCCGTGATGGGATGCGTCGTCAACGGGCCCGGCGAAGCCCGCGACGCCGACCTGGGAGTGGCCAGCGGCAACGGCAAGGGCCAGATCTTCGTCAAGGGCGAGGTCATCAAGACCGTTCCGGAAGCGGATATCGTCGCCACCCTCATCGCCGAGGCGAACCGGCTCGCCGACGACATGGGTCCGGATGCCCCCCTCGGCACGGCCCAGGTCCTCACCTCCTGACCCAGCCCCGCGCCCGCCGATGTCGGAGAATCACGCCGATGTCGGAAGATTCGGGCCGATTCCTCCGACGTCGGGCGGATTCTCCGACCAAGCCGCGGGCGCAGGGGTGGGTCAATGGATGCTGCCGGCCGGCTCCGAGAGGTCGTGCGGGGTCGCGAGCGTGGTGGCGATCGCGACGTGCAGGGCCGCGGCGATGTCCGCGAGCGGCACCGCGGGCTGGCCCTCCGGGGCGTGCGCGGTGTCCCACGGCACGTGGATGAAGCCGGCGCGCGTTCCGGGGCGCGACGCGGCGCCCTGCGCGGCGACGTAGAAGACGTGGTTGCACACGTAGGAGCCCGTCGACAGGGAGACCCGCGCCGGGATGCCGCCGGCCGAGACGTCTCGTGCGATCGCCTTCACCGGGAGTGACGAGAACAGGGCCGCGGGGCCGCCCGGCACGCACGGCAGATCCACCGGCTGCGCGCCGTCGTTGTCGGGAATCCGCGCATCCTGCAGGTTGATGGCCACCCGCTCGGGGGTCACCGCGTCTCGCCCGCCGGCGAGTCCGGTGGAGATCACGATGTCGGGACAGTGGCGCTCGATGAGTTCGTCGAGCCGCGCGGCGGCACCGGCGAAGGTCACCGGCAGCACGTCGGTGACCAGATGCGCGGCGCCGTCCCATCCGCCCGCCACCAGGCGCACCGCGTCGCCCGACGGGTTGGTCGGATCGGCGGCGAACGGCTCGAAACCGGTCAGGAGCACGGTGGTCACCCGATCCACCCTAGATCGCCGGTCGCGCGCCGTCGGGCGAGGTCACTCCCACAGCGCGTGATAGGCGTTGATCGCCGGCTGACCGCCGAGATGGGCGTACAGCACGTTCGAGTCGGCGGGGATGTCGCGGTCGCGAACGAGGTCGATGAGCCCCGCGAGCGACTTCCCCTCGTACACGGGGTCGGTGATCATCGCCTCCAGCTGCGCGCCGAGGGCCATGGCCGCCATCGTCGACTCGACGGGAATGCCGTACAGGTCCCCGGCCCAGCCCTCGAGCACCTGGATCTCGTCGTCGCGCAGGTCGCGGCCCAGCTCGATGAGATCGGCGGTGTGGCGCGCGATACGTGCGACCTGGTCCCGCGTCTTCTCGAGCGTCGCCGAGGCGTCGATGCCGATCACGCGACGCTTCACGCCGGTGACGTCCTCGAGGGCGGCGAAGCCGGCGATCATGCCCGCGTGCGTGGAGCCGGTCACCGTGCACACGACGATCGTGTCGAACGTGATCCCGAGCTGCCTCTCCTGCTCGGCGAGCTCGAACGCCCAGTTGGCGAAGCCGAGGCCTCCCAGCGGATGCTCGGAGGCGCCCGCCGGGATCGGGTAGGGCGTGCCGCCGGCCTCCTCGACCTCACGCAGCGCGTCCTTCCAGGAATCGCGGATGCCGATGTCGAAGCCGTGATCGTCGAGTCGCGAGTCGGCGCCCATCATGCGCGAGAGCAGGATGTTGCCGACGCGGTCGTTGGTGGGGTCGTCCCACGGCACCCACTTCTCCTGCACGAGGCGCGCCTTGAGCCCGAGATGAGCGGCCACCGCGGCCACCTGACGCGTGTGGTTCGACTGGTAGCCGCCGATGGAGACCAGGGTGTCGGCGCCGGAGGCCAGCACATCCGGCACGATGTACTCGAGCTTGCGCACCTTGTTCCCGCCGAAGGCGAGGCCGCTGGAGACATCCTCGCGCTTGGCCCAGATCTGCGCTCCGCCGAGGTGCTGGGTCAGCCGCTTCAGGTGCTGCAGCGGGCTCGGGCCGAAGGTGAGTGGATGGCGGGGGAACTGGTCGAGCTTCACGGGGTCTCCTCGTGTCGGGGGTCGGTAGGGGAGGCGTCGATGACGAGTGCCTGCCAGATCTCCTCGGCGAGCGCCGCCGCGGACTCGGCATCGCCGGCCGCGCACAGCTCGATGAACCGGTCGTGACGGGCCGCGGAATCCCTGCCCTCGTCGACCGATGCGAACCGCAGTCGCTCGGCGCGGTGGAGGATCGGCTCGTACTGCGCGATCACCGCCCGGGCGGCCGAGTTGCCGCACACGTCCACCGCGACGGCGTGGAAGGCGGTGTCGGCGACCAGCGCGCCGTCGGCGTCGCCGGCCGCGTGGGCGGCCGTGAAGCGGGCGTTGGCCGCGCGCATCCGATCGAGGTCGACGGCTGTCATGCGGGGCACCGCCGTGAGGACGGCGAGCCGGTGCATGGCGGCGACGACCCGCTGCGCGTCGCGCACGTCATCGCTCTCGAGGGGCGAGACCACGGTCGACCGCCCCGGCGAGGAGCGCACGAGCCCGGCCCGCCCGAGTTCGAGGAGGGCTTCGCGCACCGGGGTTCTGCTCACGCCCAGCCACGTCGCGAGATCGGCGTCGCGCACCTGCTCACCCGGGGTGAGAGTGCCGTCGACGATCGCATCGCGGATGCGGTCGAGAACATCGTCGCGCAGGAGGGGGCGCGGAGGTCGAGCCTCCGTGGGAATCGGCATGCAATATATTGCATACTCATCGAGCGTCATCTGTCAAGGCGATGCCGCGTCGTCGCGGTCCGTACACTTGTCGATCGTGGTCACCCGTCTGTCGCACCTGTTCCTCCGCACCCTCCGTGAAGATCCCGCGGATGCCGAGGTCACCAGTCATCGGCTGCTCGTACGCGCCGGGTACATCCGCCGGCAGGCTCCGGGCATCTTCGCCTGGCTGCCGCTCGGACTCCGCGTGAAGAACCGCCTCGAGCGCATCATCCGCGAGGAGATGACCGCGGCGGGGGCCCAGGAGGTGCACTTCCCGGCGCTCATGCCGAGAGAGCCGTACGAGGCGACCGGTCGATGGGAGGAGTACGGCGACGGGATCTTCCGGCTGAAGGACCGCAAGGACGCCGACTACCTGCTGGCGCCGACGCACGAAGAGGTTTTCACCCTCCTGGTGAAGGACCTGTACTCGTCGTATAAGGACCTCCCCCTGACGATCTACCAGATTCAGGACAAGTACCGCGACGAGGCGCGTCCGCGCGCCGGTCTGCTGCGCGGCCGCGAGTTCACGATGAAGGACGCCTATTCGTTCGATGCGTCCGACGAGGGCCTCGATGCGTCCTACATGGCGCAGCGCGACGCGTACGAGCGCATCTTCCAGCGTCTCGGCCTCGAATACGTGATCGTGCAGGCCGACGCGGGTGCAATGGGAGGCTCGCGATCGGAGGAGTTCCTGCACCCGACGCCGGTCGGTGAGGACACGTTCGTGCGCAGCGCGGGCGGCTATGCGGCCAACGTGGAGGCCTTCGAGACCGTTGCGCCGGAACCGGTCGCCATCGAGGGACAGCCGGCGCCGGTGATCTTCGACTCGCCGAACACGCCGACCATCGCCACCCTCGTCGACCACTGCAACGCCCACCTGGACGGCCGGTTCACCGCCGCGGACACCCTCAAGAACGTCGTGCTCGCCCTCAGGCACCTCGACGGCACCCGCGAGCTCGTGATCGTGGGAGTGCCCGGCGACCGCGACGTCGACGACAAGCGGGTCGAGGTCGCGTTCGCGCCCGCCGAGGTCGAGCCCGCGACCGACGAGGACTTCGCCCGCCACCCGGGCCTCGTCAAGGGGTACATCGGGCCGTGGTCTCCCGAAGGTGCGGTGCTCGGTGGGGAATCGACGACCGGCATCCGCTACCTGGTCGATCCGCGCGTCGTGGACGGCTCGCGCTGGATCACCGGCGCGAACATCGACCAGAAGCACGTGCACTCACTCGTCGCCGGCCGCGACTTCGTCGCCGACGCCGTGGTCGACGTCGCGAGCGTGCGAGAGGGCGACCCCGCTCCGGACGGCTCCGGGCCGGTGTCACTGGCACGCGGGATGGAGATCGGGCACGTCTTCCAGCTCGGCCGCAAGTACGCCGAGGCGCTGGGCCTGAAGGTGCTCGATGAGAACGGCAAGCTCGTCACGGTCACCATGGGCTCCTACGGCATCGGCGTCACCCGCATCCTGGCCATCATCGCGGAGCTCAACAACGACGATCGCGGTCTCATCTGGCCCACCTCGGTGGCGCCGTTCGATGTGCACGTGGTCGCAACCGGCAAGGATCCGGTGGCCTTCGAGCTCGCCGAGACGCTCGCCGCACAGCTGGAGCAGGCGGGGCTGGATGTCGTCTACGACGACCGCCCGAAGGTGTCTCCCGGGGTGAAGTTCGGCGACGCGGAGCTGGTCGGCGTGCCGCGCATCCTCATCGCCGGTCGTGGCGCGGCCGACGGCAACGTCGAGCTGTGGGACCGGCGCACCGGCGAGCGCGTGACGCTCCCGGCCGCCGACGCGGTCGCCGCCCTGACCTGACGCCCCTCTTGCCGGCGCGAAGGTGACATCGTCACGGCGAAGAACACCTAATCGTCGAGGCGGGCGTACTTCCCGCGCAGAACCGAGAAGACGCCATAGGCGATGAACCCGAACCCGACGCCGACGACGAGCGCCGGGCCGTAGGGGAGACCCACCAGCGTCTGGATGGCGCCGTCGAGGCCGCCGGCGGCATCCGCGTCGACGCGGACCGCGGCGACGAGCACCAGGATGCCCACCGTCACCAGCGAGATTCCCTTGGCGATGTAGCCGATGACGCCGATCACCACCACGGTCCTCCCCATCGCGCCGACGGGGAGATCGACCTTCTTCCGGAATCCGCGGCGGATGCCGATGACGACGAATCCGACGCCGATCCCGCCGATCACGAGTGCCCCGGCGCCCAGGAGGAAAGGACCGCCCGGGAGGGAGAGGACTCCGCGGCTGACGTTCTCGGTGCTCTGCTCGCCGTTCGGACGCGCGCCGAGGGCGACGGATGCGGCGATGCCGCCGAGGGCGAGGTAGACGACCGCGCGCGCCCACAGCGAGGCCCGTCGGCCCCACTTCTTCGCCGTCCCCTTGCTGCCGGGGCGATCACGCTGCAGGAACCCGTCGAGCACGTACCAGGCGCCGAGCGCCCAGAGGCCGGCGACGAGGGCCCACAGCGCCACGAAGCCCATCGGGGCGGCGGCGAGCGCCTTGAAGGCGCCGGACTGGTCGCTGTCGGCGTTTGCTCCGAAGGCGATGGAGACGATGATCGCGCCGAGGATCAGATGCAGAACGCCGTTGGCGACGTAGCCGAGGCGAGCGGCGATGCGCACCGCCGGCGCGGAGCTCGCGTCGCGTGCGGCGGCACTCGCGGATGTACCCATGCGGCAAGGTTAGCCGCGGCCCCGGGCGCGCCTGCGGGGTTGCCCGTCGCTCGCGGATATGTCAGTCGCGCGCGGACCTCTCGTGCAAGTGGTCGCGGTGCTTCTCCGCCTGGCGGCCGCGGGTCGTGAGATCGATCGGCCCGGTGACCGACAGCTCGTCCTCCCACATCTCGATGTTCGCCACCCCGGGCAGCCGGTCACGGGTGAAGACCGGGTCCTTGCCCTCGCGCCGCTGCTGCGTGTAGTCGCGAAGGAGCGCGAAGGCGATGCCCGAGAGGAGTCCGATCGCCACGAGGTTCACCAGGGCCATGAAGCCCATCGCGCCGTCGGCGAAGGTCCAGACGACGTCGGCCGACAGCAGCGCTCCGATCAGGACGGCAGCGATCGCGGCGATCCGGTAGCCGAGCAGCACCCCGCGGCTGCGGGTGATGAATTCGATGTTGCTCTCGCCGTAGTAGTAGTTGCCGAGGATCGAGCTGAAGGCGAGCAGGAAGATGATGACGCTCAGCAGGATGTTCGACCACTCGCCGAGGGTGCCGATGACGGCGCCCTGAGTCAGGTCGATGCCCCGCTCGGCGTTCGCCAGATCCGGAACCGACACCAGGATGATGAACGCGGTGATCGAGCACACCAGGAACGTGTCGAAGTACACTCCGAGGGTCTGCACGAGGCCCTGTTTGACCGGATGCGTCACGGCCGCCGAGGCGCCGGCGTTGGGCGCCGAGCCGAGACCTGCCTCGTTGGAGAACATGCCGCGCTTGACGCCCGTGAGGATGATGTATCCGAGCGTCGCGCCCACGACCTCGTTCGGCCCGAACGCCTGGGTGAAGATCGTCGCGACCGCAGCGGGCAGCCGGTCGATGTTCAGCGCGACGATGACCAGCCCGATGAGCAGGTACAGCAGTGCCATGAGCGGAACCAGGAGCTGGGTGACCGAGGCGATGCGGCGCACGCCGCCGAAGATGACCAGCGCCATCAGCGCGCTCAGGACGATTCCGATCACCCACGGCAGCCAGGCGGAGGCGGAGTCGTCGAGGCCTCCGGCGATCGTGGCCTGGATGGTGTTGGCCTGCAGCGAAGAGAAGGCGACGGGGAAGCAGATGATGAGGATGACGGCGAACACCACGCCCATCCAGCGGGCTCGCAGTCCGCGCTGCATGTAGTAGGCCGGGCCGCCGCGGAAGCCGTCGGCGTCGCGGGTCTTGTACAGCTGCGCAAGCGACGATTCGATGAACGCCGATGCACCGCCGATGAAGGCCATCAGCCACATCCAGAACACCGCGCCCGGACCGCCGATGGCGATCGCCGTGCCGACGCCGGCGATGTTCCCCACTCCGACGCGGGAGGCGGCGGAGATCGTGAATGCCTGGAACGCCGAGACCGACTGGGGTCTGCCCTCGGCGGTGCGCGGCGTCTTGTCGGTGAGGGTGCGGAACATCTCCGGGATCAGTCGGAACTGGACCACCCCGGATCGCACGGTGAAGTACAGCCCGAGCAGCACCACGATGGGCAGCACCAGCCACGTCCAGAGATTGTCGCCCCACGTGGCCAGCCACGCGCTCACATCCGCCATCCGGTCAGTATGGCGGTGATCGGGCGGCCGCGTCGACGCCGCAGCGGTTTCGACCTGCCTATGCTGACGAGGTGAATCGGGTGGACGCATGGCGACGGGGATTGAACGCCCTGCCGCGCCTGATCGCCGGCGCTCCGCCGATCGTGGTGATCCTTGTCGGCGGAATCGCGCTGCTGCTGGGCGCCCTGATCGTCACGCGGCCGCTGACCTCGCTCGTGCTGCTCACGGTCTACGTCGGATTGAGCGCGCTCATCTTCGGACTCGTCCAGTTCGCCGCACCCCACCAGGAGCGCGGATGGGCCGCCCGGATCTTCGCGGCGCTGTGGGTCGTCCTCGGCCTCGCGATGCTGCTGGGACTGGGACGCACCCTCGAACTCCTTCCGGTCGCCCTGGCGCTCCTTCTCCTCGTCGGCGGTGCGCAGGCCGTCGTCGATGCTCTGGTCGGCGGCACCCTCAGCCAGCGCGTGCTGTGGGCTGCCTCCGGCGCCGCGCAGATCGTCTTCGCGGTGCTCTCCCTCACCTGGCCCGACGTCACGGTGCTGGTGGTGGCCGTCGTCTTCGGCGTGCGCACCCTCGCATTCGGTGTGTCCACCGTCGTCCGCGGGTCGGTCGCCTTCACGCGGGCACCCCACGAGCGGGACGCCGCGCTGTTCGCCCGGTCCTCGCTCAGCATCGCGGAGGTTCATGATCGACGCGGGCGCGTGTGGGCGGCCGCGGGTCGCTATGCGCTGGCCGTCCTCCTCGTGGCCGTTTCGGCCGGCGGCTGGTGGCTCAACGACTGGCTCCAGGATGGCGCGCCCGTCGTCGACGCCTTCTACGATCCGCCTGCCGTTGTCCCGTACGACCACGGGCAGCTGATCCGCGTGGGTGACTTCTCGGGTCAGCAACCCGACGGCGCCGAAGTCCAGCGCATCCTCTACACCACCCGCGACGCACTCGGGCAGCCCGCCGTCGGCAGTGCGCTCGTGATCTCGCCGACCGCGCCCACGCGGGGTCTGCGCCCCGTGGTGCTGTGGAATCACGGCACCACCGGGGTCGCCCAGGGGTGTGCGCCGAGTCTGCGCGACGCCGCCGCGACGAAATGGTCCGTGCCGAGCCTCGACGAGGTGATCGACAACGGATGGATCGTCATCGCTCCGGACTACTCGGGGCAGGGGGCGCCGGGCACCTTCCCTTACCTCATCGGACTCGGCGAGGCGCGCTCGTCCCTCGACGCGGCCGTCGCCGCGCGGCAGATGGACGACCTCTACGCGTCCACCCGCACCGTCGTGTGGGGCCACTCCCAGGGCGGGCACGCTGCGCTGTGGGCATCGCAGATCGCCGACAGCTACACGCCCTCGCTGCAGGTTCTCGGGACGGCCGCCATCGCGCCGGCGGCCGATCCCCACGCCCTCGCCACCGAGCTGCTGCGCGAGAGTGCATCCGTGGAACTGTCCATCCTGATCTCGTGGGTGCTCGTGCCCTATGCGGACACCTACGACGACGTCGAGCTCGCCCGGTACGTCGCCCCCGGCGGCGAGGCGATCGTGCGCGAGATGACGCAGCGGTGTCCGTCCGAACCCGGTGTCGTCATCTCGGTCGCCACGGCGCTCGGCGTCTCGGAGGATCGTCCGCTGTACGTCGAGAACCTCGCGGCCGGACCCCTCGGGCAGCGCCTGCGCGAGAACACGCCGCAGGGTCCGTGGGAGACGCCGTTGCTGATCGCTTGGGGCGGAGACGACGAGGTCATCCCGCCGGTGCTGCAGGAGCGCTTCGTCGCCGACCTCTGCGAGCAGGGGGAGCACGTGCGCTTCCTCGAGTACGAGGGGTACGAGCACCTGAACGTGATGCAGCCGCGGTCCGCGCTGCTGCCGGTGCTCGTGCGCTGGACGAAGGACCGGTTCGAGCTGCGCGAACCCGCGCGCGACGACTGCGTGACCGGGGCGCTCCCCGGCTGAGCGGATCGCCTCCGGGGTGATCGGGTAACGTATACGGGATGCCGTCGGCCACGCCGCGACGGCGTGAGAGCTGAATAGGGAGGTCGACGTGGACATCGATCTGGGTCTGCTGCGGACGGTCGAGCGCGAGAAGGAGATCCCCTTCGACGAGCTGGTGCGCATCATCGAACAGGCGATCCTCACCGCGTACGCGAAGCACAGTTCGCCGTCCGGAGAGGTCCCCGACGGTGCTCGTGCGCAGCTGGACCGAAAGACCGGCCACGTGGCCATCTTCGTGCCCCTGCAGGATGACTCCGGCGCCGTGATCGGCGAGGAGGAGACCACTCCCGACAACTTCGGGCGCATCGCCGCCTTCGCCGCCAAGCAGGTGATCAGCCAGCGCCTGCGCGACATCGCGGACGACGCCGTGCTCGGAGAATTCCGGGGCAAGGAGGGCGACATCGTCGCCGGCGTGATCCAGCAGGGTCCGAATCCCCGCATGATCCACGTCGACCTCGGAACGGTCGAGGCGATCCTGCCGCCCGAGGAGCAGGTGCCGGGCGAGGAGTACACGCACGGCTCTCGCATCCGGGTCTACGTCACCAGCGTCTCCAAGGGGACGAAGGGGCCGTCGATCACCGTCTCCCGCACGCACCCGGGCCTCGTGCGCAAGCTCTTCGCGATGGAGGTGCCCGAGATCCCCGCCGGTCTGGTCGAGATCGTCTCGCTGGCCCGGGAGGCCGGGCACCGGTCGAAGATCGCCGTCAAGGCGAACGATCCGGCGATCAACGCCAAGGGCGCCTGCATCGGGGAGCTCGGCCGTCGCGTGCGCGCGGTGACCGAGGAGCTCGCCGGCGAGAAGATCGACATCGTCGACTACCACGCCGACCTGCCGACGTTCGTGGCCAACGCCCTGTCGCCGGCGAAGGTCACCTCGAGCTTCGTGCTGGACGCGAACAACAAGGCCGTGCGGGCTCTCGTGCCCGACTATCAGCTGTCGCTCGCGATCGGCAAAGAAGGCCAGAACGCTCGACTGGCAGCCAAGCTCACGGGTGCGAAGATCGACATCCAACCCGATTCCATTCTCGAGTAGCGGGCGGAGCGGGCGTATCGAAATCTCCGTGCGAACCCCGGCGTTCGCCGCCGTGGGAAACGTCTCGGGCGCCGAGGTGTAGGATGGAACCCGTACGAACGTGCGTCGGTTGTCGCACGCGTGCTTCCCGGTCCACTCTCCTTCGGGTGGTCGCCATCGATGACCGGCTCGTCCCCGACGACCGCGCTTCGATGCCGGGAAGAGGCGCGTGGGTCCATCCGACACCCGAGTGCATGACAGCCGCTCTGCGGCGACGTGCTTTCGTGCGTGCATTGCGTGTGTCAGGACCACTTGACGCGCAGACCATCGAGAAACGGCTGAACGGCTATGGAAACAAAGTGAACGGCTCGAAATGAGACCCGTCCGCGACTAACGGTCTGCCCTGCCTGGGTGGACCCCAGACAGGAGAATTGTGGCAAAACCACGCGTACACGAGATCGCTTCCGAGCTCGGCGTCGACAGCAAGGTGGCCCTCGCCAAGCTCAAGGAGCTGGGCGAGTTCGTCAAGAGCCCCTCATCGACGATCGAGCCCCCGGTCGCCCGCAAGCTTCGCGCAGCCCTCGCCTCTGAGGGCGGGTCGGCTGACGCCAAGCCCGCCGCCGGCGCGCCGAAGCCCGGTTCCGCTCGACCCGGCGCGACCGCTCCGAAGCCGGGTGCGGCACCCAAGCCCGGTGCGGCCCCGAAGCCGGGAGCCGCGACTCCGGCAGCCGCGGCGGCGCCCGCCGCGAGCGCTCCGAAGCCGGGTGCACCGGCGCCGAAGCCTTCCGCGGACGCACCCGCTTCGCGTCCCGGACCGAAGCCCGCCCCCGGCGGTTCGACGCCGCAGGCTCCCCGTCCCGGCGGCACCCAGCGTCCCGGCGGCAATCAGCGTTCCGGTGGCTCTCCCCGCCCGGGCAACAACCCGTTCGCGTCGTCGCAGGGCATGGGCCAGCGTCCCGCGGGCCCGCGTCCCGGAAACAACCCGTTCGCGTCGTCGCAGGGCATGGGGCAGCGCCCCAACCCCGGCAACATCCCGCGTCCGCAGGCCCCGCGTCCCGGTTCGCCGCGTCCCGGCGCCCCGCGTCCGGGCGGCGCCGGTCGTCCCGGTGGCGGCCGCGGCGGTGCCCCCTTCCAGCAGCGTCCGGGCGGCGCCGGTCGTCCCGGTGGCGGCGGCGGTGCCGGTGGCGGTTTCGCCGGTCGGCCCGGTGGCGGTTTCGCCGGTCGGCCCGGCGGTGGCGGCCGTGGCCGCGGCGGCGGCACAGCCGGTGCCTTCGGCAAGGGCGGCGGCAAGTCGAAGCAGCGCAAGTCGCGTCGGGCGAAGCGTCAAGAATTCGAGATGAGGGATGCGCCGCAGGTCGGCGGCGTCAACGTTCGCAAGGGCAACGGCGAGATCATCCGCATGCGCCGCGGCGCATCGATCTCCGACTTCGCGGACAAGATCGAGCAGCTCGCCGGCTACTCGGTGCAGCCGTCGACCCTGGTGACCATCCTGTTCAACCTGGGCGAGATGGCCACCGCGACGGAGTCCCTCGACGAGGCCACCTTCGAGGTGCTCGGCGATGAGCTCGGCTACAAGATCCAGATGGTCTCGCCCGAGGACGAGGACAAGGAGCTCCTCGAGGGCTTCGGCCTCGACCTCGAGCAGGAGCTCGCAGAAGAGGACGACGACCAGCTCGAGATCCGTCCGCCCGTCGTGACCGTCATGGGCCACGTCGACCACGGTAAGACGCGCCTTCTCGACGCGATCCGTGAGACGAACGTCACCGAGGGCGAGGCCGGCGGCATCACGCAGCACATCGGCGCCTATCAGGTGTGGACCGAGCACGAAGAGATCGAGCGCGCGATCACCTTCATCGACACCCCGGGCCACGAGGCGTTCACCGCCATGCGTGCCCGTGGTGCGCAGGTGACCGACCTCGCGATCCTCGTGGTCGCCGCCGACGACGGCATCATGCCCCAGACGGTGGAGGCGCTGAACCACGCCCAGGCCGCCGAGGTTCCGATCGTCGTGGCCGTCAACAAGGTCGACAAGCCCGACGCGAACCCGGGCCGGGTGCGCCAGCAGCTCACCGAGTACGGTCTCGTCGCGGAGGAGTACGGCGGCGACGTGATGTTCGTCGACGTGTCGGCCCGGCAGGGCACGGGCATCCAGGACCTTCTGGATGCGGTGCTGCTCACCGCCGACGCGGGTCTCGACCTGCGTGCGAACCCGAACAAGGACGCCCGCGGTGTCGCAATCGAGGCCAAGCTCGACAAGGGTCGCGGTTCGGTCGCGACGGTGCTGATCCAGTCCGGAACGCTCCGGGTCGGAGACGCCATCGTCGCCGGCACGGCCTACGGTCGCGTGCGCGCCATGATCGACGAGAACGGCGAGCAGGTCGCCGAGGCCGCTCCGTCGCGTCCGGTCCAGGTGCAGGGTCTGAACTCGGTGCCCCGTGCGGGCGATGTGTTCATCGTGACCGAAGAGGACCGCACGGCGCGCCAGATCGCCGAGAAGCGCGAAGCCGCCGAGCGCAACGCCCAGCTGGCCAAGGCCCGCAAGCGCATCTCGCTCGAGGACTTCACCCGCGCTCTCGAGGAGGGCAAGGTCACCTCGCTCAACCTCATCATCAAGGGCGACGTCTCCGGTGCCGTCGAGGCGCTCGAGGAGTCGCTGCTGAAGATCGAGGTCGACGAGTCGGTGCAGCTGCGGATCATCCACCGCGGTGTGGGTGCCGTCACCGAGTCCGACGTGAACCTGGCCACGATCGACAATGCGATCGTGATCGGCTTCAACGTGCGCCCTGACGCCAAGGCTCGTGAGCGCGCCGCGCGCGAGGGTGTGGACATCCGCTTCTACTCGGTCATCTACAACGCGATCGACGACGTCGAGCAGTCACTCAAGGGCCTGCTCAAGCCGGAGTTCGAAGAGGTGCAGTCGGGTGTCGCGGAGATCCGCGAGGTGTTCCGCTCGTCGAAGTTCGGCAACATCGCCGGAGCGATCGTGCGCAGCGGGACGATCACGCGCAACGCCAAGGCGCGCATCATCCGCGAGGGCGTCGTCATCGCCGATGGCCTGGCCATCGAGTCGCTGCGCCGCTTCAAGGACGATGTCACCGAGGTCCGCACCGACTACGAATGCGGTATCGGTCTCGGCAAGTACAACGACATCCAGATCGGCGACGAGATCGAGACGACCGAGATGGTGGAGAAGCCGCGCGGCTGACGTCCGTGTTGCTCCGGAGGCTGCCTTCCCTTCGCTCGCAGAGCGGGGACCCCGCCCGCTTCGCGGGCACCCCGATGCTCGCTCTCGGGAAGGCAGCCTCCTCGCGGCCGTGACGACAGCCGCCGGCGAGGAGAGGAAGAAGTGAGCATGGCTAACGAACGACAGGCGCGACTGGCGGACCGGATCCGCGTCCTCATCGCCGAACGTCTCGAGAAGGGGCTGCGCGACCCGCGGCTCGGCTTCGTCACCATCACCGACGTGCGGGTGACCGGAGATCTCCAGCATGCGTCGGTGTTCTACACGGTGCTCGGAGACGAGAAGGAGCGGGCGTCGTCGGCTGAAGCGCTGCGCGCAGCCACCGGGATGCTCCGCAGTGAGGTGGGACGCAAGCTCAGCGCCCGCCTCGTGCCGACCCTGGAGTTCATCCCGGACGGGATTCCCGAGAACGCCGGCCACATCGAGGAGCTCCTGCGCGAGGCGCGTGAGCGGGATGAGGCCGTGGCCGGGATCGCGGGAACGGCGAGCTTCGCCGGCGAGGCGGACCCCTACAAGAAGGTCCGCGACGACGACGAGGAATGAGCGCGTCGCGTTTCAGCGCGGCAGTCGGAGCATCCCGTCGACCGCCTCGATGAGCCCATCGGCCACGAGGGAGTCGATCGCGCGATCGCGCTGGACCGGGTCCGGCCACGCGGGGATGACCTCCTCGGCGGAGACCTGATGCGCCTCGATCTCCCGCAGCGCGGCGAGGATCGCGCCGCGCGCCTGTCGGTCGCTTCCCTCGTATTTCGCCTGCTTCTTGCGGGTGTCGCCGGTGTCGGGGTATCCGGCCGCCCGCCAGGCGCACTCGGCGGAGACGGGGCACGACCCGCATCGCGGTGATCGCGCGGTGCACACCAGCGCGCCCAGCTCCATCGCGGCGGCGTTGAAGCGTGCGGCGGCGCCGTCGTCCGACGGCATGAGCGCCTCCATCGCCGCGAGGTCGCGACGATGCGGCGCGCCAGGGTGAGCCTGACCGTCGATGATCCGCGCGATCACCCGCCGGGTGTTCGTGTCGACGACCGGATGGCGGTCGCCGTAGGCGAACACGGCGACGGCGCGGGCCGTGTAGTTCCCGATTCCGGTGAGTGCGAGGAGATCCTCGACCGAACGGGGAACGACGCCGCCGTGGCGCTCCGTGATCTCCACGGCGGCGCGATGCAGCCACAGGGCGCGGCGCGGGTAGCCGAGATTGGCCCACTGCCGGACGGCGTCGGCCGGGGGAGAAGCGGCCAGAGCCGCGGGCGTGGGCCAGCGTCGCAGCCACGCCTCGAGCAGCGGGATCACCCGGTTCACCGGTGTCTGCTGCAGCATGAACTCGCTCACGAGCACGCCCCAGGGGCCGAAGCCGGGGTGTCGCCAGGGGAGATCGCGCGCGTTGTCGGCGAACCAGGCGTTCAGCGGCGTGGCGATCTCGGCGCTGCGGGGCATCCCTCCAGCGTACGATCCGATGCCGCGCACGGGGCAGGCGAGCCGGGCCACGTAGGCTGGGAGGATGCGTCCTGCCCCCGGCATCCTGCTCGTCGACAAGCCGGGCGGCCTCACGAGCCACGACGTCGTCGCGCGTGCGCGGCGCGCACTCGGAACGCGGAAGATCGGGCATGCGGGGACCCTCGATCCCATGGCGACGGGCCTGCTCGTGCTGGGCGTTGAGGCGGCCACCCGCCTGCTCACCTTCGTCGTCGGCCAGGACAAGACGTATCGCGGGACCATCCGGCTCGGGGTGGCGACCGACACCGACGACGCGGACGGCGAGGTGACCGGCCGGATCGACGCCTCCGCCGTGTCATCCGACGCCGTGGCGGACGCCATCTCGCACCTTCGAGGAGACATCTCGCAGATCCCCAGTCGCGTGTCGGCGATCAAGGTCGACGGGCGCCGTGCGTATGACCTCGCGCGGGCGGGCGAGGATGTCGAGCTCGCCGCTCGAGAGGTCACGGTGTCGCGCTTCGACGTGATGGCCGAGCGGCGCGAAGGCGACATCCTCGACCTCGACGTCGTCGTGGACTGCTCCAGCGGGACCTACATCCGGGCGCTCGCGCGCGATCTCGGCGCCTCGCTGGGCGTGGGCGGTCATCTGACGGCGCTGCGGCGCACACGCGTCGGATCGTTCGACGTCGTCGATGCCGCGGCGCTCGATGACCTCGATGCGGCGCGGATGATGCCGGTCGCCGCGGCGGCGTGCGCGGTGCTGCCGCGGCTCGAGGTCACCGCCGACCAGGCCCGTGACCTGCGACACGGCAAGCGGCTGCACGGTCTTGCCGCGACGATCGATGCCCCGCGCGCCGCGGCGATCGCGCCGGACGGGACCTTCGTGGGGGTCGTGCGTCCGCGCGGCGACGATCTGCGGAGCGAGATGAACATGCCCGAGGAGGCCGGGGCGTGATCGAGTGGTTCACCTACGTCCAGGTCGCCATCGCCGTCGTCGCGGGTGCCCTGTGCGTCGTGCTCGGCCTCGCCGGACGCCGCCCGAGCGACCTCACCGTGGGCGCGCTCACGGTGGTCGAGCTGCTGCTTCTCGCTCAGATCGTGATCGCGATCATCGCTCCGCTCGCCGGCAACCCGCCGACCGGGAGCCTGCTCGAGTTCTGGGTCTATCTCGTCAGCGCCGCGCTCGTTCCGCCGGCGGCGGTGCTGTGGGCGCTGCTGGAGCGGAGCCGGTGGAGCACGGTCGTCCTCGGCGTCGCTGCGCTCGCGGTGGCGATCATGGTCTACCGCATGCAGGCGATCTGGGCCGTCCAGATCGCGTGACGCGGCCCGCTCGCGCGAGGCCTAGAATCGAGGTGCGATGTCCACACCCCCGTCCCGCCCCCGTATGACCGGCATCGGTCGGGTGCTCGTGATCGTGTACGCGATCATGGCCCTCGCCGCGACCGGCCGCAGTTTCGTCCAGATCGTCCAGCGCTTCGATGAGGCACCGCTGGCGTATTCTCTGTCGGCTCTGGCCGCCGTCGTCTACATCCTGGCGACGCTGGCCCTGGTGTTCTCGGCCTCCGCGATCTGGTACCGCATCGCATGGGTGGCCATCGGCTTCGAGCTCGCCGGCGTCCTGATCGTCGGAACGCTGAGCTTCGTGCTCCTCGACCTCTTCGCCCACCCGACGGTGTGGTCCTGGTTCGGTGGGGGATACCTCCTCGTGCCGCTCGTGCTGCCGTTCCTCGGACTCTGGTGGCTGTGGACGCACCGCGCCCGCGTCACCGCGCAGCCGCATACCGCTTCGGTGGCCCCGTGACGGTGTGGCGTCATCCCGACGAGGTTCCGGAGGGCTACGGACCGTCGGTCGTCGCCATCGGCAAGTTCGACGGCGTGCACTCCGGCCATCGAGCGGTGATCGATCGCGCCCGCGTCGATGCCGCCGCAACGGGCGCCCGTGTGGTCGCGGTCACCTTCGACCGCAATCCGCTCGCGGTGCTGCGGCCCGACTCGTGCCCGGATGCGCTGGCGAGCACGACCCAGAAAGTGCGGCTCCTCGCCGACGCAGGTGTGGACGCGTCGCTCGTGCTCACGTTCGACGAGCAGCTCGCCGCCCTGGATCCCCGCGACTTCGTCGAGCACGTGCTCGTCGATGCGCTGGGAGTGCGCACGGTTCTCGTCGGGCAGGACTTCCGCTTCGGCCGCGCCGGTGCCGGCGACCCGGAGACGCTGCGCGCACTCGGAACCGAGCTCGGGTTCGACGTGCATGTCGTCGAGGACGTCTGCGCGGTAGACGGCCGCCGCGTGTCGTCGACGTGGGTGCGCAACCTGCTCGCCGACGGGGATGTGGCCACGGCCGCGCGGCTCCTCGGTCGGCCTCACGCGGTGCGCGGCGAGGTCGTGCACGGGCTGAAGCGCGGACGCGATCTCGGATACCCCACCGCGAACCTCTCCGCCGACGGCGACGGGCTCGTTCCCGCGGAGGGGGTCTACGCCGGATGGCTCGTCGACGAGGGCGAGCCGGCCGGTGCGGGTGCGGCGCCTCACGCCCGCACTCGCTATCCCGCCGCCATCAGCATCGGGACGAATCCGACGTTCGGCGATGTCCTCGTCCGCCAGGTGGAGGCCTACGTGCTCGACGAGACCGATCTCGATCTGTACGGACACACCGTGGAGATCCGCTTCGTGGAGCGGCTGCGCGGGATGGTGGCCTTCAGCGGCATCGAGCCGCTGATGGCGCAGATGGCCGACGACGTCGCCCGCACGCGGGCGACGCTCCTCACGCGCGGCACCTGACGCCCGAGCGCCTCGCGCCTCAGTAGGAGGACTCGTCGACTCCGCCGGCAGCCGTCTCGCCGGCATCGTGCGCGCGGGCGGCGCCGAGGATGGTCGCCGCCGCGGAGGTGCCAAGGCGCGTGGCGCCGGCGTCGAGCATCGCGACGGCCGCGTCGAGGCCGCGCACTCCGCCCGAGGCCTTCACCTGCACGCTTTCCCCGACGCTGTCGCGCATGAGCCGGATGTGCGCGACCGTGGCGCCTCCGCCGGCGAATCCGGTGGACGTCTTCACGAAGTCGGCTCCGGCGGCCTCGCTGAGGCGGCACGCGCGGATGATCTGCTCGTCGTCGAGGTAGGAGGTCTCGAAGATCACCTTGACGATATGGCCCTCAGCCGCCTCGACCACCGCACGGATGTCGGCCTGCACGTCGGCGTCCATGCCGGAGCGCAGCCATCCGATGTTGAGCACCATGTCGAGCTCGACCGCTCCGTCGGCGAGGGCCCTGGTCACCTCGGCGACCTTCGTCGCGGTCGAGGTGGTGCCGTGGGGGAAGCCGATCACCGTGCCGACGGCGACCCCGGTCCCCGTCAGGCGCGCGACGGCGTGGGGGATGTCCGAGGGACGCACGCAGACGCTGAAGACCTTCCATTCGGCGGCGATGTCGAGTTCGGCGTCGACCTCGGCCCGCGTCAGTTCGGGCTTGAGGATGGCGTGGTCGATGGTCGCGGCGAGCTGACGCTCGGTGTAGGTGGTCATGTGCTCAGCCTACGTCGGAGCGGGCCGGGAGCCGGTTGCGGATGCCGGCGAACGAGACCGCGCCGCCGACCGCGAGCAGGGCGGCCGTCACGACGGCAGCGCGGTGGAAGCCGTCGAGGTCGAGGGCGCCGCCGACGATGGTGGCGAGCATCGCGATCACGATGAGCCCCGCGACCCGTGAGATGGCGTTGTTCACCGCCGATGCGATACCCGATCTCGACGTGTCGATCGCGCCGAGGATCGCCGAGGTGAGCGGCGACACCGTGAGGGTGAGACCCAGACCGAAGGCGATCACCCCGGGGAGCACCTGGGTCCAGTAGTCGAACGCTTCGCCGACGGACAGCAGCAGCAGGGCGCCCGCGGCCATCACGATCGGCCCGACGGTCATGAACAGGCGCGGGCCGAACCGGCCGGCGAGGTCACCGACGCGCGAGCTGAAGAGGATCATGAGGATCGTGATGGGGAGGGTCGCGAGTCCGGCCAGGGTCGCCGACAGCCCGGCTCCCTGCTGCAGGTAGACGCCGACGACGAAGCCGTTGAGCGAGAGCGCGGCATAGACGAACGCCGTCGCGAGGTTGCCGGCCCAGAAGTTGCGCGCACGGAAGAGGTCCAGGGGCATCATCGGATCCGCTGCCGTCGCCTGCCGCACGAGGAAACCGGCGAACGACGCCACGCCGACGGCGGCGCTGCCCCAGATGGCGGGGGATCCCCACCCCAGGCTCGGCTGCTCGATGAGCGCGAAGACCATGCCGCCGAGACCCAGCGTGCACAGCACGGCGCCCCACACGTCGACGGTGCGGCCCGGCGCGCGCACATCGGGGCGTCTGAGCACCGCCAGCAGCCACAGGGTGATGACGATCGGCACCACGTTGATGAGGAACACCAGTCGCCACGAGAGCAGGTCGACGCTCAGCCCGCCGATGACGGGGCCCACCACCATCGCCCCGGTCGTGGCTGCCGTCCAGATGCCGATGGCGCGCGCCTGCGCGGCATCGCGGAAGGTCGCCGTGATGAGGGCCAGTGAACTGGGCACGAGGAGCGCTCCGGCCACCCCCTGGAGGGCGCGCGCGACGATCAGGAACTCGGGCGTGGGGGCCGCGGCGATCGCGATCGAGGTGATGCCGAACAGCACGAGTCCCCAGCGCAGCACGCGGATGCGGCCGTAGACGTCGCTGAGGGATCCCGCCACGAGGATCAGGGCGCCCAGGGTGATCAGGTAGGCGTCGACCACCCACTGCTGCGTGGCGAGGCCACCGCCGAGGTCATCGCGGATCGCGGGGAGGGCGACGGTCACCACCGTGCCGTCGAGGAAGGACACGAACGACGCGAGGATCGCGATCGTCAGGACGAGCCGCTGGTCCCGCGGCATCCGTAGCCGCTGGTCCCGCGGCATCCGTTCCGGCATGTTTTCAGGGTACGTCCGCCGCGCCGCCGCGGGGCCGGCCTCGTGGGTCGGTAGAGTCGGTGCCCGTGCCGCCCCTCTGCGGTGCAGCGCCCCTCCAGGAGGTACCGTGACTCGTCAGCACCGGACACCCCGTCTGCTCGCCGCGGGGGCCGCTGCGGCTGTGGCATTCTCTCTCGCCGCATGCCAGCCCGAGCCCGTGGCGTCCGGCAGCGCGGAGCCCGACGGTACGACGGCCGAACCGACCGAAACCGTCGAGAGCACTCCGACCCCGACGCCCACCGAGACCGACGCCTTCGTTCTTCCGAGCTCGTGCGAGGAGATCTACTCCGCGGACATGCGCGCGACCCTCGAGGCGGACAACCCACCGCTCAACGACCCCGGTGTGACGATGTATTCCAGCGAGAACGCCGTCGTGCTCGAACTGATCGACTCGGGTGCCCCGACTCTGCGGTGCACGTGGGGCACTCCGTCCGACTACGGCCTGGCCACGAACATCACCCTCATCGACGACGCGCAGGGCGAGGAGATCGCCGCTGAGCTCAGCGCGGCCGGGTTCAGCTCCGAGGACGTCGCCGTCGGCAGCATCCATCGCATCGAGCAGCGGGGGATCACGCTCGACGACGAGCCGTACACGCTGGGTGAGACCCACGTCATCGGCGACGGCGCGATCGTGACGACCCGGTGGATCAACTTCGCTCCCGAGGGCTACAGCGAAGACATCATCGCCACCCTCTGGGGAGCAGATTCTGCGGATTCGGCCGGGTAGCCGCTAGAATGCTGTGCGGGGATCCCGACCGCCCTGTCGCTGCTCGCTGAAGCGGGTGCTCGCGACCGACGGTGCCGGCATCTCCGCCCCGTGTTCGTGACGGCGTCGTGGCGCCGCCCACGGGAATCACGTTCTCTCGCCGGATCACCGGATCGACCGGTATCCGATCCCTAGGCTCAGGAGGAGCATGCCGACCTCGGCACCCGCCGCACAGACGTCCGCCGCGCGTCGTCGCAAGTCGTCGTCTTCCCGACGCGACGATGAGGCGCCGCTGATCCCGATCCTCGCCCGCAAGGTGCGCGAGGTCGAAGCCAAGGCCCAGCGCGGAAAGCTCGGCCCCACCAATCGTGTCAAGTTCCAGGTGATCGCCTTTCTCGTCCGCGAGGAGCGCGCGCGGGTGAAGGCCGACACTGCCGTCGCCGACTCCGCGCGGGCGGAGCTGCTCAAGCGCCTCGACGGCGTCGCGACGATCCTCGCGAAGACCGCCGCGCGCGACACGTCGCTCATCCAGCTGCTCGAGGTCGATCAGGCCACGTCGCCGGTCGCCAAGCGCATGCGACGGGACTGGCTGCTGGAGTCGGGCGCCGAGCTTCCGCCGGACGAGCTCATCATCACCGACGTCGCTCCTGTCGCTCCGACGGTGGTGCCGCCCGCGCTCGCCGACCGGCAGGTCGTGCCGGCCGGGATCGAGTCGCGCCAGATGGCGAATCCGTTCCTCGCACCCGACCTCACCATGCGCGCGCCCGTGCCGAGCCCGCGTCGTCGGCTCGACGGCTGGGAGCTCATGGGACCGCTGTACAAGGCGTTCGAGACCGGTGCGGGTGGGGCCAGCGCATCCATGGAGCTGCCTCCCGTGCCGGAGTTCGACCGCGTCTCGCCGCGGGGCCTCGAGGTGATGCCGCACCAGTCGCGTTTCCTCGAGGCGGTGCGCGACGGACACCGCAGCTTCCTGCTGGCCGACGAACCGGGTCTCGGGAAGACCGCCGAGTCGGTGCTGGCGGCCTCCGTCGCCGACACCTATCCGCTGCTGGCGGTCGTTCCCAACGTCGTGAAGATGAACTGGGCCCGAGAGGTCAAGCGCTGGACGCCCCACCGTCGCGCGACCGTGATCCAGGGCGACGGCGAAGACATCGATGCGTTCGCCGACGTCTTCATCGTCAACTACGAGATCCTCGACCGCCATCTGTCATGGCTCGGCTCGATCGGTCTGAAGGGCATGGTCGTCGACGAGGCGCACTTCATCAAGAACCTCACCTCGCAGCGCTCGCGCAACGTGCTCGCGCTCGCCGGGCGCATCCGCGAGCAGGTGCGCGACCCGCTCATGATGGCCCTCACCGGAACGCCGCTCATCAACGACGTCGAGGACTTCGATGCCATCTGGCGCTTCCTCGGCTGGACCAACGGCGAGAAGCCGGGCCCCGATCTGATGGCGAAGCTCGACGCGACCGGATTCACCCCTGCCGACAAGGCGTTCTACCCCGAGGCGCGTGACGCGGTGATCTCGATGGGCATCGTTCGCCGCAAGAAGAAGGACGTCGCGGCGGACCTCCCCGACAAGCTCGTCGCCGATCTGCCGGTGGAGCTCGACGACGAGTTCGGTCGCTCCATCCGCGAGGCCGAGCGCGAGCTCGGCGCGCGCCTGGCCGATCGCTACCGCCGTATCGTCGATGCCCGTGAGAACGCGCGCTCCGGGGCGGCCCTGGCTCCGGGCGAGGTCGACGACGACATCGTGCGGCTGGTCGCGCAGAACGAGCTCGACGAGTCGAAGGCGGCGGGTTCGGGGAGCGAGAACGTCTTCACGATGGTCCGTCGCATCGGACAGGCCAAGGCTCAGCTGGCGGCGGACTACGCGCTGCAGCTGCAGCGCTCGGTGGGCAAGGTGGTCTTCTTCGCCAAGCACATCGACGTGATGGATGCCGCCGAGGCGCACTTCGCCGCATCCGGCCTGCGAAGCGTTTCGCTCAGGGGCGACCAGACCTCCACGGCGCGCCAGGAGGCCATCGACGCGTTCAACAACGACCCCGAGGTCGGTGTCGCGGTCTGTTCGCTGACCGCCGCGGGCGTCGGCGTGAACATGCAGGCCGCGTCGAACGTGGTGCTGGCCGAGCTGTCGTGGACCGCCGCCGAGCAGACGCAGGCGATCGACCGCGTGCATCGGATCGGACAGGACGAGCCGGTGACCGCGTGGCGCATCATCGCAGCCCACACGATCGACACCAAGATCGCCGAACTGATCGATTCCAAGGAGGGATTGGCGCAGCGTGCCCTGGACGGGCAGGCCGTCGATCCCGGGTCGAGCGACTCCGTGCAGCTGTCGGCCCTGATGCACCTGCTGCGGCAGGCGCTCGGCGCCGCCTGAGTCCTCCGCATCCGCCCGACCGTGTGGCAGCGGGAGTCCGCGGCCACTAATGTCGGGTGAGGCAGCGTCGCCCAGCATCATCCCGACGATTGAGGACCACAGCATGAAGATCGGAATCCTGACCAGCGGCGGCGACTGCCCGGGCCTGAACGCCGTCATCCGCGGCGTCGTGCTCAAGGGCACCACCACTTACGATCTTGAGTTCGTCGGCATCCGTGACGGCTGGCGGGGCGTCGTGGACGCAGACTTCTTCCCGCTCACGCGTCACGAGGTCAAGGGCCTGTCCAAGGTCGGGGGCACGATCCTCGGCACCAGTCGCACGAACCCCTACGAGGGTCCGCGCGGAGGCGCTGAGAACATCGCCAAGACGATGTACGGCCACCGCCTCGACGGCATCATCGCCATCGGCGGCGAGGGAACCCTCGCCGCCGCGGACAGGCTGTCCAAGGACGGCATCAACGTGCTCGGCGTGCCGAAGACGATCGACAACGATCTGCGTGCCACCGACTACTCGTTCGGCTTCGACACCGCGGTGAACATCGCCACGGACGCGATGGACCGCCTGCGCACCACCGGCGATTCGCACCAGCGGTGCATGGTCGCCGAGGTCATGGGCCGTCATGTCGGATGGATCGCCCTGCACGCCGGGATGGCCGCCGGGGCCCACGTCATCTGCATCCCCGAGGTGCCGATGTCGATCGACGAGATCTGCGAACAGGTCACGAGCGCCCACGCCCGCGGTCGAGCGCCTCTCGTGGTCGTGTCGGAGGGGTTCAAGCTCAAGGACATGGACGAGGCCTACAGTGACAAGGGTCTCGACGCCTTCAACCGGCCGCGCCTCGGCGGCATCAGCGAGCTCCTCGCGCCCGAGATCGAGCGGATCACCGGTGTCGAGACGCGCGCGACGGTGCTCGGCCACATCCAGCGCGGCGGATCGCCTTCGGGCTTCGACCGTGTGCTCGCGACGCGTCTCGGCCTGCACGCCGCCGACGCCGTCATGGACGAGGCTTGGGGTCAGATGGTCGCGATGCGCGGCACGGAGATCGTCCGGGTTCCCTTCGCCGACGCGCTCGGTGAGCTGAACACCGTTCCCCTCTCCCGCTACGAGGAAGCCGCCGCCCTCTTCGGCTGACCACTCGCCCCTCCGGCGCATGTGCCGTCCGCGCCTCCCGGCGTGCCCCGCCTCCCGGCGCGCCCCCGCCCGAGCCACCACAGCATGTCCCCATTTCGGTCCCTCTCAGGCCTGAGACCGACCTTTTCTGGGACATGATCGGCCCTGCACAGGGGGCGGCGCTGCGTTAACTCTCCACAATGGGATGCTGACCGTGCCAGGACTGTCGGGCGGCGAGCAAGCCTCGGAGCATGAAACGGCCCTCCGAGCTCCCCGACATGCTTGCCGCCGCGTTCAGCGTGGCGAGCGCATCCGAGATCGGAGTCGGCGACGGTCGGCTCCGCGGTCGCGACCTCGGTCACCCGTTCCACGGCGTTCGCACTCGGCACCCTGTGCTGCCCGATGCGCAGATTCGCGAGCTCTGCCGTGCCTACGCACCGCGTATGGCTGAGCACCAGTTCTTCAGCCACGAGACCGCGCTCGCGCTCTCTGGGCACTCGATGCCCGGATGGCCGTACCGGCCCGGCATCCACGTCTCGACCCCACCGGCCCCGTCGCGAACCGCGGACTCGCGGCGTCGTCGGGCATCGACTTCAGGCCCGCGAGTCTGCGGTCCGCACCACGCGGGACGGGCTGCCCGTCGAGGACCCTGCACGCGCGTGGCGTCAGTGCGGGTCGCTGTGGGTCCTCGATGATCTGATCGCGGCGGCCGACTCGCTCGCCTTCGACGCGACGCAGGGGGCGTCGCGGATGCAGCTCCGGGACGAGATCGAGATCATGGGCGACGTGCGGGACGGACTGCTGCGGCGTGCGCTCGCGGAGGCGCGTGACGGCGTCCGATCACCGCGCGAAACCCGGTTGAGGCTCCTGCTCGTGCGAGCCGGGCTGCCGGAACCCGAGATCAATTGGGTTCTGCGCGATCACCGCGGCGTCTTCGTCGCCGAGCTGGACCTCGCCTACCCGCGGTGGAAGGTCACGCCCGAATACGACGGGCGTGTGCACGCCGAGGACGCCGCGCAGTTCGCGCGCGACGCCGACCGGTGGGAGGCGATTCGTCGCGCTGGCTGGCGTCATGTCCGCTGCCTCGACCATCACGTGCGGGGTCGAGGCATCCCCGCGGTGCGTCTGGTCGTCGCGGCCCTCATGGAGGCCGGCTGGACACCACCACGCACCATGTCCCAATATCTGCTGCCCTGAGGCCGCTTGGGCGCAGAGAGTGGGACACGCATCCTCTCGCCGCCGGAGCGTGTCCCACTCTCGGCTCTCATGGCGGCTCATGAGGACAGAAATTGGGACATGCCGGGGTTGGGGATGCGCGGCCGCCGGGGTGAGGGGATGCGCGGTGGGGGAGGCGGGGTGGATCAGGTGGGATCGGCGACGCCGAGGGTGTCGAAGATCCAGGCGAGCTCGTAGGCGCGCTCCTGCCACGAGTTGTAACGGCCGCTGACGCCGCCGTGACCGGCGACCATCTCGCACTTGAGCAGCGCGTCGGCTCCGACGTCGCGCAATCGCGCAACCCACTTCGCCGGCTCGACATAGAGCACACGGGTGTCGTTGAGCGAGGTGACGGCGAGGATGCGCGGATACGTGACGCCCTCGCGCACGTTCTCATAGGGGCTGTAGGACTTCATGTAGGCGTACACCTCGGCATCGTGCAGCGGGTCGCCCCACTCGTCCCATTCGATCACCGTCAGCGGCAGCGTCGGATCGAGGATCGTCGTCAGCGCGTCGACGAAGGGGACCGCGGCCAGGATGCCGGCGAACAGCTCGGGGGCGAGGTTGGTCACGGCGCCCATCAGGAGCCCGCCGGCCGATCCGCCCTCGGCGACCATGCGCTCGGGCGTGGTGTATCCGCTGTCGACGAGGTGACGCGCGCACGCGACGAAGTCGGTGAACGTGTTGCGCTTGGCCAGGAGCTTCCCGTCCTCGTACCACTGCCGGCCCATCTCACCGCCGCCGCGCACGTGCGCCACCGCGAACACCACACCGCGGTCGAGTTCGCTCAGCCGTGCGATCGAGAACCCCGGTTCGATCGAGTGCTCGTATGAGCCGTAACCGTAGAGGTGAACGGGGCGAGGGGTCGCGCCGGCCTCGCCGAACGAACGCTTCCAGACGAGTGAGATCGGGATGCGCGTGCCGTCTTCGGCGTCGGCCCACACCCGCGCCTGCGCGTAGTCGCCGGGCTCGTATCCGCCGAGGACCGGCTGGCGCTTTCGCAGGAGGAGCGATCCGGTGGCGAGGTCGTAGTCGTAGACGGTCCCCGGCGTCACGAACGAGCCGTAGCCGATCCGCAGCACGGGCGGCGCCCACTCGGCGTTCCCGCTCGTGCCGGCCGAGTAGAGCGGCTCGTCGAACGCGATCTCCGAAACGGACCCGGAGACGTAGTCGAGCATCCCGAGTCGCGCGAGGCCTTCGCGACGGTAGCCGATGACCGCCCAGTCGCGGAACGTCGACAGCCCGAGCAGTCGCGTGCCCGGCGCATGCGGCAGCACGATCTGCCGCTCTCCGGTCGGGTCGTCGGCGGCCACGCGCACGAGCTCGAAGTCGAGCGCATCGCTGTTGTGGAGGATGTACAGCACGTCGTGACCGTCGACGACGGCGTGCGAGACGTCGTATTCGACGCCCTCGGTGCGGGGCCACACCACCTGCGGCTCGGCGCCGAGGTCGTCGGCGGGCACGAGCCACTGCTCGGAGGTGACGGAGGACCCGGCCTCGATCACGAGGAAGCGCTCGCTGCGGGTGAATCCCGCCCCCACCCAGTAGCGCTCGTCGGGTTCGTGGTGGAGTCTGCGGTCGGCCGAGACCGGCGTGCCGATCTCGTGGAGCCAGACGGTGTCCGGCCGCCAGGCGTCGTCGACCGTGGTGTAGACGATGAACCGGCCGTCGGGGGAGAACTCCGCGCCGGCGAACGTCTCGGGGATCACGTCCGGCAGGTGACGGCCGGTGGCGAGCTCGCGCACGCGGATGGTGTACCGCTCGTCGCCGGCGACATCGACGCCGTAGAGCAGGAGGGACCCGTCCGCGGAGACCTCGAAGCTGCCGAGGGAGAAGAACTCGTGGCCCTCGGCCTCGACGTTGCCGTCGAGCAGAACCTCCTCGCCGGGCACGGGCTCGTCGGGGTGGAGTTCCGGCGGGGTCCAGTCGTCGGGAGAAGTGAGCGGTGCGCGGCACTGGATGCCGTACTGCTGGCCTTCGCGGGTGCGGCCGTAGTACCACCACTCGCCCCGGCGGATCGGTACAGAGAGGTCGGTCTCCAGCGTGCGCGCCTTGATCTCCTCGAAGATGCGTGTGCGCTGGGCCTCCAGATGGGCCGTGCGCGCATCCGCGTAGGCATTCTCGCGCTCCAGGTGCGCGATCACCTCGGTGTCGTCCTTGTCGCGCAGCCACTCGTAGCGGTCCTCGACGTCGTCGCCGTGATGGCTGCGGATGACGGGACGGGCGGCGGCGCGGGGGAGGGGCGGCTCGAGGGTGTCGGTCACCCCTCCACGGTAGCCCGTCGGTGCCCTGGCCTAGGCTTGGGCGCATGGTCGCCGCATCCGTGACGTTCGGTCAGCACGCCCCCGCCCAGCGCACGATCCTGCACCTCAGCGACACCCACTTCCTCGCGGGGAACGCACCGCTGGTTGGGGTCTACGACACCGCGGCGAACCTCGAGGCCACGCTTCGCCGGGTCGAGCGCCTGGGCACTCAGCCCGACGCGCTGGTGTTCACCGGCGACCTCACCGATCTCGGCGAGCCCGAGGCCTACCGAGCCCTGCGAGCCGCGGTGGAGCCGATCGCCGAGGCGCTCGAGGCACCGCTCATCTGGGTCGCGGGAAACCACGACGAGCGGGCGCCGATGCGGCAGCATCTGCTCGACCTCGACCCCACCGAAGAGCCCGTCACGTCGGTCACCGACCTCGGCGGCCTGCGGATCATCGCCCTGGATTCGAGTGTCCCCGGTTGGCACCACGGTGAGCTGGATGCCGGGCAGCTCGCGTGGTTGGCCGAGATCCTCGCCGAGCCCGCCCCGCTGGGCACCCTGCTCGCGCTTCATCACCCGCCGCTGCCGTGCCACCTGCCCGTCTTCGACATCCTGGAGCTGCGCGACCAGCCGGCGCTCGCCGCCGTCATCGCCGGCACGGATGTGCGGGGAATCCTCGCCGGGCACCTCCACTACTCCACGTCGGGAACGTTCGCCGGCGTGCCGGTGAGCGTCGCCGCGGCGACCTGCTACACCATGGACATCTCGCGTCCCGCCGTCGAGGTCAACGGGATGGATGCCGGTCAGTCCTTCCATCTCACGCACGTGTACGCCGACACCGTCACCCACTCCGTGGTCCCGGTCGTCGAAGCCCCTTCCGGCGACTTCTTCTCGCAGCAGTGGGTCGACCGCATGGCCGCGCTCAGCCCGCACGAGCGCCTGGAGGCGTTCTCCCGGAAGCGCTGACCGTCCGCGGCGTACAGCGGCGATAGTCGGTTCCGCCGCGATGTCCATCCGGGTCGCTGCGGGGGCCGAGTAGGCTCGGCATCGTTCCACCTTGCCGTGCCGACCCACGAGGATGACCCATGGCCCAGGACGCGACGACGCGCACCCGTATCGAGACCGATTCGCTGGGATCCCTCGAGATCCCGATCGATGCCTACTGGGGGATCCACACCGCCCGGGCGATGGAGAACTTCCCGATCTCGAAGCGTCCCATCTCGGTCTACAAGGATCTGGTGATCGCGCTCGCGATGGTCAAGCAGGCGTCGGCGCGGGCGAACCGTGAGATCGGCGTGCTGAACGCCGAGCGCGCCGACCTGATCGATCGTGCCGCCCAGCGCATCATCGACGGCGACTTCCACGACCAGTTCGTGGTCGGCGTCGTGCAGGGCGGCGCGGGCACGTCGACGAACATGAACGCCAACGAGGTCATCACCAACATCGCCCTCGAGATGGCGGGACGCGAGAAGGGGGACTACGCGTTCCTCTCGCCGATCGACCACACCAACCGGTCGCAGTCTACGAACGACGTCTACCCGACGGCGGTGAAGATCGGGCTGAGCCTGGACCTGCAGAGCCTTCTGGAAGAACTCGACCTGCTGCGCCGGTCGTTCCTCGACAAGGCCGCCGAGTTCCACGACATCCTCAAGGTGGGGCGAACGCAGCTGCAGGATGCGGTTCCCATGACCCTCGGGCAGGAGTTCCACGGGTTCGCCACGACCCTGGGAGAGGACCACAAGCGGCTCACCGAGAACGCGTACCTGATGTTCGAGATCAACATGGGGGCCACGGCGATCGGCACCGGCATCACGACCCACCCGGGGTATTCCCCGGCGGTCCTGCGCCATCTGCGCGCGATCACCGGATTGGATCTGGAGCTCGCCACCGACCTGGTCGAATCGACCAGCGACACCGGCTCGTTCATGTCCTTCTCGGCGTCGCTCAAACGCAACGCGATCAAGCTGTCGAAGATCTGCAACGACCTGCGTCTGCTGTCGTCGGGTCCGCAGGCCGGCCTGGGAGAGATCAACCTTCCTCCGCGACAGGCCGGCTCGAGCATCATGCCGGGCAAGGTGAACCCCGTGATCCCGGAGGTCGTGAACCAGATCGCCTTCGCCGTCGCCGGCGCGGACACCACGGTCACGATGGCGGTGGAGGGCGGCCAGCTGCAGCTGAACGCCTTCGAGCCGATCATCGCGCACTCGATCTTCCAGTCGATCACCTGGATGCGACGCGGCATGCACACCCTGAGGGTCAACTGCATCGACGGCATCACGGCGAACACCGACCGTCTCGGTGCGATGGTGGGCGCCTCGGTCGGGGTGGTGACGGCCCTCACACCGTTCATCGGCTATGCGGCGTCGGCGGCGCTGGCGAAGACGGCGCTGCTGACGGGGCGCAACATCGCGGATCTGGTGGTCGAAGCGGAGCTCATGACCCGCGAGGAGGTGGCCAAGCAGCTCTCGCCGGCGCGTCTGTCGGGCCTCGAGGCGGTGACGTCGGCGATCCCGATCGCGCAGCCGGCCGAGAACCTCGTCTCCCCAGCGGATTCGCGCGGCCGCGACGTCAGCGCCGAGGAGAGTGTCGCGGCTGACCCGTTGCCGCCGGTCACACGGGACCGATAGCGTTCCGAGGAACGACGCCGCACCGCGCGGCCGCGAGGGAGGAAGACCGTGTCCGATCCGCAGAACCCCGTACCCCCGTCATCCCGCGGCGACGACGCCGCGACGCCGCGTGAGCCGTCGAGTGCGTATCCGCCGCCTGCCCAGCCCGGCGGTCATCCTCCGGCGCCTCCGGCGGCGCCCGGGGCGCAGGACGCGCCCGCTCCGTCCTCCGCCCCCACGCCCGGGAAGACCCTCGGCATCGTCGCGCTGGTGCTCTCGTTCTTCGTGCAGCTCGTCGCCCTCATCCTCGGCATCGTCGCGCTCGTGCAGAGCCGCAAGGCCGGTGCGAAGAACGGCTTCGCCGTCGCCGCCATCATCATCAGCTCCGTTCTGATGGTGATCGGGATCATCATCGCCGTCGTGCTGATCGCCGCCCTCGGCCCGCTCCTCGCCGCCTGCGGAGAGCTCGGACCTGGCGTGTGGGAGCTCACGGACGGCACCGTCATCACATGCGGCTGACCCATCGTCAGTCGAGGATGCGGCAGTGGGTCGTCAGCTCGCCGATCCCGTCGATCCCGACGGTGACGGTGGAGCGATCGCGCAGGAAGACCTGCGGGTCGCGTGAATAGCCGGCGCCTCCCGGGCTTCCGGTCGAGATGAGCGTGCCGGGCAGGAGGGTGGCGGCGCGGGACAGGTGCGAGACGAGCGTCGCGACGGGGCGCACCATCTGCCCCGTCGAGCCGTCCTGCAGGAGGTGACCGTCGAGCCGGGTCCAGATGTGCAGGTTCTGCGGATCGGGCACTTCGTCGGCGGTGACGGCGTACGGACCGACCGGCGTGAAGCCGTCGAACGACTTGCACCGCGACCACTGGGCCTCGGAGTACTGGATGTCGCGCGCGGTGATGTCGTTGACGACGGTGTAGCCCCAGACGTGCGAGAGGGCGTCTTCGGGTGAGACATCCTTCGCGGGGGTGCCGATGATGACACCGAGCTCGGCTTCGTAGTCCACGGACTCGCTGAGTGCCCGTGGCCAGCTCGTGGTGCCCTCATGACCGGCCAGCGAGTTCGGCCAGAGCACGAACACCGTCGGCGTCGAATCGGTCTTCAGCCCCAGTTCGCTCGAGTGGGCGGCGTAGTTGAGACCGATCGCGAGGATCACGGGCGGCGTCAGCACAGCCGGCGCGAAGGAGAGGCCCGCGATCGGGTGCCGCGTTCCGCTCGGCGAGGCCGTGGCGGTGCGGATACGTCCCAGGAGCTCGTCGCCGCCGGCGATGAGCTCCTCGAGGGTGCGCGGCGCGCCGTCGAACAGCTCCGCCACCTCGATCACGGCGTCGTTGTCGGCGACGACCAGGCGGGGCTCCGATGACCCGGGACGGACGACGTGGGCGAAGCGCATGATCTCAAGGCTATCGCCGAGGGTGCGGTCACGGTCGCCCCTAGGCTGTGTCCATGACGCATTCCGCGCCGTCGTCCGATCCGTCGCGCCCGTCGCTGACGCCCCCTCCCTTCCACTCGCCGTTCGAGCAGCCCGACGTGGCATCAGGCGCGCCGATCCCGCGCGCCGACGCCCCCGCCGCTCCGATGCCCCAGGGGCGTGCCGTGTCGCCGCGCTCCGGTCGCTCCGCGCCGTTGTGGGTGCTCGGCGTGGTCGTGCTGGTGGCGGTCGCCGTCGTGGGCTACTTCCTCAACGCCCTCGGCCCCGTCGCCTCGGTCATCGGCATGATCCTCGCGTTCGTCCCTCTCGCCGTCGTCTTCTTCGCGGTGCGGATCATCGACCGTTGGGAGCCCGAACCGAAGGGTCTGGTCGCCGCCGCGATCGCGTGGGGCGCCTTCGTGGCGATCGGCATCACCCTCGGGTTCGATCTCGCTCTGCTCTTCGCCTTCGGGCCGGACTCGTCCTTTGTCGCCGACGTCGTCGCCCCCGTGGTCCAGGCGCCGATCGTCGAAGAGGTCGCCAAGGGGCTCGGGGTGTACGTGATCTTCCTGAGCGCGCGGCGGGCCTTCGACGGTCCCGTCGACGGCATCGTGTACGGCGCACTGGTCGGCGCGGGATTCGCCTTCACGGAGAACATCCAGTACTTCGCTGTGAGCTTCATCGAGGGCGGAGCCGCCGACACCACCGCGACGTTCTTCGTTCGAGGCATCCTGTCACCGTTCGCGCACGTGATGTTCACGAGCGTCACCGGCTTCGCGCTGGGCCTGGCCGCCCGCCGGGGAGCCCGCGCGGGAGCGGCGTTCGGCCCGTGGCTGCTCGGGCTCGGCGGAGCCGTGCTGCTGCACGCGTTCTGGAACGGCTCTGCCGTGTTCGGCGACTTCTTCGCTCTCTACTTGACCCTTCAGGTCCCGCTGTTCATCGTGTTCATCCTCGGTCTGGTGGCGCTGCGGCGCGAGGAGGCGCGGCTGACCCGCACGCGGTTGGCCGATTACGCGGCGGCCGGGTGGTTCACCGAGCAGGAGGTCGACATGGTCGCAACCGGACGCGGGCGTAAGGCGGCCCTCCAGTGGGCCGGCACCCTCCGCGGCGATCGCACCGAGATCATGAAAGGGTTCATCCGCGACGCGACGGCGCTCGCCGCCGCGCGCCAGCGTGCCATCAGCGGCCGCGACCCCCACGCCGCACAGGATGAGCAGGTGCTGCTGCATCGCACCACGGCCGCGCGAGCGGCGATGTTCGCGCCCTGACCGCGCCCTGACGTGAAAGACTCAGCGCCCGGTGCCGCGGCGATGCCTGCGTGTCTCCCGAGCGCTGAGTTGGTCTGATCTCAGGATGCCCTTGTGCTTTCGGGGTGTCAAGAGCCGTCGTTCCGGCACCCGGCGCCGCGCGCGACGTGTTTGGATGGACACATGACTGCAGACCTCACCAAGCCCGAGATCGACGCTCCCCAGGGGCCGGCTCCTGCGGAGCTCGTCGTCCGCGACATCGTCGTCGGTGACGGCGCCGAGGCCAAGCCTGGTGACACCGTCACCGTTCACTACGTCGGCGTCGAGTACGACAGCGGGGAGGAGTTCGACTCGTCCTGGAACCGCGGTGAGACGATCCAGTTCCCGCTGCGCGGTCTCATCCAGGGCTGGCAGGATGGCATTCCGGGCATGAAGGCCGGCGGGCGTCGCGAGCTCGTCATTCCGCCGCACCTCGCCTACGGCCCCGCCGGCGGCCACTTCCTCGGCGGCAAGACCCTCATCTTCGTGATCGACCTCATGCAGGTCGGCTGACAGACCTGAGAAAGAAGCGGATGAGGTTGCATCCGCTTCTTTTTTCATTCACGGGAATAGATGGCGCGGAGCGGCGTTGAGTCCCCCTGAGCCGTCGCGGCGGCGGCTGGACAACGACACGAAGGATGACGATGACCGAAACGACCACGATCGAGGTTCCCGGCTACAAGGCGGGGACCTGGGTCCTCGACCCGTCCCACAGTGAGGTGACCTTCTCGGTCCGCCACATGATGATCTCGAAGGTGCGCGGCACCTTCGGTGTGAAGAGCGCGACGATCACCGCGCCGGAGAACCCGCTGGCGGCGTCCCTGACCGCGACCGTCGACGTCGCCTCGATCAACACCGGCGACGAGGGACGCGACACGCACCTGCGCTCGGGGGACTTCTTCGACGTCGAGACCTACCCGACGATCGACTTCGTCTCCACGGGTGTGCGCTACGACGGCGGTGACTTCCTCGTCGACGGCGACCTCACCGTGCGCGGCGTCACCAAGCCGGTGACCTTCGAGGTCGAGTTCGGGGGCTTCGGAACCGACCCGTGGGGCAACTACAAGGCCGGCGCGACCGCCAAGACGGTCATCGACCGCGAAGAGTTCGGTCTCACGTGGAACGCCGCCCTGGAGACCGGCGGGGTCCTCGTCGGCAAGGACGTGACGATCACCCTCGATCTGCAGGGTTCGCTGCAGCAGGACTGAGCCGCTCTCACGGCATGGCGACGGGGCGGGAGAGCGCGTCTCCTCCGCCCCGTCGTCGCGTCGACGGCGGCGGCACAACGCTGGTAGACTGTTGCGGTTGCCGTTGGATCGGCCGCGGATAAAGAGAGCTCACGCATCAGGCGTCGGGCACCGCGCAACAAGCAGAGAGGGGATCACTTTATGGCACTGGAAGCAGACGTCAAGAAGGCGATCATCGAAGAGTACGCGACGCACCCCGGTGACACCGGATCCCCCGAGGTGCAGGTGGCGCTCATGACGCGGCGCATCACCGACCTGACCGAGCACCTCAAGGGACACAAGCACGACCACCACTCGCGTCGTGGTCTGTTCCTGCTCGTGGGTCAGCGCCGTCGCCTGCTCGGCTATCTCCAGGACGTCGACATCGAGCGCTACCGCGCGCTGATCGGTCGTCTGGGGCTTCGCCGATAAGAGCCACCGCGTTCAATCGTCTTCTCGAAGGGCCGTCCACGGTGTGGGCGGCCCTTCGTCGTGCGCTCCGCTCGAGTCAGCCGCTGCGAGCGCGGCGCGACCCCGTCGGGTCATCGCGACGGCCCACGTCGGCGAGGGTCGCATCCGCGAACAGCCACGACGGGCGCGGCTCGACCAGGGGGCGGAACACCTTTCGTACGGGAGAGGTCGCCAAGCCCAGGGAGATGAGCACCGATGCGACGATGACGATGGGGAGCCACAGCCATGTCGGGTCGAGGCCCCGCAGGACGCCCGATTCCCGGAACGGGTAGAGCACGAAGGAGTGCAGGAGGTACACGTACATCGTGTACTGGCCGAAGTGCGTCCACCAGTGGCCGTCGCGCGGGATGAGCGCGAAGAAGGCGAGGCTGAGGATGAGCGCGACGACCATCAGCAGAAGGCGCACGCCGCCCGCCCACCACCCGGTTTCGCCGATGGAGGCGTAATCGTCGTCGTAGAACAGCCACTGGCGCAGCTCCATCGCCTGCCAGATGTCCAAGAAGTACCAGGCCGCCCATCCCGCGACCGCGAAGGCGGCCACCGAAGCGGCGGTGACCCACCACCGCACGCGCAGCAGTGCGAAGCGCTCGACCAGACCCCGTTCGTGCACCCACCATCCGAGGGTGAAGAAGGGGAGCAGGCCGAGAGTGCGTGACAGCGAGAAGGTCGAGTCGATGTTCGGCACATATCCCACGCCGATGCTGATGACCATCGTCCACAGCAGCGGCCAGCGCAGGAGGGCGAGGTAGGGAAGCACGAGCCGGAAGATCGCGAGTGCCAGGAGGAACCAGAGCGTCCACGACGGCTGCGTGATGTTGGGGTTCGCCTGCCCTTCGACGAGCAGCTTGGTGATCGTCCACAGGCCCTCGAAGACGAGATACGGCAGCACGATGTCGGTGAGGACGCGCACCATCTGGCGCCTGCCGGGAGGGTCGGACTTCGAGAAGTATCCCGAGATGAGCGCGAACGCCGGCATGTGGAAGGCGTAGACGAGCAGATACAGGCCCAGTGCGATGTCGGAGTCGTAGGTGAGGCGCTGGATCGCGTGGCCGAGCACGACCAGCACGATGCATGCGAACCGCGCGTTGTCCCAGAAGGGGACGCGGCGTTTGCCCGAGGACGTTCGGACGGATCCGGTCGCGGGTGGCGGGGGAGTGGTGGCAGCGCTCATGTCGAGAAGGACACCCTATCGCCGGGAATACCCTGGAGCGTACGGCGTTCCACAAGGTACATTCACTTGCATAGATCGGATGCCACCCGCATCCGGAGGATCGGAGAGATCGTGGACGACACCACGTGGCCTGGAATGCAGTTCGGCATCTTCACGGTGAGCGACATCACCGAGGACCCGACGACCGGTCGGACCCCCAGCGAGGCGGAGCGGATCCGCGCGACACTGACGATCGCCCGTCACGCCGAAGACGTCGGGCTCGACGTCTTCGCGCTGGGCGAGCATCACAACCCGCCGTTCTGGTCGTCGTCGCCGACGACGGCCCTCGCCTACATCGCGGCGCAGACCGAGCGCCTCGTGCTCTCGACCGCGACGACCCTCATCACGACGAACGACCCGGTCAAGATCGCCGAGGACTTCGCCATGCTGCAGCATGTCTCGGGCGGCCGCGCCGACGTGATGCTCGGCCGCGGGAACACCGGGCCGGTCTATCCGTGGTTCGGCAAGGACATCCGCCAGGGACTCCCGCTCGCGATCGAGAACTACGCGCTGCTGCACAAGCTCTGGCGCGAAGACGTCGTGGACTGGGAAGGTCAGTTCCGCACGCCGCTGCAGGGCTTCACCTCCACCCCCCGACCGCTGGACGGCGTCGCGCCGTTCGTGTGGCACGGGTCGATCCGCACGCCGGAGATCGCCGAACAGGCCGCCTACTACGGTGACGGGTTCTTCGCCAACAACATCTTCTGGCCGAAGGAGCACTATCAGCGGCTCATCGCGCTCTACCGTCAGCGGTACGCCCACTACGGCCACGGCAGCCCCGAGCAGGCCATCGTCGGGCTCGGCGGCCAGGTGTTCATGCGCAGCAACTCCCAGGATGCCGTGCGCGAGTTCCGCCCGTACTTCGACAACGCCCCCGTCTACGGGCACGGTCCCTCGCTCGAGGACTTCAGCCAGATGACGCCGCTGACCGTCGGGTCGCCGCAGCAGGTCATCGACCGGTACGCGAGCATGCGCGAACACTACGGCGACTACCAGCGCCAGCTGTTCCTCATGGATCACGCGGGTCTGCCCCTGAAGACGGTGCTCGAGCAGCTTGACATCCTCGGCGGGGAGGTCGTGCCCGTCCTGCGCCGGGAACTGGCCGAGAACCGACCCGCCGCCGTGCCCGACGCTCCCACGCACGCGGCACGCGTCGCCGCGGCCGGGGGAGCCCGCGAGGCCCGGCCTCGCGCGAACCGGGGCGACAACCTCTCGGGCCCGAGCCCCTACCGGGACGTCCCCGCGGCGGCGGGCTCGTCCTTCGGCGCCGCTGCGGCACGACAGGGGGCGTGAGATGACCGACACCCTCCCGCGCCGCATCGCCGTCGTCTCCGCCGGCCTGTCCAACCCGTCCTCGACCCGCATGCTCGCCGATCGCCTGGCACGCGCGACGGTGGAGCAGCTGCGCTCGCGGGAGATCCCCGTCGACGTCGACACGTTCGAGCTGCGAGACCACGCCCACGACATCACGGACAACCTGCTGACCGGCTTCGCGCCTCCGAAGCTCGAGGCGATGATCAACGCGGTCGTGTCGGCCGATGCGCTCATCGCCGTGACCCCGATCTTCTCCACCAGCTACTCCGGCCTGTTCAAATCGTTCATCGATGTGCTCGACCCGGACTCGCTCACGGGCAAGCCCGTGCTGATCGGAGCCAATGCCGGCACGCCGCGCCATTCCCTCGCGATCGACTACGCCATCCGACCCGTGTTCGCGTACCTGCACACCCAGCCCGTGTCGACCGGCGTGTTCGCCGCATCGGGGGACTGGGGCGGAGCAGACGGGAACGCGGCGTCCCTGTCGAGTCGGATCACCCGAGGGGCCACGGAGTTCGCCGAGGCCATCGCGTCGCGACCGGTCGCTCGCTCGGCCGATCCGTTCGACCCGGCGACCTACCTCGGTGAAGGACGCTCCTTCGGTCACCTCCTGGGAGGTCTCGCCGGCGAGTGAGGTTCATCACGGCGCCGCTCGCCGTCGCGCCGCCAGGATGACATCGACGGCGACGCCGAGGGCGAGCGCGATCGCGACGGACACGACGACCGCGATCACGGGTCCCCCCGGCACCAGCAGCGCCACCACGGCGCCGACGAACGCCTGATACGACGCCCAGCCGGTGGCAGCGATCGCCGCCACCGTGAGAAACCGCGGCGCGGACACGCGGGTGGCGCCCGCGGTGAGGTTCACCGCGAGGCGAGCGAAGGGGATGAATCGTGCGGTGAAGACGATCACCGCCATGCTGCGGTCGAGGCGTGCGTGAGCCCACGACATCGCCGAGCGCACGCGGGGCGTCTGCATCCATCGGCGACGCTCGATGGTGGAGAAGCGGCCGACCGCATACAGGATGGCGTCGCCGGCGAATGCCGCAGCCGCGGCGACGAGCACGACGGCGAACACCGGCGGCTGCCCGGTCGAGACTCCCAGCGCTCCGAACGCGGTCACCGACGCCTCACCGGGGACGATCACGAGGAACGCGTCGCCGATGACCACCGCGAACAGCAGCGGCAGAGCCCACGGGCTCGCGGCGAGGGACGTCAGCATGTCGTCGAGCATGCGCGAAGAACTACCAGGCGCCGGTGAACGGCGACGGAACGCCGACGGCCGGGTGACATGCCGAGGTGCATCGGGTGAACAGTCGGCGACGACCGCGGGGAACGTCTCATGTCGCGGGCTGCGAGCCTCACCCTGGAGTCGTGAGAGTCGCGATCCTTGCGGAATCCTTCCTCCCGCACATGAACGGTGTGACCGGGTCTGTCCTCCACGTCCTGCGCCACCTGTCCGACCACGGACATGAGACGCTGGTCACCGCTCCGAAGGCCGGCGAGGTCGACGCCGACCTGCACGGCGCCCGCACGGCGCTCATGCGCTCGGTCCCCCTGCCCTCCTATCCCGACGTGCGCGTGGTCTTCGCTCGAGCAGCGACACTGGCCGCACTGCTGCGCGAGTTCGATCCCGATGTCGTCCACCTCGCTTCCCCGTTCGTCCTCGGCTGGCAGGGCATCGCCGCGGCCGACGCCTTGAAGATCCCGACGGTCGCCGTGTACCAGACCGACGTGATCGCCTACGCACAGCGGTACGGTCTTCCCCACGCGACGTCCCTCGTGGCCGCGCACATCACGCGCCTGCACCGGCGGGCCACGCTCAACCTCGCGCCGTCGACGTCGTCGATGACGCAGCTGGCCGGCCTCGGGGTCGACAGGGTTCGACGGTGGGGGCGCGGCGTGGACACGGATCGCTTCAGCCCTGCCCGGCGAAGCGATCCGTGGCGGGAGCGCGTCGCACCCGGCAAGACGATTGTCGGTTATGTCGGGCGTCTCGCGCCCGAGAAGCAGGTCGAGGACCTGCGTGCGCTCGCCGACCTCCCCGGTGTACGCCTCGTCATCGTCGGCGACGGACCCTCGCGACCCGCTCTCGAGCGGGCGCTGCCGGGAGCGGTGTTCACCGGGCATCTCACGGGTGACGCGCTCGGTGAGGCGCTCGCGAGCTTCGACGTCTTCGTGCACCCGGGCGAGAGCGAGACCTTCGGGCAGACCATCCAGGAGGCACTCGCCAGCGGCGTTCCGGTCGTCGCGACCGGCGTGGGAGGACCCGTGGACCTCGTCCGCTCGAGCATCGACGGCTGGCTGTATCGACCCGGTGATCTCGACGACCTGCGCACGCGCGTGTCGGACCTCACCGGCGACGATTCCAAGCGTCTGGCCTTCGCCGCTGCCGCCCACGAGTCGGTGCGCGAGCGGTCGTGGGAGGCGATGGTCGGACGCCTCGAAGCACACTACGAGGATGCGCGGCGCCTTCGTCGCATCGACGACGCGTTGCTCGCGCGAGCGGCTATGCGGCCGTGGGCCCCGCTCGAGACCCGTGCCGCGCCGAGGTGGCAGCGCTTCGTCGCGCTCGGCGACTCGCTCACCGAGGGCCTGTGCGACTCCTCGCGCATGGCCGCCGGCGAGTACCGCGGGTGGGCCGATCGCCTCGCCGAGCTGCTGGCCTACGCAGGGGGAGGGGCGGGTCCCTTCCACTACGCCAACCTCGCTGTCCGAAGCCGTCGGGTGCGTCATCTGACCGAGGAGCAGCTGCCGCAGGCGCTCGCGATGAAGCCGGACCTCGTCTCGATCCTCATGGGGTCCAACGACCTGGTCGCGCGGAAGGGGCACCCCGTCGGCCTCGCCCGTGAGGTGGAGGTGGCGGTGCGCGCCCTTCGCACGGCCGGCGCCGACGTTCTGCTGGTCACGCCGTTCCTTCCTCGCCGTCGCGTCGCGCTGCTCTTCGCCAAGCGCTTCGCCGCCTTCAACTCGGAGCTCCGGCGCATCGCCGAGGAGACCGGAGCGATCCTGCTCGACCTCGAAGCGCTCCCCGCGATCGGCGACCTGGAGATGTGGGCCGCCGACAAGGTCCACCTGCGCAGCCGGGGGCACCGCTTCGTCGCGTATCGTGCCGCCGACGCGCTCGGGGTTCCCGACGCCGAGACCCTCGGCGGTCTGGATGCGGCCCTGCACGCCGACAACGACCCGGTGCTCACCGGCACCTGGTTCCGACGCGACGCGCTGCCCTGGATCTGGCGTCGGCTGCGCGGCCGCACGGCCGGCGACGGCCTGCTGGCCAAGCACTCGGGCCTCGTCGACATCGGCCGCGGCGGCACCGGCGCGCGCGACCGCCAGCCCGCCCCCTGACCCGGCTGACAGCGGCGGCCTCTCGCCGGAGCGGCTGTGATTGCATGGTCGAATGCGAGAGGTCGTCAAGGAGAAGGCGGATGCGCCGGCGCGATTCTTCGAGGCCGAGGCGGCGGGGCTCCGCTGGCTGGGCGAGGCAGAGGAACGGGGCGGAGCACGCGTCGCCAGGGTGATCGAGGTCGCCGCAGGGCGCATCCGTCTCGAGCGCGTCGCCACCGCGCCTGCCGACCGTGATGCGGCCCGGGCCTTCGGCAGAGCTCTCGCCCGCACGCACGACGCCGGAGCTGCCGCCTTCGGCGCGCCGCCGAACGGGTGGGACGGTCCGCTCTACATCGGCCGGCTCGCCCAGCCCGCGTCCGCCGAGCGCAGCTGGGGTGCGTTCTACGCCCGAGACCGCGTCGAGGTGTTCCTCCGCCCCGCGGTCGACGCGGGCAACCTCGCCGCGGACGACGTGCCGCTCGTCGAGCGGGCGTGCGCGGTGATCGCCGACGGTGTGTTCGACGACGACGATCCGCCGTCTCGTCTGCACGGCGACCTCTGGAACGGCAACGTGCTGTTCTCGCCCGACGGGGTCGTGCTCATCGATCCGGCCGCTCACGGGGGCCATCGTGAGACCGATCTGGCGATGCTCGAGCTCTTCGGCTGCTCCCACCTTCAGGAGGTGATCGAGGGCTACCGGCTCACCCACCCGCTCCGGGAGGGATGGGTCCAGCGCATCCCGGTTCACCAGCTTCATCCGCTGGCCGTGCACGCAGTGGGCCACGGGCCGGCGTACGGCGCCGCGCTGGTCGACGCGGCTCGCCGAACGCTGGCGCTGTCCGGGCGTTCCTAGGTCGCACGCCGGCGCGCTGGTAGGCTCGTCGAGGTTGCCCCCGTGGCAGCCGCTCAATTCCATATGAGCTCACGGAGCAGGCCGGCAGGAAGCTGGTCCCCTGTGGTGGGTTCCCGATCAGGCGATCGGTGATCTTCGACTGGTGACCAGTGCTGGCGCGAACGCGGCGTCGCCGCGCGCTGAGATCTGCCTGTTCCTGCTCCTTCGCACGATCTCGCCGGCGAAACGCGCCCGCGAGTCTAAACAAAGAAGGAGAGACCTCTTGGAAGGTCCTGAAATCACCGCCGCCGAAGCCGTTCTCGACAACGGCCGCTTCGGCACTCGCACCGTCCGGTTCGAGACCGGGCGCCTCGCCCAGCAGGCGCAGGGTTCCGTCGCCGCCTACCTGGACGACGAGACCATGCTCCTGTCGGCCACCAGCGCGGGCAAGCACCCGCGCGAAGGCTTCGACTTCTTCCCGCTGACCGTCGACGTCGAAGAGCGCTCCTACGCGGCCGGCAAGATCCCCGGCTCGTTCTTCCGTCGTGAGGGACGCCCCTCGACCGAGGCGATCCTCGTGTGCCGCCTCATCGACCGGCCGCTTCGCCCGTCGTTCGTCTCGGGTCTGCGCAACGAGGTCCAGATCGTGGTGACCGTGCTCTCGATCGCGCCGGGGGAGTTCTACGACGCCCTCGCGATCAACGCCGCATCGCTGTCCACTCAGATCTCGGGTCTGCCGTTCTCCGGGCCGATCGCGGGTGTGCGCCTGGCGCTCATCCCGGGCCAGGGCGACAACGCCGACCAGTGGGTCGCCTTCCCGAAGGCAGAGCAGCTCGACGAGGCCGTGTTCGACCTCATCGTCGCCGGCCGGGTGCTGCCCGACGGCGAAGTGGCCATCATGATGGTCGAGGCCGAGGCCACCGAGCACAGCTGGAACCTCATCCGCGGCGGCGCGACCAAGCCGTCGGAGGAGGTCGTCGCAGCCGGGCTCGAGGCGGCGAAGCCGTTCATCACCCAGCTGGTCCAGGCGCAGAGCCAGGTCGCCGCCACCGCGGCCAAGGAGATCCAGGAGTACCCGGTCTTCCCGGCATACGCCCAGGAGACCTACGACTTCGTCGCTGCCCGTGCGTACGACGAGCTCGTCGGGATCTACCAGATCGCCGACAAGCAGGAGCGCCAGAACGCCGACGACGCCATCAAGGACCGCGTCAAGGCCGAGCTGATCGCCGCGACCGAGTCGGGCGAGCTTCCGGCCACCGCGCCGCAGGAGTTCTCCGCCGCGTACAAGTCGGTCACCAAGTTGATCGTCCGCAGCCGGATCCTGACCGAGGGTGTGCGCATCGACGGTCGCGGACTGGCCGATATCCGCCCGCTCGACGCCGAGGTGCAGGTCATCCCGCGCGTGCACGGTTCGGCGATCTTCCAGCGCGGCGAGACCCAGATCCTGGGCGTCACCACGCTGAACATGCTGAAGATGGAGCAGCAGATCGACTCGCTGTCGCCCACGACCAGCAAGCGCTACATGCACCACTACAACTTCCCGCCGTATTCGACGGGCGAGACCGGCCGTGTCGGCAGCCCGAAGCGTCGCGAGATCGGCCACGGCTTCTTGGCCGAGCGCGCACTCGTGCCCGTGCTGCCCAGCCGGGAGGACTTCCCATACGCGATCCGTCAGGTGTCCGAGGCGCTCGGCTCGAACGGCTCGACGTCGATGGGTTCGGTCTGCGCCTCGACGCTTTCGCTGCTGAACGCGGGCGTGCCGCTGCGCGCGCCCGTCGCCGGCATCGCAATGGGTCTCGTCTCCGACGAGGTCGACGGCCAGACGCGCTACGCCGCGCTGACCGACATCCTCGGTGCCGAAGACGCTCTCGGTGACATGGACTTCAAGGTCGCCGGAACGAGCGAGTTCGTCACGGCCATCCAGCTCGACACGAAGCTCGACGGCATCCCGTCGTCGGTGCTCTCGGCGGCGCTCACCCAGGCGAAGGATGCGCGTCTGACGATCCTGAACGTGCTGAACAGCGCGATCGACGCTCCCGACGAGATGGCACCGACGGCGCCGCGCGTCATCAGCGTGCAGATCCCGGTCGACAAGATCGGTGAGCTGATCGGCCCCAAGGGCAAGACGATCAACTCGATCCAGGACGAGACGGGCGCACAGATCTCGATCGAGGAGGACGGCACCGTCTACATCGGCGCGACCGACGGTCCGTCGGCCGAAGCCGCGCGTGCACAGGTGAACGCGATCGCCAACCCGACCAACCCCGAGGTGGGCGACCAGTTCCTGGGTACGGTCGTGAAGATCGCGACCTTCGGTGCGTTCATCTCGCTTCTGCCCGGCAAGGACGGCCTGCTGCACGTCAGCGAGGTCCGCAAGCTCGCCGGGGGCAAGCGCGTGGAGAACGTCGAGGATGTCGTGTCGGTGGGGCAGAAGCTCCTCGTGCGCATCACCAAGGTCGACGACCGCGGCAAGCTGTCGCTCGAGCCGGTTCTCGAGGACGCCGACCAGGAAGGCCGCGCTGCGGCCAACCCCGGCCCGGAGGCTCCTGCCGAAGGCTGATCCGCTTCCCGCAGCGAATGCCCGTCCCCATCCGGGGGCGGGCATTCGCCATTGACCGTGATGAAAGCGTTATGTATAGTTCACCGCCACGTCGCCTGGGAGCAACGATCCTGCGCGCCGCTGCCGTACCCTCGAATCACGTGCCGGGGGGTGCGAGGGGCGGGTGCCCGCCTCGAGATTCGCGAGGGGGTGTGGGATGTCGGTGATCGGAGCGAACGCGGGTTTCGGGGGAAACGCTGCGGCGATGGCCGCCGGCTCCCACACATCCCGCGGACACCACCCGTCCGCGCCGATCCCGGTGCAGGGACCGGGGGTCGCGACCGGGCTCCGGGAGAGGCTCGGTGAGACCGGTCTCGAGATCTTCCCGCTCATTCTCGGCGGATCCGAGTTCGGGTGGAACGTCGATCTCGAGTCCAGCCACGACATCCTCGATGCGTACGCGGAGCTCGGCGGGAACGCCGTGCACACGGCCGACAGTTTCTCCGGAGGACGCAGCGAGCACATCATCGGCCAGTGGATGCACTCCCGCGGCCTGCGTGACGACATGGTGCTGGCGGTCCGCATCGGCGGCCATCCCGACAATCCCGGGCTCGGGCCGGTCGACCTCGTCCGCGCGGTGGAGTCCTCGCTCGGCCGACTGCGCACCGACCGCATCGATCTGATCTACCTCGACGCGACCGCCGACTCGGCCACCGCGCTCGAAGACACGCTGGCGACCGCCGAGTGGCTCGTCGACACCGGCAAGGCGCGAGCGCTCGGCGCGATCGGCTACACCGCGACGCAGCTCATCGAGGCGCGCATCCTCGCGTCCGCCGGCTTCCCACGGCTGAACGTGCTCGACGTGCCCTTCAACATCCTCCGCCGCCACGAGTTCGACGAGGACCTGCGGCTGATCGCCGGGGCGCAGCAATTGGCGGTCACGCCGTCTCACGCGCTCGAGCACGGATTCCTCGCCGGTCGTCACCGCACCCGGTCCAAGGGGGCGCTGTCGGTGCGCGGTGCGCAGCTGGCGGCGAGTCTGAACCGTCGTGGAACGCGCACGCTCCGCGCGCTCGACGTGGTGGGGGCGGAGCTGGGCGTTCCGGATGCCGCCGTGGCCGTCGCGTGGCTGCTCGCGCAGAAGCTGGTGAGCGCGCCGATCGTCAACGCGTATGCGGCGCAGCACGTCGAGGAGCTCATGCAGGGCGTCGGCGTGCATCTCAGCCGGGCCCAGTTGGCAGAGATCGCCCGCGCCGCCGATTGAGGATCGGCATCGCCGACGCGCCGCCCGGCGGGCGAGGGCGAAGAGGCCGTGACATAGGGTGGAAGGGCGCCCGAAGGGGCGCCCGATGACATCCCGATGGAGCGAGTGACGTGACGCACTACATCTACCTCGTGCGACATGGCGAGCACCAGGATGCCGAGCACGGACTGGTCGACGGACCGCTGTCACCGCGCGGTCGTCGACAGGCAGCGGCCCTCGCGGACCGGCTCTCGGGAGTGCCGTTCGACAGCGTGTGGCATTCGCCCCTCGAGCGTGCGAGTGAGACCGCGCGTGCGTTCGCCGAGCGCATGCCTTCGCTGTCGCCGCAGCCCTCGGCCCTCCTGTTCGACTGCGTACCGACGGGCATGACGCCCGACACGCCCGCGGTCTTCGAACCCTTCTTCGGCGGCGTGACCGACGCGGAGATCGACGCCGGGCGAGCCCAGATGGCGGACGCCGTGAGTGAATTCCTTCGCCGTCGAAGCGGCGACGTCCACGAGCTGATCATCACGCACAACACCGTCATCGCGTGGTTCGTGCGCGAGATCCTGCAGGCTCCGGAGTGGAAGTGGATGACCCTCAATCAGGCCCATTGCGGTCTGACGGTGATCGCTCAGAAGCAGGGCCGCCCGTGGATGCTGCTGACACACAACGACCTCGCCCACCTTCCGGTCGAGCTGCGCACCGGCCTCCCCGAGACCCATCCCGTCTGACCGGCGCGGGGCGGCTCGCCGTCAGGACAACGCCTTGCCGTACCAGCGCGTCGCGTTCGGGTTGTCGTTGTAGGCCGGGATGGCGGAGAACCCGGTGGCGGCGTAGAGCCCGGCGGCGGCATCCAGGGTGTGATGGGTATCGAGGACCAGCTCGTCTGCGCCGAACGCACGTGCGCGACGCTCGAGATCCTCCATCAGCGCCCGGCCCCACCCTCGGCCCCGCGTCTCGGGACGGAGGTAGAGATGCTTGACCTCGTAGCGCATCGCGTCGCCCTGCTCTTCGAGCCGGCGGATGCCGCCGCAGCCGACCGGGTGGTCCTCGTCCGCGGCCACGACGAAGACACCCGCCGGCGCCGTGAACATCGCGGCGTCCGGCGACGAGCGGGTGTAGGTGCGAGACGGGAAGGATGCCGCGCGCGCGTCGAAGTATTCCGAGAGCAGCATGCGCGACACCTCGGAGTCGACCGGTTCGGCGGTGATGCGGAGCATCCCTGAAGAGTAGTCGGTGCGCGTGCGCGCCCGGGAGGTGCGGGCGGGCTACGGTGGAGACATGACGACGCGCGTGGCCATCGTGGGCGGGACCGGCAAGCTGGGCGGCATCATCCGCGACATCGTGAACGCCGACGACGCGTATGTCGAGCACGCCGTGCTCACCTCCCGCTCCGAGATCGACGAGATCGACGGCGCCGACCTCGTCGTCGATGCGTCCACCCCGGCGGTGTCGATCGACGTGGTGCGCGGGGCCGTCGAGCGCGGGATCAACGTGCTCGTGGGCACGTCGGGGTGGTCAGCCGAGCGCATCGCCCTCGTGCGGCCCCTGGTGGATGCGGCCGGCACCGGCGCCGTGTTCATTCCCAACTTCTCGCTCGGCTCCGTCATCGGGTCGGCTATCGCCAGCGCCGCGGCACCCTTCTTCCCCTCGATCGAGATCGTCGAGGCGCACCGGGAGTCCAAGGTCGACTCTCCGAGCGGCACCGCCGTGCGCACGGCCGAGCTCGTCGCGGCGGCGCGGAGTGCGGTGGGCCCGGTCGAGTCCCCGCACGTCGATCAGCGCGCTCGCGGGCAGCGGGTGGCGAGCGTCCCGATCCACTCGCTGCGTCGCCCGGGTGTGGTGGCCAAGCAGGACGTCGTGCTCTCGGGCCCGGGGGAGTCGCTGACGATCACCCACGACACGATCGAGCCGGCACGCGCCTATGCCCCCGGCATCCGCCTGGCCCTTCGGAACGCGATCGTGAGCCGGGGCGTCGTGATCGGCCTCGACAGCTTCCTCGACATCGGCATCCGCACCCCGCATTCCGGTGGCGGGCCCCCGGTCGACGAGGGTGGAGTGCCCGGCCAGGTGGCGCGCACAACCGGAGCATGAGCGTCAAGATCGGGGTCGTCGTCATGGCGGTCCTGCTGGCGCTCTACATCGCGCTCGTGGGATGGCGCGCGGTGCTGCTGCTCGGCACCGGCGATCCCGTCGGCATCACGATGGGCGTGGCGCTGATCGTGCTGCCCGTGGTGGCGGTGTGGGCGCTCGGACGCGAACTGTGGTTCGGATGGCGTGCCCAGCAGCTCGGTCTGCGGCTCGAAGCCGAACACGACCTCCCCGAGGATGCGGTGGGGGTGCGACCGAGCGGTCGTGTGCTGCGCGAGGATGCCGACGCCGTCTTCCCGCGATATCGGGACGAGGTGACGGCCAGCCCGGACGACTGGCGCGCGTGGTATCGCCTCGGACTGGCTTATGACGCGTCGGGGGACCGGCGGCGCGCCAGGGAGGCTGTGCGACGGGCCATCACGCTCGAGGCGGACAGTCGGCGCTAATCAGCCTCCGCCAGCGCGGCTGCGACAGCGGCTTCGACCGTCGAATGGGTGAAGGAGAAGCCGGATGCCTCCAGAGCGGCCGGAACGACGTTCGCATCGGTTGTGAGCAGCGCCTCCACAGCATCGCGGCCGAGTGCGGCGCGCAGCGCCCAGGCGGGTGCCCGGAGCAGATACGGGCGATTCATACGCACCGCCAGGGCGAAGCCCAGATCGTTCGCGGTCGCTCGGGTCGGCCCCGTGAGGTTGACCGGGCCGAGAATCCCGGTGTCGAGGATGTGGCGGATGGCGCGCACCTCGTCCTGCAGTGATATCCACGGCCACACCTGCGTCCCGCGACCGATCGGACCGGAAAGACCGAGGCGGGTCAGGAGCATGAGCGGCTTCAAGACGCCCTCCGGGTGCACGACGGGCGCCGTGCGCAGCAGCGACACGCGCGCGCGATCACCGGCCCCGAGTGCGGCGTGCTCCCACTCGCCGCATACATCCGCGAGGAAACCCTCGCCGCGCTGCGTCGTCTCGTCGACGTCGCCCGGCGGAAACGCTCCGTAGTACCCGACGGCGGAGGCCGACAGGAACGCGGGGGCGTCGTCGCCGAGCTCTCGCACGGCTCGGGCCAGGGCGCGGGTCGGGGTGATCCGCGACCAGAGCAGAGTGCTGCGGTACGACCGCGTCCACGGAAGGCGTCCGATGCTCGCGCCGCCGAGGCCGACCACGGCGCGAGCGCCGGCGAGCACGTCGGGATCGAGCGGGCGCGTGTCCGTGAGCCATTCCACCTCGTCGGGAGCCGTGGCGGTGCGACGCACGAGGCGGACGACCTCGTGGCCGTCGGCGCGCAGGTCGTCCACGAGCGCTCGCCCGATCAGTCCGCTCGCGCCCCCGATGACGATGCGACCCGGTGAAGAATCAGGCAAGCGTCGCCTCGAGCGTGATGTCGATCCCGGCGAGGGCCTGTGACACGGGGCATCCGGTCTTCGCCTCCTCGGCGATGCGGGCGAACGCGTCCGCATCCAGTCCGGGCACGACCGCGTTGACGTTGAGGTGGCTGCCGGTGATGCCGGTGCCGGGCTGGAACGTGACCGATGCGGTCGTGTCGACCGATTCCGGAGGGGTGCCGTTCCCGGCGAGTGCGTGGGAGAGCGCCATGCTGAAGCACGAAGCGTGCGCGGCGGCGATGAGCTCCTCCGGCGTGGTGGTCGACGTGGATCCCTCGCTGCGCGCCTTCCAGTTCACCGGGAGGGAAGCAGCCCCGGAAGACACCAGCGAGACGGTGCCTTCGCCGTCGGTGAGGGAGCCTTTCCAGGCGGTGGTCGCTTCGCTCGTGACGGTCATGATGCCCCTGTTCCTCGTGGCGGTGACGGATGATCCGCCGGTGGCGGACGCCGTCAGCCTAACGGGGCGCTCAGCCGTCCGCGACGGCTTGACAGCTGGCGTGCGGCGGGTCGGTCAGACCGCGGGGCGCTCGCGCCCCACGAAGCCCGCCCGCTGGAGCACGAGGTAGAGCTGGCAGCCGAGGCACAGCCCGAAGACGGCGTTGAGGAAAGCGGCCGCGAACGCGAGCGATGCGGCAACGGGCAGTGCCCACGGCACACCGGCGAGGTGCAGCGCGAGACCGATGACCGAGACGAAGAGGCCGACGCCCTGGGCGAAGCGCGGTGGGCGCGGGTCCTCGCGTTCGGTGGGCTTCGGCAGACGCGGCGCGATCACGCGGCGGAACAGCACGCTCCACGGCGCGGTGCGCGGCGCGATCACGCCCCACAGGAAGAGAAGGGCGATCACGATCAGCAGGAGGAACGCCGGGTCCAGAGCGCGCTGCGCGAGGCTCGCCTCCTGAATCGCCCACCCTGCGTCGGGCGTGAACGCCGCCGCGGCCAGGGGCTGATAGGCGAACCATTCGCCGGCTCGCTGCGTCGCGAGTCCCCTCAACGCGAGGAAGACGTCGATCAGCAGCAGAAGCGAGGTGATGGCGGCGGCGAAACGAGGGCCGCGCGGGTCGATGCCTGTGTCAGACATGGGCGCTGCTCCCCGTCAGGCGCGCCAGCTCCAGCTCGAGCATGTGACGGTTCGGCACGCCGCCCACGCGCGACTGCACGGCGCCGCGGGCGTCCAGGATGAGCGTCGTCGGCGTCTGCAGCACGTGGAAGTGCTTGGCGATGTCCGGACGGTGAGTGAGGTCGATGTCGAGGTGGCGGACGCCGTCGCGTGCTTCGGCGATCTGCGAGAGCGTGCGGTGCACGCCGGGACACTTGGCGCACAGCTCGGTGCTGAACTGCAGCAGCGTCGCGCGCTCGCCGAGGCTGTCGGCCCCCAGGCGCCGCGGCTGGATGACCTCGTGTGCGACGCCGCGACGGAGGCGACCTTGGCGGGCGCGCACGAGCATTCCGATGCCGGCGGTGACGGCGATCAGCACAGCGACGCCGAGGAGGGAGGCCAGGATGTCCACAACCGACAAGGCTAGACGTTCGCGCGCCGCGGGAGGCCGAATCCGGTGCGAACGCGACCACCGTCGTAACACGGCGACCCGGCGCGGCGCGGGTAGGGTGGCACGGTGACCGACGCCGACATCCAGTTCCGCAGTGACATGACCGTCGATCTCGTCAGATCGAGCGCCTCGGATTCCGACGTTCTGTTCGCGGCACGCGTGTCGACGCAGGGTGAGCAGACGCTCGAGTCCGCGCAGAGCGGCGAGGAGGCCTCGGGTCGTGACCGGGGTCTCGTGAAGTTCCTGATGAGGGATCGCCACGGCTCGCCGTTCGAGCACAATTCCATGACCTTCTACGTGCAGGCGCCCATCTTCGTCTTCCGCGAGTTCATGCGGCATCGCATCGCGTCGTACAACGAGGAGTCCGGACGCTACCGCGAGCTTCGGCCGGTGTTCTACGTGCCTGCTCGCGAGCGCAACCTGGTGCAGGTCGGCCGGCCGGGAGCGTATGAGTTCCTTCCCGGCAACGACGAGCAGTTCGCCCTGGTCGACGAGGCCACGCGTGCTGCGAGTGTGCAGGCGTTCGAGGCGTATCAGCGCATGCTGGAGGCCGGGGTCGCCCGCGAGGTGGCGCGCATCGTGCTCCCGCTGAACATCTACTCGTCGATGTACGTGACGATGAACGCCCGTGCGCTGATGAATTTCCTCTCGTTGCGCACCAAGGTCGAGGGCACGCACTTCCCGTCGTTCCCCCAGCGGGAGATCGAGATGTGCGCCGAGCAGATGGAGGCGCAGTGGCGTGAACTCATGCCGCTGACCCACGCGTCGTTCAACGCCAACGGACGCGTGGCGCCGTAACCATGGTCACGGCGCTGATCACCGGAGCAAGCTCGGGACTCGGTGCGGAATACGCGCGCCAGCTCGCGGCGCGCGGCGCCGACCTCGTGCTCGTCGCGCGGGATCTCGAGGCGCTCGACGCGGTCGCCGGAGCCATTCGTGCCTGCCACCGCGTAAAGGTGGAGGTGGTCAGCGCCGACCTCGCCGTCTCCGACGAGGTGGATCGGGTCGTCGCGCGGCTCACGGCCGCCGATGCGCCGGTCGAGCTCCTGGTCAACAACGCCGGTTTCGGTCTCCCTCTCGACTTCGCGGCGAACGACGTCGCACGCGAGGTCGATCATCTGCGCGTCCACGTCGAAGCGCCGCTTCGTCTGTGCCACGCCGCTCTTGAGGGCATGCTCGCGCGCGGTCACGGCCGCATCGTCAACGTCGCATCCGTCGCCGCCTATCTGCCGCGGTCGACCTACGGGGCGTGCAAGCGCTGGCTGGTGGACTTCAGTCGTTGGGCGAACGCCGCCTACGCGGCGCGTGGCGTGACGGTGACCGCGGTGTGCCCGGGCTTCACGCACACCGGCTTCCACGAGCGGATGGGGCTGGCTCCCGGGCGCGAGGGCGTGCCCGGGTGGATGTGGCTGGACGCGCGCGAGGTCGTGACCGCGTCACTGCGCGCCGCCGCGAAGGGACGCGGGGTCTCGATTCCGTCGTTGCGCTACCAGGCGCTCGCGCGCGTGGCTGCTCTCCTGCCGGCATCGCTCGGCGCGAGCGTCGGCACGCGCGGTCGCTGAGCGGACGCCGCGAGACGATAGCCTGGAGGCATGACGCTCGACGCCAATCCCTTCGGCCAGGTGCTCGTAGCCCTCATCACCCCGATGACGGCCGACGGAGAGGTCGACTGGCCGGCGACGGAGAAGCACATCGATGACGTCGTGTCCGCCGGTGCGGACGGGGTCGTCGTGACCGGCACCACGGGGGAGACCTCGACCCTCACCGACGCGGAGAAGCTGCGTCTGGTGGAGGTCGGCAAAGACGTCGCGGCCGGTCGAGCCAAGATCATCACCGGCGGAGGCTCCAACGAGACCGCGCACGCGATCGAGCTGTACAAGGCCAGTGAGAAGGCCGGTGCCGACGGCATCATGATCGTCACGCCGTACTACAACAAGCCCACCCAGGCCGGCATTCTGACCCACTTCCGGCTCGTTGCCGACGCCACCGATCTGCCGGTCATCCTCTACGACATCCCGGGCCGCACCGGCGTGCCGATCGCCTACGAGACGCTCCTCCGCGTGGCCAAGCACCCGAACATCCTCGCCGTGAAGGACGCCAAGGGAGACTTCAGCGAGGTCAGCCGGGTGCTCAATCAGACCGACCTGATGTACTTCTCGGGCGACGACGCCAATGTCCTGCCGCACCTGTCGATCGGCGCCAGCGGACTCATCGGGGTCACCGCCAACATCGCTCCGGCGCCCTACCGCACAATCGTCGATGCCGTCAACGCCGGCGACCTCGCCACCGCGACGGCGCAGCATCAGACCCTCGAGCCTCTCGTGCGAGCGGTGATGACGCATGTTCCCGGGACGGTCGCGGCGAAGTACATCCTGCACGGCCTGGGACGCATCTCCAGCCCTCGCGTGCGCCTGCCGCTGGTCGGCCCGGAGGAATGGGAGGCGGCCATGATCGAAGACGAGCTCGCGCTGGTGAGCGGAGTCGACGGTGCGGAGTTCCGCAACTTCCGCCCCGACCGCAACGCCGCCGCCGGCGGAGCGCTCCCGAAGGTCTCGGGGACCACCCGATGACCCCTCCCACGTCGGTCGCCATGCCGCCCGCACTCGAGAAGGGCACGCTCCGCGTCATCCCGCTCGGGGGTCTCGGGGAGGTCGGTCGCAACATGACCGTCTTCGAGATCGACGGCAAGCTGCTCGTCGTCGACTGCGGTGTGCTGTTCCCCGAGGAGCATCAGCCGGGTGTCGACCTCATCCTGCCCGATTTCGAGCCGATCAAGTCGCGCCTGAACGACATCGTCGGGGTGGTGCTCACCCACGGCCACGAAGACCACATCGGCGCCGTGCCCTACCTCCTGAAGCTCAAGGGAGACATCCCGATCATCGGATCCGGGCTCACCCTCGCGCTGACCGAGGCGAAGCTCAAAGAGCACCGCATCAAGCCCTACACCCTCACGGTCGCCGAGGGCCAGCGCGAGCAGGTGGGTCCGTTCGACCTCGAGTTCATCGCCGTCAACCACTCCATCCCGGATGCGCTCGCCGTGGCCATCCGCACGGTCGCCGGCACCGTTCTGGCCACGGGCGACTTCAAGATGGACCAGCTCCCGCTCGACGGGCGCCTGACCGACCTGCGCTCCTTCGCACGTATCGGCGAGGAGGGGATCGATCTGTTCATGGTCGACTCCACGAATGCCGACGTGCCCGGGTTCACCCCGCTGGAGCGGGAGATCGGGCCGGTCCTCGACCAGGTCATCGGCAAGGCGCCGCGCCGCGTGATCGTGGCGAGCTTCTCCAGCCACGTGCACCGCGTGCAGCAGGTGCTGGATGCCGCCCACGCCCACGGCCGGCGCGTCGCCCTCCTCGGACGCAGCATGGTGCGCAACATGACCATCGCCGAGAAGCTGGGCTATCTCACGGTGCCCTCCGGTGTGCTCATCGACTACAAGAAGGCGCGCGATCTCCCCGACGACCGGATCGTCTACATGTCGACCGGTTCGCAGGGTGAGCCGATGGCCGTGCTCAGCCGCATGGCCAACCTCGATCACGAGATCGAGCCCGGCCCCGGCGACACCGTCATCCTCGCCTCCAGCCTCATCCCGGGCAACGAGAACGCCGTGTACCGCGTGATCGACGGTCTCACCAAGCTCGGCACCAACGTGGTGCACAAGGGCAATGCCAAGGTGCACGTGTCCGGCCACGCAGCGGCAGGCGAGCTGCTCTACTGTTACAACATCCTGCGCCCGCGCAACGTCCTGCCGATCCACGGCGAATACCGCCACCTGATGGCCAACGCCAAACTCGCCCAGGACACGGGCGTTCCCGCCGAGCGCACGCTGCTCGCCGAGAACGGCACGGTCATCGATCTTCGCGACGGCGAGGCGCTCGCGGTGGGTCAGCTCGATCTCGGCTTCGTCTACGTCGACGGCTCGTCGGTCGGCGAGATCACCGACGCCGACCTGAAGGACCGTCGCATCCTGGGCGAGGAGGGCTTCATCTCCGTGATCGTCGTCGTCGATGCCGCGACGGGCAAGATCATCAGCGGTCCGGAGATCCACGCGCGCGGTTTCGCCGAGGACGACAAGGTCTTCGAAGACGTCAAGCCGAAGATCGCCGCCGCGCTGGCCGAAGCGGCGCAGTCGGGAGTGCGAGACCAGCACGCGCTGTCGCAGGTGGTGCGGCGGACGATCGGACGCTGGGTCAATCAGCGTCTGCGGCGTCGTCCGATGATCGTTCCGCTGGTCATCGAGGCGTGATCGCCCCGGTGTAGGACCGCTCCAGCCCCGGGCGCAGGCGCACGAGGAGCTCCTCGCCGACCGTGTCGATCGATTCCGCGACGGTCGTAGCGCTGTGCTCGCCGTGCGCTCCCTGCCCGAAGATGTACACGCGGTCTTCGACGCGCGCGCCCGGATATCCGGCGACGGTCGAGGTCGCGCCGTCGACCGTCAGCAGGCGGCGCGCGCCGGCGTCGGTGCCGACGGTCACGCGGCCGCCGAGGGCCGACGGGACGCCGTCGAGCGATCCGATGTCGATCACCACCCGGTCCCCGGCCACGTCGATCACGTCGGCGACGAGCGTCGCGGCCGGCGAGATGCCCGGCAGATCCGGGCCGCCCGCGGAGCGGATGCCGTATCCGAAGGCGCCGACACGCACCAGATCATCGCGGAACTCCGGACGGGCGAACGCGGCCGCGCTCGCCGCAAGGTGCCGCACGTCCGGGGTGAGGCCGGCCGCGCGAGCGATCGCGACCGCATCGAGGAACAGGGCACGCGAGGCGTCGTCGTCGGCGTCACTGGTCTCGGCGATGTGGGTCCACAGGCCCACGACGCGGATGCGTCCGTCGGCTTCCGCCCGTGCGGCGCGTGCGACGACATCCGACCACTCCTCCGGGCGCACGCCGTTGCGATGCAGGCCGGTGTCGACCTTCAGATGCACACGCAGGTGCCGATCCGCGGCGATGATCCGTTCCAGGTAGGCGGCGTCGCCGACGCCGAGATCCAGGTCGGCGTCGGCGGCACCCTGCAGCGAGTCGGCGTCGAGGATCGTCGTCCACGCGAAGATGCGCGAACCGCCGCCGACCACGCGGCGCACGCGCAGTCCACTGTCGATGTCGAAGGATCCGAACCAGTCGATCCCGGCCGCCGAGGCCGCTTCCGCGACGGGCTCGAGACCGTGCCCGTAGGCATCGTTCTTGACCACGAAGAGCGTCTCGGCGGGGGAGACGGTGCGGCGCACCGTGGCCAGATTCTCGCGGAGGCGGTCGAGATCGACCGCGAGGCGCGCGGGCATCAGGCCACGCTCCGTCGCGGCACGCACGCGCCGATCACCCCGGCCAGCTCCGCCCGCGTCCACCCCGTCGCCTCGGCCCAGCTGTCGAGGCTGCGCCGAGCCGGGCCGTCGCCTCCGAACAGCGAGACGGGCGCTCCGGGGACGACGGACGAGCCGTCGGGCCCGAGGTCGACCACGCATACGTCCATGGCGATGCGACCGACGACCGGGCACATCCGGCCCTCGACGCAGACCGAGATGCGGTTTCCGAGCGCTCGGGCCACGCCCTGCCCGTAGCCGCCGGCGACGAGCCCGATCCAGGTGTCGGCGGCTGCACGGTGGGTGTACCCGTACGAGACGCCTTCGCCCGCCCGGAGCGGTTTCGTCGAGAGGATGCACGATGAAGCGTGCATCGCGGGGTCGGCGCCCGCGGAGAGCCCATAGAAGACCGCGGAATCCCCGTGCGGCGCGACCCCGTGGAGCCCGGCCGCTCGCAGGCGGGGGGCGTCGGCGGGCTCCACACACGCCCGGTCGACCCCCGCGGCCAGCAGGGCCCGCACTCCGGCGTCGATGCCATGGCCCCAGGCGTCGCGACGGAGGTCGACGACGATGCCGGCGGCGGCCGCGGCTCGGGCGCCGGTGACGAGGGCCCCGTCGGAGACCTCGACCGAGAGCCCGGCCGGCGTCAAAAGCCGATCACCTCACGGTAGCGCGGGCGGTGACCGGTGCGGCGGCCGAGGACCGAGGGCTTGATCTCGTAGACACCCGTGCCCCAGTTGCCCTCGATGAGCACGGGACCCTTCTCGGTGATCGCGACATCCCATCCGACGTACTGCACCTGCGGAACGACGCGCGCGGCGCGATCGATGAGGTCGAGCGCCTCCTCGAGCATCGGCAGGCGGAACTCGGCGATCGGGAATCCGGTGTCGGGGTGTCGTTCCCACACGTGGCCGTGCGAGTCGTATCCGTCGCCCATCGCCTTGCCGTGCTCGTCGAGCATCGTGTAGAAGCCGCCGAAGTCCATCTGGTCGGCGGCCTGTCCGCGCCCGAACTTCTGCGCCATGGCGAGGATGTGGGTCTTCTCACCGTCGAAGAAGGCCGCGATGCGCGTCGAGTTGACGGTGCCGGGACAGACGGCGGCCAGGTCGGGGTGCTGCACGATGTTCTCCTCGATGAGCAGCTCACCGCGCTCGAGGAGTCCGCGGTGGAAGGCCGCAGCGTCGTCGACGTCGTCGATCGTGTAGCGGGTGATGGCCGAGCCCGCCTGGCCGGTCTGGCGCTTGGTGATGATCGTGGGGTGCGTCGCCATGAACGCCGCGAGCTCGTCGGCGTTGCCGGCGTCGAGCATCATCCAGTCGCGGCCGAGAAGATCGGAGAACTCGCGCACGAACGCGAACTTGTCGTGGAAGAGGTGCCGGTAGTCCGGGTGGTCGTACTTCTGGGAGATCGCGTTCGAGATCGGATGCGTCATGAACGTCTTGCGCTCGGCGCGGGTGAGCATGGCGAAGTCGTAGTCGACGTAGTCCTGGAAGCCGACCTTGTGGAACGCCGCCTGCCAGTACATGTCCGCGACCACCGTCGCGACGGGCTTGCCGAACTGTCGAGAGACCTCGCGCGCACGCTCGACGACGGATCCGGCGTTGAGGTTGCGGACGCGGTAGACGAGGTAGTTCACATGCGACCGGAGGCCGAGACTGCGCGATGCCATTCGTTCTCTCTCGATGGGCGGGACGGGAAACTCTCCCCGCAGAGCCTAATCGCCCGCGCGGCGCGGTGCCTGTGCACCGCCGAGTCGCTCCCGGGGAACGTCGGCGCCCTCGCCTACCGTGGATCGCATGGCCAAGAGCTCCACCTCCACCTCGCGCGGGCGGGCGCCCGGGAAGGGCTCCTCGACGCGCGCCCGCAAGCCCGACCCGACGCCCACGCGCTACGTGGGAGACGAGGACAAGCCGGCTCTGACCGTGCGCGCGTGGATGGGACTCGCCCACGGGGTCGGAGGCCTGTTCCGGGCGTTCGGTCCGGAGACGCTCGAGAAGGACCAGCGCCGTGACGGCCTGCCGCTCCTGCTCGTCCTCCTCGCGGTGATCGGTGCGGTCGTGGAGTGGTTCTTCATCGGCACCGAGGCGGGCGCCGCCATCAGCGCCTACTCCGTCGGCGGCCTCGTCGGGCGCGTCGCGTTCGTCATGCCGGTGCTCCTGGTGTTCCTCGCGGGGTGGATGTTCCGCCACCCGTCCTCGGTGCACGACAACGGCCGTATCGGCATCGGCTTCGGCCTCTTCGTGGTCACCATCGCCGGTTTCTGCCATATCGCCGGCGGACGGCCGCAGCCGCGTGAGGGGCTCCCGGCCCTGAGCGGCGCCGGCGGCGTCTTCGGGTGGATGATCGGCGAGCCGCTCGCGATGCTGCTCACCGACGTCGGCGGATGCATCGTGCTCGGCGTTCTGACGCTGCTGAGCGTGCTCATCCTGACCAAGACCCCGCCGAACCGCATTGGCCGACGTCTCGGCGACCTCTATGCGTGGATGTTCGGCGCCGAGCGCACCGAGGCGGGATCGCCGCGGTTCACAGACGACGGCGACGCCGCCGACGGCGACGGCGACGGCTCCGACGATGGTGTGCCCTGGTGGCGGCGGAACAAGAGCGGCCGTGAGAAGGACGCCGACGGAGAGCTCGGATCCCAGGACCTCACCGAGCTGCTCGCGCCGGGCGCGCCCGAGGGCGGCTTCGAGAAGGCGATCCAGCCGCCGGCACCGGAGCCGACGACGATGCCCCGCCCCGCCGACGACGCGGTCACCGAGGTCATCGATCCGGTGTCGCTGGCCGGACTGTCCGCGTCGGGCTCGCAGACGTCGCTGCGCGACGACGCCGACAGCGAGTCGGATGATGATCTGCCCGGCCTGTCCGGCATCGGCGGCGACGCGCCGCGGGACCAGCCGAGCGCGCCGTATCGCCTGCCGTCCGTCACCGCACTCGCCCAGGGGACGCCCCACAAGTCGCGGTCCGAGGCGAACGATGCGGTCGTCGCCGCCATCACGGGCGTTTTCGAACAGTTCAAGGTCGACGCGACCGTCACCGGCTTCTCGCGCGGCCCGACCGTCACGCAGTACGAGATCGAGCTCGGGCCGGGCGTGAAGGTCGAGCGCATCACCGCGCTCACCAACAACATCGCCTATGCCGTCGCCTCGAACGAGGTGCGCATCCTGGCGCCGATCCCGGGCAAGAGAGCGATCGGTGTCGAGATCCCGAACACCGACCGGGAGATCGTCACCCTCGGTGACGTGCTGCGTTCGCAGACGGCCGTCCAATCGACGCATCCGATGACCATCGGCGTCGGCAAGGACGTCGGGGGCGGCTTCGTGGTGGCCAACCTCGCGAAGATGCCTCACCTGCTGGTCGCCGGATCCACCGGCTCGGGCAAGTCGAGCTTCGTGAACTCCATGATCACGAGCCTGCTGATGCGTGCGAAGCCCAGCGATGTGCGCATGGTGCTGATCGACCCGAAACGGGTCGAGCTGACCTCCTACACCGGGGTTCCCCACCTGATCACGCCCATCATCACGAATCCCAAGAAGGCGGCCGAGGCGCTGCAGTGGGTCGTGAAGGAGATGGACATGCGTTACGACGACCTCGCCTCCTTCGGCTTCCGCCACATCGACGATTTCAACAAGGCCGTCGTCGCCGGTGAGGTGAAACTGCCCGAGGGCAGCGAGCGCGTGCTGAAGCCCTATCCCTATCTGCTGGTCGTCGTCGATGAGCTCGCCGATCTCATGATGGTCGCACCGCGCGACGTCGAGGACTCCATCGTCCGCATCACGCAGCTGGCCCGCGCGAGCGGCATCCACCTCGTGCTCGCGACGCAGCGACCGAGCGTCGATGTCGTGACGGGCCTCATCAAGGCCAACGTGCCGTCGCGCCTCGCCTTCGCCGTCACGAGCGTGACCGATTCGCGCGTCATCCTCGACCAGCCGGGGGCCGATCGGCTCATCGGCCAGGGCGACGGGCTCTTCCTGCCGATGGGAGCCTCGAAGTCCCTCCGTGTGCAGGGCGCGTGGGTCAGCGAGAGCGAGATCGAGAAGGTCGTCTCGCACGTGACCAATCAGGCTCGCCCCGAGTACCGCTCGGACGTCGAAGCGGCCGTGGAGAAGAAGGAAGTCGATGCCGACATCGGCGACGACCTCGAGCTCCTCCTGGCCGCAGCCGAGCTGGTCGTGTCGACCCAGTTCGGTTCGACCTCGATGCTCCAGCGCAAGCTGCGTGTCGGCTTCGCCAAGGCCGGGAGGCTGATGGACCTGCTCGAGTCACGGGAGATCGTCGGGCCCTCTGAGGGCTCGAAGGCCCGCGATGTTCTCGTCACCAACGAGCAGCTCCCGGGGGTGCTCGCGCGCCTGCGGGGCGAGGACGGACCCGCAGAGACCCCCAAGCCCTCCGCTGCGCCGGCTGACCCCTACGAGGCCGATCCGCTGGAGGCTCAGTACGAGGGCAAGCCGGTGGTCCAGGTGGATGAGGATGAGGATGCCTGGGGCCTGACCGGGCGAGAATGATGACCATGGCCGTTCCTCGTCAGCTCCCCAATGCCATCACGATCGTGCGCATCCTCTGCGCGCCGGTCTTCCTGTGGATGCTCCTCGCCGACGATGGCGCCGACGGTGGTCTGCGCTGGGCGGCCGCGGTCCTCTTCGTCGTCGCGATCGCGACCGACGGTCTGGACGGACACCTCGCGCGGGCGAACGACATCGTGACCGATCTCGGCAAGCTGCTCGACCCCATCGCCGACAAGGTGCTGACCGGCTTCGCCTTCGTGGGGCTCTCGATTCTCGGTGAGCTTCCGTGGTGGGTGACGATCGTCATCCTGGTCCGCGAGATCGGCATCACGGTCTATCGCTTCGTCGTCGTGAGCGACCATGTTCTCGCCGCCGCCTGGATGGGAAAGCTCAAGACGGTGGCACAGGGCGTCGCGCTGGCGCTCGCTCTGCTGCCGCTGTGGACCGTGGTCGGCGACGGGATCTTCTGGGTCAACGGCGTCGCGATGGCGATTGCCCTCGTCCTCACGATCGCCAGCGGCGTCGACTACGTGGTGTCCGAGGTGCGCGGAGCGCGCCGACCCCGCCGATGAACGACGCGGCGACGCTCGTCGAGGCGCTGCGGCGGAGGGGGTGGTCCCTCGCCACCGCTGAATCGCTCACCGGCGGGCTGGTGTGCGCGGAGCTGACCGCCGTGCCGGGAGCATCAGAGGTCGTGCGCGGTGGCGTCGTGGCCTATGCGACCGAACTCAAGGCGGAACTCCTCGATGTCGCCGGTGATCTCCTCGCCGCGCACGGTCCGGTTCATCCGGAGGTGGCGGCCGCGATGGCCGAGGGAGTGCGTCGACGGCTCGGTGCCGACGTGGGCGTGGCCACGACGGGCGTCGCCGGTCCCGCTCGACAGGGCGAATCTCCCGTAGGCCGGGTCTATGTCGCGGTCGCGTCGCCGAACGGCCGCCGTGTCGAGGAGCTCTCGCTGCAGGGCGAGCGCGATCAGATCCGTCGGCAAAGCGTCGTCCGCGCGCTCGCGCTCGCGACGTCGATGATCTGACCGAATTCGACGCTCGCCGAGGGTGTTCGGGAATGCCTGGTGTTTCCCTTCGGTTACATTCGGTGATTCCCACCTCATGCAAAGGGGCCGGGATTAGATTGGACATCACGGTGTTGTACTGTGGTGCACCCGGCGATCGGAATCACGAGTGAGGAGGGGCCCGACATGATCCTTGTGCGTCAGGAGATCGGGGAAGTCCTGCGGGACTTCCGTCAGCAGAAGGGGCAGACCCTCCGTCAGGTCGCGAGTCGCGCCAGTGTCGCGCTCGGCTACCTCAGCGAGGTGGAGCGCGGCCAGAAGGAGGCCTCGAGCGAGATCCTCGCGTCCCTGGCCGAGGCTCTCGACGTGCCGATCTCCACGATCATGCGCGAGGTGGGCGATCGCCTGTCCGTGCTCGAAGGTCTGCAGACGTTCCCCGACGTGGTCCCGGACGACCTCGTCGCTTCCGTCGACGCCGAGCTGACGCTGCGGTGACCGCCCTCCCTCACGGGAGAGTCCATGCGGCGCAGTGAATTCCGTCGCGCCGTCGACGATGAGTTCGGCCCCCGTGGCGGTGCGCTCCTCGACGATCTGGTCATCCCGGGGATCGGCGACCGCACGGCGACGGATGCGCTGGATGCCGGCGTGCCGCCGCGTGAGGTGTGGATCGCCCTCTGCATCGAGATGGATGTTCCGCCGGAGCGACGTCACGGTGTCGGCCGACTCGAACCTCGTCGCTGACGACACGCCGCGCGCCTCGAAGATGTGTTCGAATCGTGGCGTAATGTGCTGCACACGGGCCGTTTCGACCCGGTGATCCCCGGCCGGCGCCGGATCTCCGACGCGATGTCGGAGCCCCCTCCTACCGTGGATCACGTCATCGAGACGACCCACGCCTTGTCGCAGCATCCGATCCGCCGGAGAGGAGCGCGACAGCCTACAGGCGACGGATTGCGAGCATAAGGAGCACGCCATGCCATCACCCGCTGACCGCGAGAAGGCCCTCGAATCGGCTCTCGCCCAGATCGACCGCCAGTTCGGCAAGGGGTCGGTCATGCGCCTGGGCAGCGACGAACGCGCCCCGGTCGAGATCATCCCGACCGGATCGATCGCGCTCGACGTGGCGCTCGGCGTCGGCGGGCTTCCTCGCGGGCGCATCATCGAGATCTACGGGCCGGAGTCGTCGGGTAAGACGACGCTGACCCTGCACGCCATCGCGAACTGCCAACGCGCCGGCGGGATCGCCGCGTTCATCGACGCGGAGCACGCCCTCGACCCCGACTACGCGCAGAAACTCGGCGTCGACATCGATGCGCTCCTCGTGTCGCAGCCCGACACGGGCGAGCAGGCGCTCGAGATCGCCGACATGCTTATCCGTTCCGGTGCCATCGACCTCGTCGTCATCGACTCCGTCGCGGCTCTCGTGCCGAAGGCCGAGATCGAAGGAGAGATGGGCGATTCGCACGTGGGTCTGCAGGCGCGCCTGATGTCGCAGGCGCTGCGCAAACTGACCGGTGGGCTCAACACCACCAAGACCACCGCGATCTTCATCAACCAGCTGCGTGAGAAGATCGGCGTCTTCTTCGGCTCGCCCGAGACGACAGCCGGTGGAAAAGCGCTGAAGTTCTACGCCTCCGTGCGCCTGGACATCCGTCGCATCGAGACGCTGAAGGACGGCTCCGACGCGGTCGGAAACCGCACGAGGGTGAAGATCGTCAAGAACAAGATGGCCCCGCCGTTCAAGCAGGCCGAGTTCGACATCCTCTACGGAGTCGGTATCTCTCGGGAGGGAAGCCTGATCGACTTCGGTGTGGAGCACGGCATCGTCAAGAAGTCGGGAGCCTGGTACACCTACGACGGTGAGCAGCTCGGCCAGGGCAAGGAGAACGCCCGGAACTTCCTGATCAAGAACGCGGATATCGCGGCGGACATCGAGACGAAGATCAAAGAGAAGCTCGGGATCGGCCAGCCCCGCGTTGAAGCCTCGGCCGACGAGTTGGCCGCCCGCCGACCGGCCTGATGGTCCGGTTCGCCGATGACGGGGGCGAGGAGGCGGATGAGCGCCTCGCCCCCGTCACGCCCCTCTTCGGCCCGCGTGGCAGTGGCGCAGACACGACGCGTATGGCCGCATCGGCGGCCGCGGATGAGCTTCCGCCCGACCGGGCCGGTGGATGGGATCGCACCTGGACGTCGGATCTGGGTCTTTCTCGAGAAGCCGACGAAACCGAGGTCGTCGGTCATGCCGACGCCGACGAGGCCCGTGACGCCGCGGAGAAGCAGCTTCTGCGCAAGCTTCGGAGCAAGCCTCTGTCGATCGCGGAGGCCCGCGCGTTCCTCGCGACTCACGAACTCGACGACGGTCTCGCTGCGTCGATCATCGACCATGCGTGTCGCCGTGGCTACCTCGACGATTCGTCGCTCGCCGAGCACCTGATCCATGTCGCCGTCGATCGCAAGGGTCAGGGGCGTACCGCGATCGCCATGGCGCTGCAGAAGCGTCGCATTCCCCGTGACGTCGTCGACGCGGCGCTCGCGGGCCTGCCCGACGACGACGGCGATCGCGCGCTCGAGTTCGCGCGCACGAAGGCTCGGCAGCTGGACCGTGTCGAACAGGACGTCGCGCTGCGGCGGCTCGTCGGCCAGCTTTCGCGCCGGGGATACGCCGGTTCGGTCGCCATGGAGGCCGCGCGGCGTGCGCTTGACGAGCATCGTGGCGCGCGAGGCGTCAGGTTCTCCTGATCGCCGCCGCCCCGGGAGTGCCATGGTTGCCTTGGTGGGGCTTGATGCCGAGCGTGTGCTCGGCAGGTCACGATGGGCGATCGTAGACTGAGCAGATCATGTCCATGCCCTCCTCCGCGCCGACGCTGATCGCACCCTCTCCTGCCGCCACGACCGCCGACGGTCGAGCCCGCACCTACGAGGTGCGAACGTTCGGATGCCAGATGAACGTGCACGACTCCGAGCGTCTCTCCGGCTCCCTCGAGAGCGCTGGGTACGTCAAAGCGCAACAAGGCGACGAGGCTGACGTGATCGTCATCAACACCTGCGCGGTGCGTGACAACGCCGCCGGCAAGCTGTACGGCACGCTCGGGCATCTGAAGTCCCGGAAAGATCGTCACGAGGGCATGCAGATCGCCGTGGGCGGCTGCATGGCGCAGATGGACAAGCAGGCGGTGATCGACAAGGCGCCGTGGGTGGATGTCGTCTTCGGAACCCACAACATGGGCTCGCTGCCGAATCTGCTCGAGCGAGCTCGTCACAACGGCGAGGCCGAGCTCGAGATCCTCGAATCCCTCGACGTCTTCCCGTCGACGCTCCCGACCAAGCGTGACGCCGTTCACAGCGGATGGGTGTCGATCTCCGTCGGGTGCAACAACACCTGCACCTTCTGCATCGTGCCGAGTCTGCGGGGCAAGGAGAAGGATCGACGCCCCGGCGACATCCTGAACGAGATCCGGATGCTCGTCGACGACGGGGCCATCGAAGTCACCCTGCTCGGACAGAACGTCAATTCCTACGGCGTCGAGTTCGGGGATCGCCAGGCGTTCGGCAAGCTGCTCCGCGCCGCGGGGGAGATCGAGGGCCTCGAGCGGATCCGTTTCACCAGCCCGCACCCGGCGGCCTTCACCGACGACGTCATCGACGCGATGGCCGAGACGCCGCAGGTCATGCCGCAGCTTCACATGCCACTGCAGTCCGGAAGCGATCGGATCCTCAAGGCGATGCGACGCTCGTATCGCAGTTCGAAGTTCCTCGGCATCCTCGACCGTGTGCGCGAGCGCATCCCGCACGCGGCCATCTCCACCGACATCATCGTCGGCTTCCCGGGGGAGAGCGACGAGGACTTCGAGGACACGATGCGCGTCGTCGAGCAGTCCAGGTTTGCGTCGGCCTTCACCTTCCAGTACTCGATCCGTGAGGGCACGCCCGCGGCGACCATGCCCGACCAGCTGCCGAAGGCCATCGTGCAGGAGCGCTACGAGCGTCTCGTCGCCCTGCAGGAACGCATCAGTCTGGAGGAGAACCACGCCCAGCTCGGTCGCGAGCTCGAGGTCCTCGTCTCCACCGGTGAGGGCAAGAAGGACGCGGAGACGCACCGGCTCACCGGCCGCGCCGAGGACAACCGCCTCGTGCACTTCGAGGTTCCACGCGGGTCCGAGGCTCCGCGGCCCGGCGATGTCGTGTCGGTGACGGTGACCCATGCCGCGCCGTTCCACCTGCTGGCGGACGCTCCGGACGGGCAGCCGCTGCGCATCCGCCGAACGCGCGCAGGGGATGCCTGGGATCGTTCGCAGGCCGAATCGTGCGGTGTGACGGCGACGTCCGCCGCCGACGGTATCCGGGCGGTCTCCCTCGGGCTCCCGAGCCTGCGCATCGGCGGGTGAGCGCCGCGCGGCTGTGGGTGATCGCCGGCGCGACGGGCACCGGCAAGACGTCGCTCTCGCTCGCTCTCGCCGAGGAGCTGATCGGACGGGGGCGCCCGGCGGAGATCGTCAACGCCGATGCCATGCAGCTGTATCGCGGCATGGACATCGGGACGGCGAAGCTCGCCGAGTCGGCGCGTCGCGGCATCCCGCATCATCTCTTCGACGTGCTGGATGTCACCCAGGAGGCTGCGGTCGCCTGGTATCAGCCGACCGCGCGTGAGACCATCTCCGACATCTTCGCGCGTGGTGCGGATGCGGTGCTGGTCGGCGGATCGGGACTGTACGTCTCGAGCGTGGTCTTCGACTTCCGTTTTCCGCCCCACGACGACGCCGTGCGTGCCGAGTTGGAGGCCGACCTCGACCGGTACGGAGCTGGCATCCTTTTCGCGCGGCTGCGTGAGCTCGACCCCGCCACCGCCGCGCGCATCGATCCACGCAACGGTCGTCGGGTCGTCCGGGCGCTGGAGATCGTCATGCAGGGCGAGAGCACCCACGGTGCCGCGCTGCCGGAGACGCCGTCGCTGTGGCATCCGGAGACGACGCTCCTCGGCGTGCACGTCGACCGTGCCGAGCTGGTCGAACGGCTCGATCGCCGTGTGGAGGCGATGTGGGCGGAGGGGCTGGTGGCGGAGGCGGAGCGGCTGCGGGCGCGTGGCCTCGAAGACGGGGTGACGGCACGTCGCGCGATCGGCTACGCCCAGGCGCTCGCGCAGGTGGACGGCCGCATCGCTGAGAGCGACGCGATCGCGCAGACCCAGGCCCTCACGCGGCGCTACGCCCGTCGCCAGGTCTCGTGGTTCCGGCGCTATGACGCGCTGACGTGGGTAGAGCCGGCGCCCGATGCTGCCCGCGACGCCGTCGCACGCGTGCGGGGCGCCGCGCCCGTAGACTGACAGGATGCCGCAGACCGTCGCGTTCACCAAGGGCCACGGCACGGGGAACGACTTCGTCGTGATCGCCGACCCCGACGGTGCGCTCGATCTCACCGACGACCATGTCGCCATCCTGTGCGATCGACGCTTCGGCATCGGAGGAGACGGCCTGCTGCGCGTCATCCGCTCGACGTCGATCGAGGAGGGCGCCACCGCCGCCGCCTCCGGAGCGGAATGGTTCATGGACTATCGCAACGCCGACGGCTCGGTGGCCGAGATGTGCGGCAACGGCACGCGGGTGTTCGCGAAGTACCTCGTCGACACCGGCCTGGCGTCCCTGGAAGAGCCGCTGCGCATCGGCACGCGCGCGGGCGTGAAGACCCTGACGCGCAGCACCCTCGGATTCGAGGTCGACCTCGGCCGGTGGGATGTCGTGGACGACGACGTGCTCGTGCGTGCCCGCGGGCTGAGCGTCCCGCGACCGGGTCAGCATGCCGACCTCGGCAACCCCCATGTGGTCGTCGCGCTGTCGTCGGTGGAGGAGCTGCAGGACCTCGACCTCACCGTGGCTCCGATCCTCGATCCCGCGCCGCCGGCGGGAGCGAACGTCGAGTTCGTCGTGCCCGAAGACCCTCTCGTCCACGACGGTGTCGGCCGCATCCGGATGCGCGTGTTCGAGCGGGGCGTGGGGGAGACCCTCAGCTGTGGAACGGGCGTCGCCGCCGCCGCCCTCGCCGTGCGTCACTGGGCCGGAGCCGGCGCGCCCGAGCAGTGGAGCGTGGATGTCCCCGGCGGTCGTCTCGGCGTGCGCCTCGTGCCGCACGCCGACGGCTCGCACGTGCTGCTCTCGGGTCCGGCCGCCCTCGTCTACACCGGCGAGATCACCCTCGCCTGATCCGCTGCCTGCCGTGCCCTGACTCAGGCTGCTCGCCGTGCCCTGACCCGCTGCCTGCGGTGCCCTGGTTCAGTCTGCTCGCCGTGCCCTGACTCAGGCTGAGGAGGGCGTGCCCCGCACGTTGCCGCCGAATCACGGCGGCCGGGCGAGGCTCAGCCTGAGTTGGTGCCCACGCCTGCACACGCGTGCCCACGTGTGCCCACCGGTGCTTCGGACCTCAGGGCAGGGGGATGACGCCGGTCGCCGCCGCGCCGCGCCGCCGTACCTTGATCACCCGGAACCCGCGGCCGGTGGCCACCCGGTGCACGCTGTAGCCCCGTTCGAACGTCGCTGCGAGCCAGCGCTGGAGCGAGTCCGATCCGAGGTTGCGGGAGACCACGAGATGCGCGTCGGAGCGCTCGTCGAGGCGGGGGATCCACGTCTCGAGCAGCCCGTGGAGCTGATCCTTGCCGACCCTGATCGGCGGATTCGATCGGATCGCCCGGAACGCGATATCGGCGGGAATATCCTGGGGTGTAACGGCGTTCACATTCTCCAGGCCCAGGGATGCGGCGTTCCGGCGTGTCAGATCGAGCGCGCGCTCGTTGACGTCGACGGCCCAGACCGTCGCGTGCGGGGCTTCCATGGCCATGCTGAGGGAGATCGGCCCCCACCCGCAGCCGATGTCCAGCAGATGGCCGCCCTGCGGCGGCATCGGCGTGTTGGCGAGCAGAACCGCCGTTCCGGCGTCGACGTGGTCTGGGCTGAACACCCCGCCGGCGGTCACGACATCCACATCGCGGCCCGCCAGGGTCACGCGGATCGTGCGGAGGTTCTCGGGACTTGCGGGAGTCGCGGTGAAGTAGTGGTCGCTCCCCATGGAGCACGAGCGTAGCGGAGCGGACAGCCTCAGGGGGAGCTAGAATTCACCGATGCCCGCTCGGCGCGCGAAAGCGCTCCCCGGGTGTGACGAGAGGCCGCTGCGATGCCGCCGGCCACGATGATGAAAGGCGAGGATGACCGATACCACCACGACGCACGGGGCCGACGACGCACCGCTCGACCCCGTCGAACGCGTGCTGGCGCGAGCGAACGGGCGGTCGGGTGTCACGGTGTTCTCGGGAGCGCAGGCGCTGCAGGATGTGCGCACCGCCGGCCGCGGCGACGACGATGGCGACCAATGGGATCGCGAAGACCGCGCGGCGCTGCGACGCGTCCCGGGGCTGTCGACCGAACTCGAAGACGTCACGGAGGTCGAGTACCGCCAGTTGCGCCTGGAGAACGTCGTCCTCGCCGGGGTGCACCCCCAGGGGGAGCAGGAAGACGCCGAGAACTCGCTGCGCGAGCTGGCGGCGCTCGCTGAGACCGCCGGGGCGGTCGTCCTCGACGGCGTGCTCCAGCGCCGGCCGCATCCCGACCCCGCGACCTACCTGGGTCGAGGCAAGGCCGAGGAGCTGCGCGACCTCGTCGCCGCTGTCGGCGCCGACACGGTGATCGCCGACACGGAGCTGGCCCCCAGCCAGCGGCGCGCGCTCGAAGACGTCGTGAAGGTGAAGGTCATCGACCGCACGACGGTGATCCTCGACATCTTCAGCCAACATGCCAAGAGCCGCGAGGGAAAGGCGCAGGTCGAGCTGGCGCAGCTCGAGTACCTGCTTCCGCGCCTTCGTGGATGGGGTGACTCGATGAGCCGCCAGGCCGGAGGTCAGGTCGGAGCCGCGGGCGCCGGGATGGGCTCCCGCGGACCGGGTGAGACCAAGATCGAGCTGGATCGCCGCCGCATCCGCACCCGCATGGCGCAATTGCGTCGCCAGATCGCGTCGTTCGCCCCCGCACGGGCCGCCAAACGGGCCGAGCGAGACCGTCACACCGTGCCGTCGGTGGCGATCGCCGGATACACCAATGCCGGAAAGTCGAGTCTTCTCAACCGCCTGACGAGCGCTGGCGTGCTGGTCGAGAACGCCCTTTTCGCAACTCTCGACGCGACGGTGCGGCGCACCCAGACCTCCGACGGGCGCGTCTACACGTTCACCGACACGGTCGGCTTCGTGCGCAATCTGCCGCATCAGCTCGTCGAGGCTTTCCGCTCGACGCTCGAAGAGGTCGGTGAGGCCGACGTCGTGTTGCACGTGGTCGACGGAGCTCATCCGGACCCCGCCGCGCAGCTCGCGACGGTACGGGATGTGATCGGTGACGTCGGTGCGCGTGAGCTGCCCGAGCTGGTCGTGTTCAACAAGGCCGACCTCATCGATGACGACACGCGGCTGGTGCTGCGCGGACTCGAGCCCGATGCGGTGTTCGCCTCGTCGCGGACCGGCGAGGGCGTGGACGAGATCCGTGCCCGGATCGAGCGGATGCTGCCGCTTCCTCCGGTCGAGGTTCGCGTGCTCGTGCCGTACGACCGCGGCGACCTCGTCTCGGCCGTGCACGAGACGGGCATCATCCTGACGCAGGAGCACGTCGCGGACGGCACCGCCATCCATGCTCATGTGCCGGCGATCCTGGGCGCGCGACTCGCACCGTTCCTCACCGCCTGACCGGCCGATCGCCGAACCGTCGGCAGGCGGCGCTGCTCACCGCTGCAGCTCGATCGGCGCGACCCCCGGGGTGTCGAACCCGAAGACGGCGCCGAGGAAGGCGTACTCAGACTCCAGCGCGTGGACGATGGTCTCCGCACGACGGAATCCGTGTCCCTCGCCCTCGTACAGCACGTATGCGTGCGGCACGCCGCGCGCCGATAGCGCATCGCGAATGGCTTCGGACTGGGCGGGAGGCACGACCGCGTCCTCGCTGCCCTGCAGAAGGAGCAGGGGCGCCGAGAAGCGCTCGGCGTGGGTCAGCGGGGATCGCTGGATGTAGAGCTGCTCGGCCTCCGGCAGCGGCCCGATCAGACCGTCGAGGTAGCGGGCTTCGAAGTCATGCGTGTCTTCGGCGAGGGCGCGGGCATCGCCGACGCCATAGCGGGAGATGCCGGCGCTGAAGACGTCTCCCGTGACCAGGGCACCGAGCACCGTCCACCCTCCGGCCGAACCGCCGGCGATCGCGACGCGATCCGGGTCCGCGAGTCCGCCGTCGATGAGTCCCCGGGCAGCGGCCACCACGTCGGCCACGTCGACGACGCCCCACTGCCCGCGCAGGCGCTCGCGGTAGGCGCGCCCGTACCCGGTCGAGCCGCCGTAGTTCACATCCAGGACGCCGATGCCGCGGCTGGTGAGGTACGCGGCCCGCGAGGAGGCGACCGGACCGACATGCGAAGTGGGGCCACCGTGGACGAAGACGACGTAGGGGGGCCGTTCACCGTCGGCAGCGGTGACATCCGGGTTGGTGGGCGGGTACGCGAACGCGTGAACGGGGCCCGACGGACCGTCCACCGTGACAGCCGTGGCCCGCGGCGTCCATTCGTCCGCCCACGGCGCGGATGATTCGCGCACCGCGGTGATCGTCCCGTCCGACGCGTCGACGCTCCAGACGCCTGTCCCACCTCCGGGCACCGCGCCGGAGACGAGCGCCCGCGTCCCCCGAGCGTCCTCGATCACGACCCCCGAGACGACAGGGACCGGCAGCGGCGCGGTCGCCCCGGTCTCGGGATCGACCGCCACCACGTGATCTGCGCCGTCCGTGCGAACCGCCACGACGTGATCACCCGCAACGGTGTACCAGGACAGGCCGAGCACCCACAGTCCGCCTCCGGTGTCGGCGTCGGCGGGGGCGAACGAAGCGACCGGGGCCTCGTCCCCGAGCCGCCACCGCATGAGATTCCACCGACCGGACGCGTCGTCGAGGTACAGCAGGGTCTGCTCGTCCAGCCAGCGCGGCTGAAGGACGGAGCGGTCGCCGGTGACGGGAGCCGTCCATTCGCCTACAGTGCCGTCCTCGATGCGTCCGACGCGCACCTCGGCGCGTTCCCAGGGCATGTTCGGATGGTTCCAGGCCACCCACGCGAGGTGGGTTCCGTCGGGGGAGAGCGCGGGCTGTGCGACGAAGTCGCTCCCTCTCACCAGCACGACGATCGCGGCGTCGTCGTCCGCGGCTGATCCGTCCACCGGAATGCGGACGATCGCGCGGCGGGGGACGGTCAGCCCGGGATCGTGCTCCTCGCGGACGGCGAGCAGAACGCCGTCGCGCCACTCCAGGCCGCCGTGGCGCGCGTGGCCTGCCACGGGAGTGAGAGGACGCACGGTCCCGTCGACGACGGAGTACACGCGCTGATCCGTCTTCTCGACGAAGAACAGCGTTCCGGCTTCGTCGGCGGTCCACGCGCCGCCGCCGTACTCGTGCACGGTGCTTCGCGCGTTCCAGGGGGTGGGCAACACATCCTCAACGTCGCCGTCGTCGCCGCGGTGGCGTACGGCGACGCGACCGGCTTCGGCCGGAACGGGCTCGCCCCACCACACGTCCTCCCCGACGAAACGAGCTCCGTCGATCCGGGGCGACGCCGCGGAGGCCGCCTCGGCGGTGATGGGAGAGGGCCAGGAGCCGTAGGGGAGTTCGGAGGTCACCGTCCCACCGTACGACGCGGTGACCTCCCTGCGGGCTCAGCGCAACGGCTGTGTGGGTGCGTTGCCGGGAAGGACCGCCGTGTCGCTTTCCACATCGGCCGCCGTGTCCACGTCGGCCGTCGGTTCCGCCTCGAGGACGTCGTCGGCGTCGATGGCCGCCTGGCCATCAGACGGTGATCTCTCGAGCAGGGCGGTGACGAGCCACACGGCGAGGGCGAGCACGATGACCAGGGCGATGTCGCCGAAAGTCAGGGGCCGCAGCGCGAACAGCACGAGCACGGCGAGCACGAGGATGACGACGCGCACGAGCACGCGCTGGCGATGCATCGCGTCCCCGAAGGCGCCCGTGTCGAGCCCTCGACTGCGCAGTCCCGATCGCGCCGACGCGGTGAGCGAGCCGGCCACGGAGCGGATGCGCCGCGCCGGCGCCCAACGGCCGCTCAGCCACGCCGCCACGGCGACGACGATGCCGAGGAAGGTCAGGACGACCGCCGTATCGCGGACGGCGCCGATCACCGTGTCGTAGATCGACTCCAGAGTGCGAGCGGGGATGCCCAGACCGGGTGCGTTGAGGCTGAGGACGGCTCCCGCGCTCGCGAGGGCTACCGCGAGCAGACCTGCGCCGATCGTGATGGCGACGCCGACCCCGAGCACGGCCGTCGACCGTCGGCGCGCGATCAGCACCCCGACGGCGGCGAGGCCGAGGGCTACGAAGGGGATCCAGTAGCCCGCTGTGACGGCGAGGTTGTAGACGGTGCCCACCAGAAGCAGGCCATCGGCCTGGACGATGACGATGGTCTGATCGATCGCCGGGATGGAGGTGACGAAGCCGAAACCCTGCGCGGCCAGTCGTGACTTCAGCTCCTCGATGATGGGGCCGAGCTGGATGCCGAGGGCGCCGGTGTCGTCGATCGCGATCGCGGTGGAGTCGTCGCCCGTCGCTGCGGCGACGAGCGCACGATGGCTGGCGACGAGAGCCGTTCGCCACACCTCGGGAAAGGCGTCGGACTGGACCACTCCGGTGATCGCCGAGTCGATGAGGCCCTGCACGCCCTGGACGGCGGGCTGCCGGAGGAGGTCGAGCGCCGACGACGCGGCGGGCGGAAGATCGAGGCTCTGCACGCCGTCGATGACGTCGTTCGTGATGCCCTCGACGTCGACGGCCGCGTTCACGGCGGTGGACGCCTGGTCGATCACCAGCTGCTGCACATCGGGATCGTCCGCGAGGGGACCGAAGGTCTGCACGAACGCGTCCTCGCTCACGAGTTCCGCGCGCGCCCACGTGCCGAGGACGGAGACGGGCACGAGGATGCCGGCGAGCACGATGCAGACGGCCGAGATGAGGGCACGCCACCATCCGGTGTGACCAGCGCGGTCTGAGACAGGTCTTTCTCCGCTGAGATCCGAGGACGCCTGGGAACGAAGATCGGCGTTCTCCGCTTTCAGCCGTTCGATCTCCGCGCGGAGATCGGTGATGTCTGTCGTGGCCATGGCGAGGGCTCCCTCTTGTCGGGTCAGCCCCATTGTGGCGGGAACGCCGCCCCGTTCGCACGTGTGCCCCAGATCAGGTTCTCCGACGCCCTCAAGCGGTCGGACACCTTCGTCCCCGAATTCTGGCGCCCGTTCTCTGGATCCTGGCCTCGTGCGAGGTGAGGCGTCGGGGTGCGAGTTCCGTCCTACTCGGCCTCCTGCGGACCCGACTCAGGCTGAGACACCATCGGGATGCCGCCACGGCACCAGAATCGCCAGCACAGCCTGAGTTGTTGCACGCGCGGTGCGCTGGCCGGCTGAGGAGACGGCCGTCAGACGGCGCGCATCACCGCCACGACTTTGCCGAGCACGACGGCCTCGTCCCCGAGGATCGGCTCGAACGCGGAGTTCCGCGGCAGCAGCCACACGTGACCGTCGCGCTGGCGGAAGGTCTTGACGGTCGCCTCCCCGTCGAGCATCGCGGCGACGATGTCGCCGTTCTCGGCCGTCGGCTGCGAGCGCACTACGACCCAGTCGCCGTCGCAGATGGCCGCGTCGATCATCGACTCGCCGGACACCTTGAGCATGAACAGGTCGCCCTTGCCGACCAGCTGCCTCGGCAGCGGGAAGACCTCGTCGATCTGCTGATCGGCGGTGATCGGCACCCCGGCGGCGATGCGCCCGACGAGGGGGACCATCGCGGCATCGCCCACGGGGGGCGCCGCGTCGGCGGGGCTTTCCGTGCTCGCGCCGGGGAGGTCGATGAGGACCTCCATCGCGCGAGTCTTGCCGGCATCGCGGCGCAGGTAGCCGCTCAGCTCCAGCTGATTCAGCTGATGCGTCACGCTCGACAACGACTTCAGCCCGACCGCGTCGCCGATCTCACGCATGCTCGGCGGGTACCCGTGCCGTGCGATCGATCGCTGGATCACTTCGAGGATCGCGAGCTGCTTGTCGCTGAGGCTGCGGCGCCGCCGTGTCTGGGGTCGCGCGCGGCTCGTCGGCTCGGTCATCTCGTGCTCCTGTCTCCTCACCCCTCGTCGTCCGAGGGGCACCGGCCTTCGAATGTCGGAGGTCGGTGATGGGCTCTGCTCATCGAAACGGTATCCGCCCTCGTCCGACACGGTCTGCAAGCGCTCCGCGTGTCGTGTTCGAGAGAAGTCCACCGGTCGGCCCGCTTGACAGCTTACGAGATCGAAGATAGCTTCGGAAGAGAGGTTCGCATCGCCGGCTCCCGGCCGAGTTCAGCGATGCGAACCTCTCGCCGAGAAGGAGGAGAGATGACCGCGATCAGCATCACGCCGCACCACCGCACCCGCCTGCGCATGACCGTGCGCGGCCGTCGCGTTCTTGCCGCCGCGGCGGCACTGCCCGCCGCCGCATGCGTGGCGGTCGCGGTCATCAGTGGCGGCAGCGCGCTCGCGTCGCGCGATGACGCCGGCGACGCTGCCTCGTTCTCCACGGTCGTCGTGAGTGCAGGTGAATCGCTCTGGGCGATCGCGGAGCGCGTGGCACCGGAGAGCGATCCTCGAGACGTCGTTGACGACATCGCGCGCCTGAATGCTCTCGACGGTGTCGATGTCTCGGCTGGTCAGGAGCTGGCCATCCCTGCGCGCTACGACACGGCACCGTAGACCGCCGGGCGAAGCGCGCCCGTACCATGGGAGGGGTGACCGCTCGCCTCGACGACCTTCCTCTCCGTGACGATCTGCGCGGAATGACTCCGTACGGTGCGCCTCAGGCACCGCTTCCGGTTGCGCTGAACGTGAACGAGAACACCCATCCCGTGCCGGATGAGATCGCCGCCGACATCCTCGATGCGATCGCATTGGCGCTTCGGGACGTCAACCGATACCCCGATCGCGAGTTCCTGCCGCTTCGCGAGGCGTTCGCGGATTACCTGGGTGAAGGGCTGCTTCCTGAGCAGATGTGGGCCGCCAACGGTTCCAACGAGGTGCTTCAGCACGTGCTCCAGGCCTTCGCTGGACCGGGGAGGACGGCGTTCGGCTTCGCGCCCACCTACTCGATGTACCCGCTGCTGACGCGAGCGACCGGTGCTGCCTGGGTCGCGGGAACGCGCGAAGACGACTTCTCGGTGACCGCCGATTCGGCGGCCGACCAGGTCGCAGCAGCCGATCCGGATGTGGTGTTCCTGTGCGCCCCGAACAACCCGACGGGCACGCCGCTGCCACTTGACGTGATCGCAGCGGTCTACGACGCGAGCCGGGCGATGGTCGTGGTCGACGAGGCGTACCAGGAGTTCGCGCCTCACGACGAGCCATCAGCGATCACCCTGCTCCCCGGGCGCGAGCGACTGATCGTGTCGCGCACGATGTCGAAGGCATTCGCCTTCGCCGGAGCTCGCGTGGGTTACCTCGCTGCCGACCCCGCGGTCGTGGACGCTCTGCGTCTGGTGCGCCTGCCGTACCACCTGAGTGCCATCACGCAGGCCGCCGCGCTCGCGGCGCTGCGTCACGCGCCGGTCATGCTCGGCATGGTCGACGAGATCGTCGCGCAGCGCGACCGCATCTCCGCCACCCTCGAGGCGCTCGGCTACCAGCCGCACCCGTCGTGGACGAACTTCGTCCTGTTCGGGGGAGTCGAGGACCCGGCGGCGACGTTCGGTGCCCTCTACGACCGCGGCATCCTCATCAGGGACGTGGGCATCCCGCACCACCTCCGCGTCACGGCAGGAACAGAGGCGGAGACGACCGCGTTCCTGGATGCGCTGGCGTCGTTAGGATCGACGTCATGACCCGCACCGCCTCGCTCACCCGATCGACCAGCGAGTCGACGGTCGAGCTCCAGCTCGACCTCGACGGCACGGGGCGCAGCAGCATCGACACGTCGGTGCCGTTCTACGACCACATGCTGACCGCGTTCGCGAAGCACTCGCTCACCGACCTCACGGTTCGCGCGTCGGGCGACACCGACATCGACGCACACCACACGGTCGAAGACGTCGCGATCGTGCTCGGGCAGGCGATCCGGCAGGCTCTCGGCGACAAGGCCGGCATCAGCCGCTACGGGGATGCGCTCGTCCCGCTCGACGAAGCCCTCGCCCAGGCAGTGGTCGACATCAGTGGGCGGCCCTACCTCGTGCACACGGGCGAGCCGGCCGGTTTCGAACACCACCTCATCGGCGGCCACTTCACGGGGTCGTTGGTGCGCCACACCTTCGAGGCGCTGTCCTTCCAGGCGGCGCTGACCGTCCACGTAAGGGTGCTGGGCGGCCGGGACCCTCACCACATCGCCGAGGCGGAATACAAGGCATTCGCGCGTGCCTTCCGCCAGGCGAAAGCGCTCGATCCACTCGTCGACGGCGTGCCGAGCACGAAGGGCGCCCTGTGACCGACCGGCCCCTCGTCGCCGTTCTCGACTACGGATCCGGGAACGTCCATTCCGCGGTCAAGGCTCTCGTCGCTGCCGGAGCCGACGCGCGGCTGACGGCCGACCGCGGGCTGATCCAAGACGCGGACGGACTCGTGGTGCCCGGCGTCGGCGCCTTCGAGGCGGTCGTCGCCGCACTGCGCTCGCGCTGCGGCGACGAGCTCATCGGACGACGTCTGGCCGGCGGTAGGCCCGTGCTGGGGATCTGCGTGGGGATGCAGGTCCTCTTCGAACACGGTGTGGAGCGGGGCGCGGACACTCCGGGACTGGGCGAGTGGCCGGGCGCGGTCACCGAGTTGGATGCTCCTGTCCTTCCGCACATGGGATGGAACACCGTCGCGTCGGGGGCCGGCAGTCGCCTGTTCCGCGGAATCGAGAACGAGCGGTTCTACTTCGTGCACTCGTTCGCCGCCCAGCACTGGACGATGCAGACGCAGCGCCCCCTCGCTGAACCGGTCTTGACCTGGAGCGAACACGGCGTGCCCTTCCTTGCCGCCGTGGAGAACGGGCCGCTCTCGGCGACGCAGTTCCACCCCGAGAAGTCGGGGGAGGCCGGCATCCGGCTGCTCGCCAATTGGATCGACGGGCTGGCGCCGACTAACCTCTGAATCCGTGCCTGCGCCCGGCCGCCCGGATCCGGTGCCGAGACGCACGAGGAGCTATGAACGATTTCGCATCAACGCCCCAGCTTGTTCTGCTTCCCGCGGTGGACGTCGCCGGGGGAAAGGCCGTTCGACTCACGCAGGGTGAGGCCGGTTCGGAGACGAACTACGGCGACCCCGTCGACGCCGCGACCGACTGGGCGCGCCAGGGGGCGCAGTGGATCCATCTCGTCGACCTGGATGCGGCCTTCGGCCGGGGCAGCAATGCCGGCATCATGCGCAAGGTGATCAAGTCGGTGCGCGGTGTTCAGGTCGAGCTGTCCGGCGGCATCCGCGACGATGCCTCGCTGGAGGCGGCTCTCGAAAGCGGCGCCTCGCGCGTGAACCTCGGGACCGCCGCGCTGGAGAACCCCGAGTGGGCGGCTGACGTGATCGGCCGCTACGGCGACCTCATCGCCGTCGGCCTGGATGTGCGTGGTACGACGCTCGCCGCGCGGGGCTGGACCCGCGAAGGCGGTGACCTGTGGACGGTGCTCGATCGCCTCGAGTCAGCCGGATGCAGTCGCTACGTCGTGACGGACGTCACGAAGGACGGCACCCTGCAGGGCCCGAACACCGAGCTGCTTCGCGAAATGGTGACGCGCACCCCGAAGCCCGTCGTGGCGTCGGGAGGCATCTCGAGCCTCGACGACATCGCCGCTCTCCGAGAGCTCGTGCCCCTCGGCGTCGAGGGTGCGATCGTCGGCAAGGCCCTCTATGCGGGGAACTTCACCCTCGCTGAGGCGCTGGATGTCGCCGGGCGCTGATCCCGCGCAGCCCGACGGCGGCTCGGACTCGGCGGGAGTCCCGTGGGAGGGACGCCGCTTCTCCGACAATCCCCACGCCGCTGACGACGGCCGTGCTGATCCTGCTCTCGAGCGGGCGCTGCGGGACTTCCGGGCGGGCGAAGGCTCCGAGGTGCAGGTCGTCGACGCGTACCGGAGAGCCCGTCTGCTGATCCCCCTCATCGCGCAGAAGGGCGACGGTGACGGCGACGCGGTCGGTGCACACGGACTCGCGGTCGACAAGACGCAGGAGCTGTCGATCGTCACGGTCGCCGCACCGGACGGGCGACACGTGCTTCCGGTCTTCACGTCGGTCGACACCATGCGGGTGTGGGATGCGCAGGCGCGTCCGGTGCCCGCGGAGGGCATCAGGACCGCACTGGCGGCATCGGCGGACGACACCGACCTCATCGTCATCGATCCCGGCTCGGAGACCGAGTTCGTCATCCGTCGTCCGGCGGTCTGGGCGATCGCCCAGTCGCAGCAGTGGGAGCCGAGTCATCGCTCGCCCGAGGTGGCGGCCGGACTCAACGAGAGCGTCGGCGGGGAGCTGGCCATCATCGACCTCGCACTCGAACCCGGCGACCCCGAGGCACGTGGACGGGGGCCCGAGCTGATCGTGCGCCTGCACGTGGCTGCCGGACTCGATCAGTCGCAGCTCGATGCCGTCCTCGCACGCCTGGCGAGACGATGGGCCGCGGATGACCGCGTCGCCGTGCTGGTGGACTCGCTCGCCGTGAAGCTCGTGCGCTCGGAGCCGCTCAGCTGACCGGTCCGGTCCATTTCTCGCCCGGCCCCTTGCCGATGGGGTCGGGAATCGTCGATGCCTCGCGGAAGGCGAGTTGCACCGAGCGCAGTCCGTCGCGGAGGGACCGCGCGTGCATGTCGCTGATCTCGGGGGCGCCGGCGGTGATGAGCCCGGCGAGGGCGTTGATGAGCTTGCGGGCCTCGTCCAGATCCTTCTGCGTGTCGGGGTCGTCGGCGAGTCCGACCTTCACGGCGGCCGCGCTCATCAGATGCACCGCGGCGGTGGTGATCACCTCGACCGCGGGGACATCCGCGATGTCGCGGGTCGCCGACTCGGCGGCGGCTTCCTGAGAGGCCCACCGAGCGTGACGTTCGTCTTCTGCGTGGCCGTGGTCGGGGGGAATCGTGGACACGTGGTGCTTTCTGGTAGACTTCAGCGGGCTTCAGAGCACTGTGCTCTGGAACGAAAGAGGATCACATCCCACCCGCGCTTGCCGCTCCAGGCTACCGGGTCCACGCACTCCGCTCCGGCGACACCATGTCGGAGTCGACCCGGAGACATGCATGTCGGCCGAGGTACGGGTGCGCGATGTCGGCGTTCGGACGCCGCGTCGGGTGGAATGGGGACTCTTCCGCCCGCGACATACCGTGTCGCGGTGGCCACCACCCGCACGAAGAGGAGTTCCGCATCAGCGATCCCCGCACCAACGAGCGCATCCGCGTGCCTGAGGTCCGTCTCGTCGGCCCCAACGGCGAGCAGGTCGGCGTCGTCCGCATCGAGGTTGCGCAGCGTCTGGCTCAGGAGGCGGATCTCGACCTGGTCGAGGTCGCGCCCAACTCCAAGCCGCCCGTGGTCAAGATCATGGACTACGGCAAGTTCAAGTACGAGGCTGCGCAGAAGGCCAAGGAGGCGCGTCGCAATCAGGCGAACACGGTCCTCAAGGAGGTCCGGTTCCGACTGAAGATCGAGGCGCACGACTACATCACCAAGCTCAAGCGCGCCGAGGGCTTCCTCCAGGCCGGTGACAAGGTGAAGGCCATGATCCTGTTCCGCGGGCGCGAGCAGTCGCGTCCGGAGCAGGGCGTGCGACTGCTCCGCAAGTTCGCCGAAGACGTCGCCGAGTTCGGCACCGTCGAGGTCAACCCGACGCAGGACGGCCGCAACATGACGATGGTGATCGCCCCGCACAAGAACAAGTCCGAGGCGAAGGCGGAGCAGAACGCTCAGCGCGCCGCGAACAAGGAAGCCTCGCGCGCATCGCGCACCAGCGCCGACGGCGACACCGCCCCGGCGCAGTAACGCTGCCCAGACTCCCGCTCCGTCGGGACCCCGTTCCCGCCCGAGCGGGAAGAGACACGAAGGAAGAAACATGCCGAAGCAGAAGACCCACTCGGGTGCCAAGAAGCGCTTCAAGATCACCGGCAGCGGCAAGCTCAAGAAGCAGCAGGCCGGAATGCGCCACAACCTCGAGGGAAAGTCGAGCCGTCGCACCCGCCGTCTGAACCAGGACCAGGTGCTGTCGACGGCCGACACCAAGCAGGCCAAGAAGCTTCTCGGTCGCTGACGCGGCCCGTGCACGAATAGGAACGAAACGAAATGGCTAGAGTCAAGCGGGCCGTCAACGCCCACAAGAAGCGTCGCGTCATCCTCGAGCGCGCCTCCGGTTACCGGGGTCAGCGCTCGCGTCTGTACCGCAAGGCGAAGGAGCAGGTCACCCACTCGCTCGTCTACGCGTACCGCGACCGTCGCAAGCGCAAGGGCGACTTCCGTCGTCTGTGGATCCAGCGCATCAACGCAGCCAGCCGTCAGCACGGCATGACCTACAACCGCTTCATCCAGGGTCTCGGCCTCGCGGGTGTGCAGGTCGACCGTCGCATGCTGGCCGAGCTCGCCGTGAACGAGCCGACCGCGTTCGCGTCGCTCGTCGAGACCGCCAAGAAGGCGCTGCCCGAGAACGTCAACGCCAAGAAGACGGCGTAAGGCTCTCTATCTCGAAAGGGCGTCCTCCCCCGGGAGGGCGCCCTTTCGGCATCCCGTGCCCCGCCCCGCGCGGCCGCATCGTCGGAGATTCAGCCCGATGTCGGATGATCGCGTCGGAATCCTCCGACATCGACACGATTCTCCGACATCGGGCGGGCAGGTGGATGCGGGGCGCCGCGGGGCGCCGCCCCTAGACTGGTCGCGTGCTCGAGAACCCCCGGTCGCCGCGCGTGCGCGCCGTGGCGAAGCTCACCAAGCGCAGCGCACGCAAAGAGACGGGGCTCTATCTCCTCGAGGGTCCGCAGGCCGCACGGGAGGCGCTCGCCTTCCAACCCGGAACGGTCGTCGAACTGTTCGCGACACCGGCCGCATTGGAGAAGCACACCGACATCCGCGATGCGGCCGCGTCCGCCGGAATCGAGCCGGTCTACACGACCGAGCCCGTGCTCGACGCGATGGCCGACACGGTGACACCCCAGGGGATCGTCGCGGTCGCGCGGCAGGCTCCCACGCCGGTCCGTGAGATCTTCGCCGGCTCGCCTCGGCTGGTGGCGGTGTGCGAAGAGGTGCGCGACCCTGGCAATCTCGGCACGATCATCCGTGCCGCCGACGCGGTCGGCGCCGACGCCGTCATCCTCACCGGCAACACCGTCGATCCTTACCACCCGAAGGTGGTGCGTTCGACGACCGGTTCGCTGTTCCACCTCCCGATCGCCATCGGCACCGACCTCGAGACCGTCGTCGGGCTCGCTCACGCCGCCGGCGTGCGGGTGGTCGCCGCCGACGTCGGAGGAGAGGACTTCCTCGCTCGACGTGAGATCCTCGCCGAACCGACCGCCTGGGTCTTCGGCAACGAGGCGCGGGGCCTTCATGACGAGGCCGTCTCGCTGGTCGACATGTCGATGCGGCTGCCGATCTACGGACGCGCCGAGTCGCTCAATCTGGCTACCGCTGCCAGCGTCTGCCTCTACGAAACGGCGTTCGCGCAGCGCGCCGATTGAGCCATCTGACCAGCGCGGGTCGATTACAGCTCGGTTAAGGTCGCGCGTCACCCCTGGAGCGGGGGTGCGCCCGGGGCTATGTTCAGGCCATGACGACATCCGATGCCTCACCGGCGGCCCGAACGTCGAACATCACCGTGCGACGCGGTGAGCCGCTCGTCGTCATCGACCACGTCGACAAGCACTTCGGCGACCTCCATGTGCTGCGCGACATCAACACCGTGGTCAACCGCGGCGAGGTCGTGGTCGTGATCGGGCCCAGCGGGTCCGGGAAGTCAACGCTGTGTCGCGCCGTCAACCGTCTCGAGACGATCGATTCGGGCACCATCACCATCGACGGCGTACCGCTGCCCGAAGAGGGGCGCGCGCTCGCGAAGCTGCGTGCCGACGTCGGCATGGTGTTCCAGTCGTTCAATCTCTTCGCCCACAAGACGGTGCTCGAGAACGTCACTCTCGGTCCGATGCGCGTGCGGGGCCTCAAGAAGAAGGATGCCGAGAAGAAGGCGATGGAGCTCCTGGATCGCGTGGGTGTCGCCAATCAGGCGGCCAAGATGCCCAGTCAGCTCTCGGGTGGCCAGCAGCAGCGTGTCGCCATCGCCCGTTCGCTGGCGATGAATCCCAAGCTCATCCTCCTCGACGAACCCACCAGCGCACTCGACCCTGAGATGATCAACGAGGTCCTCGACGTCATGGTCGGTCTCGCCCAGGAGGGCATGACCATGATCGTCGTCACACACGAGATGGGATTCGCACGCAAGGCCGCAGACCGCGTGCTGTTCATGGCCGATGGAGCCATCGTCGAAGAAGCCGCACCCGAGCAGTTCTTCACGAACCCGCAGAGCGAGAGGGCCAAGGACTTCCTGTCCAAGATCCTCGAGCACTGAAAGGACCGCTCCGCGACGCGGGGCGGGAATCGAGAAGAGGTCGCTTCGGCGACCGCACACAGCAAAGGACGAGACATGAAGCGAGCGAGACTCCCGCTCATCGCGCTGGCCGCCGCCGGCGCCTTGGCGCTGACGGCCTGCGGTGGCGGGGACACCGCCGGTGACGATGCCGCTCCCGAGCCGGCCGAAGACGTCACCTTCGACGAGGGCACGACGATGGCGGCGCTCAACGAGGCCGGCACCATCACGATCGGCACGAAGTTCGACCAGCCGCTGTTCGGCCTGGTCGGTCCCAGCGGCGAACCCGAGGGCTTCGACGTCGAGATCGGCAAGATCATCGCCGCCCAGCTGGGCATCGCCGAAGAAGACATCGAGTGGGTCGAGACCGTGTCGGCAAACCGTGAGCCGTTCATCGAGAACGGCCAGGTCGACATCGTGGTCGCGACGTACACGATCAACGACGCCCGCAAGGAGGTCGTCTCTTTCGCCGGGCCCTACTACATGGCCGGGCAGTCCATCCTCGTTCTCGCCGACAACGAGGACATCACCAGCGAAGAGGACCTCGTCGGGCAGCCGGTGTGCTCGGTGACGGGGTCGACTCCGGCGGCCATGCTGGAGGAGATCGGTGCGGAGCCGGTCCTCACGGACACCTACTCGAACTGCCTGGAGCCCCTGCGGAACGGTCAGGTCGTCGCGGTGTCGACCGACAACGTCATCCTGGCCGGCCTCGCCGCGCAGAACGAGGGCGAGTTCAAGGTCGTGGGCGAGCCGTTCACCGACGAGCCCTACGGCATCGGCCTGGCGCTGGATGACACGGACTTCCGCATGTGGATCAACGACGTGCTGGAGGAGTCGTACGCCGACGGCAGCTACGAGCAGGCGTGGAACGACACCGCCGGTGCCGTGCTGCCCTACGTCGAGCCGCCGACACCGGACCGCTACTGACCCGATGAGGGTGTCCCGCACTCGCCTGCGGGACACCCTCATCCCACCGATCGAGAGGAGGGCCGATGGAGCAGCTCTGGTCGCTCATGCCCGAGTTCTGGGAGGGATTCCGCGTCACCCTGCTGCTGCTGGTCGTCTCGGGTGTGCTGGCCCTCGTGCTCGGCACCGCGATCGCGGCGATGCGCATCTCGCCGGTTCCGGTGCTGCGCGGATTCGCCGCGGCGTGGACCGAGATCGCGCGAAACACCCCGCTGACGCTGGTGTTCTTCTTCACGGCCTTCGTCATGCCGATGCTCGGCGTGCGTGCCCCCTACGTGCTGCTCGCCTTCGTCGCGCTCACCTACTACACGTCGCCCTTCGTGGCTGAAGCCCTTCGCTCGGGCATCAACGGCGTGCCCGTCGGTCAGGCCGAGGCGGCGCGCAGCATCGGGCTCGGATTCCGGCAGACGGTCTCGCTCGTGGTGCTTCCGCAGGCGTTCCGGATGACGGTGCCGCCGCTGATCAACGTCTTCATCGCCCTCACCAAGAACACCTCGGTGGCGGGCGGATTCTTCGTGGTGGAACTGTTCGCCACGACCCGGCAGCTCGCGAACGACAACGGCAACATCGTCATCCCGATCCTGCTGGTGGCCGCGGCCCTGTACCTCGTCATCACGGTGCCGCTCGGCTTCGCGGCCGGCCAGCTCGAGAAGCGATGGGTGGTGTCACGATGAGCGGATCGAGCGTCCTCTTCGACGCGCCGGGCCCGAAGGCTCGTCGCAACTCGCTGATCGCCTCCGTCGTCGCGGGGGCGGTGCTGATCGCGCTCGCCGTCTGGGTCTTCCTGATCCTCGCCGCGCCCCGTCAATCCGGCGGCATCACCCTTCCGGGCATGTTCGACGGGAGTCGATGGGACATCTTCACCGATCCCGAGGTGTGGCAGTTCATCGGGCGAGGGGTGCTGGCGACGCTGCAAGCCGCGGCGGTGGCGGCTGTCGGTGCCGTGGCCCTCGGAGTCGTCTTCTCGCTCCTGCGGAGCTCGGAGCACGCGTGGATCCGCGTGCCGACCGCGTGGCTGCTGGAGTTCTTCCGCGGCATGCCGGTGCTGCTGATGATGCTGTTCATCCTCCTCGTCGCATCCACCGGTGCGTTCTGGGCGGTCGTGATCGCCCTGATCATCTACAACGGCACCCTCATCGGCGAGGCGCTGCGAGCGGGACTCGCCGCGCTGCCACGCGGTCAGCGTGAGGCGGCGCTCTCCGTCGGCATGCGCTACTTCCAATCGAAGATGCTCGTGGAGTTCCCGCAGGCGTTCCGGCAGATGCTCCCGATCATCGTGGCGCAACTGGTCGTGCTGCTGAAGGACACGTCTCTCGGATACATCGTGGGATACAACGAGCTCATCCGCACCACGATGAACAATCTGGGCAGCTTCTACGGCAATCGGTACATGTTCTCGCTGTTCGTGGTGACCCTCGTGCTCTACCTGGCCATCAACCTGAGCCTGTCGTGGTTCGCGCGATGGCTGTCGCGGCGCACGGCGTCCGGGGGCGGCAGGGCGCGGAAGGGAGCATCCACGCCGGAGGATCCCGATCAGGCACTCCTGGTCGCCGAGGCCAACGCCAAGGCGCGGTTGTCGGAGTCGCAGACGCCGAAGTGAATGCGTCGCGTATGCGAAGGGTCCTGCGGGTCGGGGGTGAGGCGCCACGTCGGTAGACTCGTCTCTCGTGTCCGACGAGGTTGCCCCCGAGATCACCCCCGAGGCGGTGGAGGCCGCGGTGACCGCCGCGCTGTCCGCCATCGCCGAGGCTCCCGACTCCGCAGAGCTGAAGGCGGTGCGCGCCGCGCACGCGGGCGAAGGCTCGCCCCTGGCGCGGCTGAACGCACGAATGCGCGATGTGCCCAAGGACAAGAAGGCGGAGTTCGGCAAGCTCGTCGGTCAGGCTCGCGGACAGGTCTCGCAGGCGCTCGCCGCACGAGAGACCGAGATCGTCGAAGCCGAGACCGCGGCGCGCCTGGAGGCCGAGCGCGTCGACATCACGGCCCTCGCGCATCGCGCGCGCATCGGCGCGCGCCATCCGCTGACCCTGCTCCAGGAGGAGATCTCCGACATCTTCGTGGGCATGGGGTGGGAGATCGCCGAAGGACCCGAGCTCGAGCACGAGTGGTTCAACTTCGACGCGCTGAACATCGCACCGGATCACCCGTCGCGGCAGATGCAGGACTCCTTCTACGTCGACCCCCTCGAGCGGCACCTCGTGATGCGAACCCACACCAGCCCGGTGCAGATGCGGTCGATGCTCGAACGCGACATCCCGATCTACGTGCTCTCCCCGGGGCGCGTCTACCGTGCCGACGAGTTCGATGCCACGCACCTTCCCGTCTTCTCGCAGTTCGAGGGACTGGTCATCGACCGCGGCATCACGATGGCGCACCTCAAGGGAACGCTCGACCACATCGCACGCGTGCTGTTCGGCAGTGAGGCCAAGACGCGCATGCGCGCCAACTACTTCCCGTTCACCGAACCGTCCGCCGAGTTCGACCTCTGGCACCCGACCTTCACCGGCGGCGCCCGATGGATCGAATGGGGGGGATGCGGAATGGTCAACCCGAACGTGCTGCGTGCGGCCGGGATCGACCCGGAGGAGTACTCGGGCTTCGCCTTCGGCATGGGCTTCGAGCGGACCCTCATGTTCCGCAGCGACGTGAAGGACATGCGCGACATGGCCGAGGGCGATGTGCGCTTCAGCGAGCAGTTCGGAATGGTGGTCTGATGCGCGTCCCCCTGTCATGGCTGCGTGAGTACGTCGACGTCGCCGCCGAGTCCACGCCCGAGGACGTTCTCGCGGCTCTGGTCGCCGTCGGGTTCGAGGAGGAGGACGTGCATCGGTTCGAGCTCTCCGGACCCATCGTCGTCGGCGAGGTGCTGGAGTTCGTCGAGGAGCCGCAGAAGAACGGCAAGACCATCCGCTGGTGCCAGGTCGACGTCGGCGACGGCGTGCGCGGGATCGTGTGCGGTGCGGGCAACTTCTTCGCCGGTGACAAGGTCGTCGTGACCCTCCCCGGATCCGTCCTGCCTGGCCCCTTCCCGATCGCCGCGCGCAAGACCTACGGTCACGTGTCGGACGGCATGATCGCGTCGGCGAAGGAGCTCGGCCTCGGCGAGGAGAGCGACGGCATCCTGCGCCTGGTCGAGATCGGCATCGACGCGCCCGCAGGCACCGACGCGATCGGTCTGCTCGGCCTCGACGACGTCGCCGTGGAGATCAACGTCACCCCCGACCGCGGCTACGCGCTGTCCCTTCGCGGCGTGGCGCGGGAGTATTCGCACGCGACCGGCGCGGTGTTCCGCGACCCGGCGGCACGCGATGCCGCCGACGTGCGCATCGATCGACACGAGTTCTCCGTGGCCGTCGACGACCGCGCACCGATCCGGGGGCGCGTGGGAGCGACGGAATTCGTCGCTCGTGTGGTGCGCGACGTCGACCCCACCAAGCCCACCCCGTCGTGGATGATCGCCCGTCTGACGCTTGCGGGAGTGCGTTCGCTCGGCATCCTCATCGACATCACCAACTACGTGATGCTGGAGCTCGGCACGCCGATCCACGGCTACGACCTCGATGCGCTCACCGGCGGCATCACCGTGCGCCGTGCGACAGCGGGGGAGAAGCTGCAGACCCTCGACGGCAAGCTGCGTGACCTCGATGTCGAGGACCTCCTCATCACCGATGAGTCCGGACCCATCGGCCTCGCCGGCGTCATGGGCGGCGGGACGACGGAGATGGGTGCGTCGACGCGCAACGTTCTCGTCGAGGCCGCCGTGTTCGAGCCGATCACGATCGCGCGGACGGCGCGACGGCACAAGCTTCCCAGCGAGGCGTCGCGTCGCTTCGAGCGCGGCGTCGACCCCGGCCTGCCCTATGTGGCAGCCCAGCGGGTGGTGGACCTCATGGTCGAACTCGCGGGCGGAACCGACGAGCGCGTGGGCGGGGCGGTCGGCTCGGACCCGGTCCGCACCTCCATCGACCTGCCGAGCGGCTTCGTCGCGGGCCTCATCGGGGTCGAGTACTCGGACGACGAGATCGTCGCCTCGCTGGAGATGATCGGATGCGCCGTCGCCGCCACCGAGCAGGGGTGGACCGTCGTCGCGCCCACGTGGCGTCCCGACCTCACCGACACCTGGACGCTCGCCGAGGAGGTCGCGCGGATCACCGGGTACGACCGGATCCCGTCGGAGGTGCCGGTGCCGCCGTCCGGCCGGGGCCTCACGGGGGCGCAGCGCGGTCGTCGCCGCGTCTCGAACGCGCTCGCCGCGGCCGGCTACGTCGAGACGCCCTCCTTCCCCTTCACCACAGAGGAGCAGAACGACCTGCACGGCTCGGCGAGCGGTGAGCACCTGCCCAGCATCCGCCTGGCGAATCCGCTGGACGGTCAGGCGCCGTTCCTGCGACGTTCGCTCGTTCCGGGCCTCGTGCAGGTCGCGCACCGGAACGTGTCGCGCGGACTCACCGACCTCGCGCTCTACGAGTCCGGGACCGTCTTCCTCCCTCGTTCCGGGGTGGTCTACGGCACGCCGCACGTTCCGCCTCCCGCGGTGCGTCCGTCGGCGGCGACCCTCGCGGAACTCGATGACGCGATCCCGCCGCAGCGCCGTCACGTCGCGGTGCTGCTCACCGGCTCTCTGATCGCCAAGCAGCCGGGGGAGCCGGCACGTGCCGCTGACCTCGCCGACGCCCTCGACGCCGTGCGAACGGTAGGGCTGGCGGCCGGTGTCGACATCCGCGTGACGCAGGGAACGCGCGCGGCGTTGCATCCCGGACGCACCGGAACGCTCGACGTGCGAGGGGAGACCGTCGGCTATGTCGGCGAGCTGCTGCCGGACGTCGCCGCAGCCGCGGATCTGCCCGGCCGTGTGGTGGTCGCCGAGGTCGACCTCGACCTCGTGCTCGAACTCGCGGGCGATCGTGTGGTCGTCGGGTCGCTGTCGACGTATCCCGCTGCCACGCAGGATGTCTCCCTCGTCGTCTCCGCCGATGTGCCGGCGGCGGATGTGGCCTCGGCGCTGAGGGAAGGGGCAGGGGAGCTTCTCGAGCACCTCCACCTCGTCGACGACTACCGGGGCGCGGGAATCGAGCACGGACGCAAGAGCCTGACCTTCGCGATGCGCTTCCGGGCGGCCGACCGCACCCTGACGGCGGCGGAGGCGACCGAGGCGAAGCTCGCCGGAGTGACGATGGCAGGCCGCCGTCACGGCGCCGTCATCCGCGACTGAGTCCGCATGCCGCCGCGGCGACACGATTTGCGGGTCGCGCGAGGCTGCGACTATCGTCAGCCCCATGCTTCCGGCAGCCTCGGTCCCGACGGCGCCCCTCACGGGCCCGGTGCTCGTCGCGGGCACCGCGTCGCACCGACGCCACCTCGGTTCGCTCCGTCGCGGCCGCCGACTCTAGGCGACCCCGCACGCGGTCCGGTTGGGCCGGCGGGTGTCGCCGCCTTCAGGCTCCGACTCCTTCGAAACTAAGGTGGAACGCATGACCTATTCGGTCGCCGTCTCCGGCGCATCCGGCTATGCCGGCGGTGAGATCCTCCGGCTCCTGGCCGCCCATCCCGACGTGGAGATCCGCACCGTGACGGCGCATTCGACCGCGGGGCAGCCTCTGGTCCAGCACCAGCCGCACCTGCGCTCGCTGGCGCATCTGACGATCCAGCAGACGACCCCCGAGGTGCTCGCCGGGCATGACGTCGTCGTCCTGGCATTGCCCCATGGGCAGTCGGGACAGTACACGGATGCGCTCGCGGAGACGCCGCTGGTGATCGACGCGGGCGCTGACCATCGACTCGCCTCGAGGGATGCGTGGAACGCCTTCTACGGGGGCGATTTCCATGAGCCGTGGACCTATGGCGTGCCGGAGCTGATCGTCGACGGCGGAAAGCAGCGCGACCGGCTCGTCGACGCGACCCGCATCGCCGCACCCGGCTGCAACGCGTCGACCGTGAGCCTGAGCCTCGCGCCGGGTGTCGCGGCCGGGGTCATCGATCCGTCCGACATCGTGAGCGTGCTCGCCGTCGGACCGTCGGGAGCGGGCAAGGCGATGAAGACGAATCTGCTGGCGGCGGAGATCCTGGGCACGGCGAACCCGTATGCCGTCGGCGGCACGCACCGCCACATCCCGGAGATCCGGCAGGCGCTGACCGCGGCGATGTCGGAGAATCGCGCTGATGTCGGAGGGATCGCGCCGAATTCTCCGACATCGGGCTCGATCTCCGACGATCGCGCCGTCGGCATCTCCTTCACGCCCGTCCTCGTGCCGATGGCGCGCGGGATCCTCGCCACCTCGACGGCGCCGATCGCGCCGGGCGTGACGGATGCGCGGATCCGCGACGCGTGGGAAGAGGCCTACGCGGACGAGACCTTCGTCCAGCTGCTGCCCGCCGGCTCCTTCCCCCGCACGGCCGATGTCATCGGCGCGAACACGGCGCTGATCGGCCTCGCGGTCGATCGCGCGGCCAACCGCGTGGTGGTCATCACCGCGGTGGACAACCTCGTCAAGGGCACCGCCGGTGCCGCTGTCCAGTCCATGAACATCGCGCTCGGACTCCCCGAGGACCGAGCCCTCACCGTGAACGGAGTGGCACCGTGAGCGTCACCGCCCCCCAGGGATTCGAAGCGGCCGGCGTCGCGGTCGGTCTGAAGTCCACCGGCAAGCCGGACGTCGCGGTGGTCGTCAATCGTGGCCCGCTCACCGCGGGCGCGGCCGTCTTCACGTCCAATCGCGCGAAGGCCAACCCGATCCTGTGGTCCGAGCAGGTCGTGAAGGACGGGGCGATCGCGGCGATCGTTCTCAACTCCGGCGGGGCGAACTGCTTCACCGGCAGCTTCGGGTTCCAGACCACGCATCAGACCGCCGAGAAGGCCGCGGAACTGCTCGAGATCGGCGCCGGCGACGTGGTGGTGTGCTCGACCGGGCTAATCGGCACCGGCGACGCCGTCTTCCGCGGCAAAGTGCTCGAAGGGACCGAGAAGGCGATCGCCGCGCTGTCCACAGACGGCGGAGAAGACGCCGCGCTTGCGATCATGACGACGGACTCGCGGGCGAAGCGGTCGGTCCGCTCCGTCGACGGCTGGACGATCGGTGCCATGGCGAAAGGGGCGGGGATGCTCGCACCGGGCCTGGCGACGATGCTCGTCGTCGTGACGACCGACGCCATCGTGACCCCGGCCGAGGCGGATGCGCACCTGCGCGCGGCCACCCGAGTGAGCTTCGATCGGCTCGATTCCGACGGCTGCATGTCCACCAACGACCAGGTGACCCTCATGGCGAGCGGCGCATCCGGGATCACGCCGGAGCCCGATGCGTTCCGCGCCGCGCTCATCGACGTGTGCACCGACCTCGCGATCCAGCTGCAGTCCGATGCGGAGGGGGCGAGCCACGACATCACGATCGAGGTCGTCGGTGCCGTCTCCGAAGACGACGCCGTCGAGGTGGGTCGCTCGGTCGCTCGCAACAACCTGTTCAAGGCCGCCGTCTTCGGCAAGGACCCGAACTGGGGGCGCGTGCTCGCCGCGATCGGCACCACCGATGCCGCGTTCGACCCCTACGACGTGGACGTGTCGATGAACGGTGTGCGCGTATGCACCTCCGGCGGCCCCGACCGGCCGCGTGAAGACGTCGACCTGTCGCCGCGCGCCACCCATGTCCTGATCGATCTGAAGGTCGGCGACGCCTTCGCGACGATCTACACCAACGACCTCACCCACGATTACGTCCACGAGAACAGCGCGTACTCCTCATGACCGACATCCAGGACACCGACCCGACCGCTGCCAGCGCGCGCGTGGAGGCGATGATCGAGTCGCTGCCGTGGCTGCAGCGCTTCCGCGACCAGACGGTGGTCATCAAGTACGGCGGGAATGCCATGGTCTCCGACGAGTTGCAGGAGGCCTTCGCCGCCGACGTCGCCTATCTGCGCTACGTCGGCGTGAAGCCGGTGATCGTGCACGGCGGAGGCCCGCAGATCTCCTCGATGCTCGACCGCCTCGCGATCCCGAGCGAGTTCAAGGGCGGCTATCGCGTCACGACGACCGAAGCGATCTCGGTGGTGCGGATGGTGCTGACCGGCCAGATCAACCCTCAGCTGGTGGCCAAGATCAACGCCCACGGGCCCCTCGCCACCGGCCTGTCCGGAGAGGACGCGGGCCTGTTCACCGGGCGACGTCGCGGCGTGATGCTCGACGGGGTGGAACACGACCTCGGGCGCGTCGGCGACGTGGTGAGCGTGGACCCGCAGCCGGTGCTCGACCAGCTCGAGGCCGGCCGGATCCCGGTGGTCTCGAGCATCGCCCCGGACAGCGACAACCCCGGGCATTCGCTCAACGTCAATGCGGATGCGGCAGCGTCCGCCCTCGCCGTGGCGCTCGGGGCGGCGAAGCTGGTCGTGCTCACCGATGTCGCCGGGCTCTACGCCGACTGGCCGAACCGCGACTCCCTCGTGTCGCACCTGACCTCGACCGAGCTCACCGAACTGCTGCCCACCCTCGAGTCGGGGATGATCCCGAAGATGACGGCGTGTCTGCACGCAGTGCAGGGCGGCGTCGAGACGGCGGCGATCATCGACGGCCGGGTGCCGCATTCGGTGCTGGTGGAGATCTTCACGAACAAGGGAATCGGAACCGAGGTGGTGGACGGATGACCGGGACGGCGACGTGGCGGGATGACGCGGGACGCGATCTGATCCGGAACGCGGGAGATCGCTTCGCGCTCTTCGTCCGAGGGGAGGGGGCGTACGTCTGGGACGAGCACGGTACGCGATATCTCGACTTCCTGGCGGGGATCGCCGTCAACTCCCTCGGGCACGCGCATCCCGTCTTCGTGGATGCCGTCGCCACTCAGGCGGCGACGCTCGCTCATGTGTCGAATTACTTCGCCACGCCGCCTCAGCTCGCCCTGGCCGCCAAGCTCAAGGATCTCGCGGGGACCGGGCCGAGCGGACGCGTCTACTTCGCCAATTCCGGTGCGGAGGCGAACGAGGCCGCCTTCAAGCTGGCGCGGCTCCACGGTGCGGCGCGAGATGGACGTCCCGCACGGCTGCGCATCCTCACCCTGGAGAACGCCTTCCACGGGCGCACGATGGGAACGCTCGCGCTCACCGGGAAGCCCGCGATGCAGGAGCCGTTCCTGCCCATGGTGGCGGGCGTCGAGCACATCGCCCCGACGATCGAAGCGCTCGAGCATGCGATGGGTGACGACGTCGCGGCGCTCGTGGTGGAGCCGATCCAGGGCGAGGCGGGTGTCGTCGACCTGCCGGAGGGATATCTGGCGGCCGCACGCGAGCTCACGGCTCGCCACGGTGCTCTTCTCATCGTCGATGAGATCCAGACCGGTGCCGGCCGCACGGGGGAGTGGTTCGGCTACCAGCATGCCGGGATCACCCCCGACGCGATCACCGTCGCGAAGGGGATCGGAGGCGGCTTCCCGATCGGCGCTCTGGTGACCTTCGGCGACAGCAGCGAGCTCTTCTACCCGGGAACCCACGGGTCGACCTTCGGTGGCAACGCCCTCGGGACCGCGGTCTCCCTCGCGGTGCTGTGCGAGATCGAGCGGGCCGACCTGGTCGAGAACGCCGCGACGCGCGGCACGCAGCTGCGCGAGCGGATCTCCGCCATCGGCTCGCCCCTCGTCGCGGGAACGCGTGGCCGCGGACTCCTGATCGGGGTCGCCCTGAAGCATCCGGTCGCCGGTGCCGTCGTCGCCGCGGCGCAGGAGCACGGCCTGATCGTGAACGCGGCGAACCCGTCGACCGTTCGCGTCGCACCGCCGCTGAACATCGGCGACGTCGAGATCGATGACTTCATCGGACTGTTCGCCCGCGCCCTCGCCACGGTGGAGACGTCCGTTCTGCTGGACGCCGATGAATCGGCCACGACGGAGGTACCCGCATGACCCGCCACCTGCTGCGCGACGACGACCTGACCACGGACGAGCAGACCGAGATCCTCGACCTCGCCGTCGCGTTGAAGAAGGACCGCTGGAAGCTCAAGCCCCTCGAAGGTCCGCAGACGGTCGCGGTCATCTTCGACAAGTCGTCCACGCGCACCAGGGTCTCGTTCGCGGTGGGAATAGCCGACCTCGGCGGCTCGCCCCTGATCATCTCGACCGCAAGCAGCCAGCTCGGCGGCAAGGAGACTCCCGCCGACACGGCCCGGGTGCTCGAGCGACAGGTGGCCGCCATCGTCTGGCGCACGTACGCCCAGGCGGGACTTGAGCAGATGGCCGCGGGAACCCGGGTGCCGGTCGTCAATGCGCTCAGCGACGACTTCCACCCGTGTCAGCTGCTCGCCGATCTGCTGACGATCCGCGAGCACAAGGGAGATCTCGACGGTCTCACGCTCGCCTTCTTCGGAGACGGTCGCAGCAACATGGCGCACTCGTATGTGCTCGCGGGCGTCACCGCCGGCATGCACGTGCGCGTCGCATCCCCGGAGCACTACGCCCCGCGCGACGATGTGATCGCCGACGCCGATCGTCGCGCCGCGGAGACCGGTGGTTCGGTGACGCTGTACACCGACGCGAACGAGGCCGCGGCCGGTGCCGACGTCGTCGTGACCGACACCTGGGTGTCGATGGGCAAGGAGGAGGAGAAGCTCGCGCGTCTGCACGATCTGGGCGAGTACAAGGTCACCACCGAACTCATGCGCCTCGCGAAGGACGATGCGATCTTCATCCACTGTCTTCCCGCCGATCGCGGATACGAGGTCGACGCCGAGGTGATCGACGGCCCCCAGAGCGTCGTATGGGACGAGGCGGAGAATCGCCTGCACGCGCAGAAGGCCCTGCTGGTCTGGCTTCTGCGTCAGGGCTGACGGGGCGGGATGGAGGACAGGTGACCGATCCGGCATCGGATGCGACCGGAGCGGTTCGTCCGCGCCTGTCGCGCAACGGGATCCAGCTGAACGGTGCGGGCCGCATCGCCGGCCTCGACTTCGCCCGCGGGCTGGCGATCATCGGGATGCTGGCGGCGCACCTGCTCTGGCTGGGGGACGACGTGGTCCTCGCCGATCCGTCGACCTGGTCGAACATCGCAGCCGGACGGTCATCGATTCTCTTCGCGACGCTTGCCGGCGTGTCGCTCGGCCTCATGACGGGAGGGCGTCATCCGGCCCGCGGCGCAGCCATGGGTGTTGCACGACGCCGGATCGCGCTGCGTGCAGCGCTGCTGTGGGTGCTCGGGGTTCTCCTGATCGGAACCGGCGTGCCCGTCTACGTCATCCTCCCGGCATATGCGGTGCTGTTCCTGCTCGCGCTGCCCGCTCTCACCCTGTCCGCCCGCGTCGTGCTCGTCCTGGCAGCCGTGCTCGCCGTGGTGATGCCGTTCGCACAGGTCCTGCTGGATGCCCTCCCGTTCTGGGGCACGCCGATCGGCGAATCCGCCGCGCTCATGATCGGATGGCAGTATCCGTTCCCCGTGTGGATGGCCTTCGTGCTGGCTGGCCTCGGCATCGCGCGCGCGGGTCTGCAGCGCAGGAGCGTCCAGGTCGGCGCTGTGCTCGCCGGCGGAGCTCTCGCTGCCCTCGGCTACGGGCTGAATGCTGCGAGCGGGCTCGCCGCGGCCGACGAGTGGACCTCCTTCGGCGGCGCGGTGTGGACTGCTCGACCGCATTCGAGCGGGCTGCTGGAGGTCATCGGTTCCGGAGGTTTCGCGCTCGCCGTCATCGGCGGGTGCGTGCTGGTGTGCGGTCCCTGGTGGCGGGGGAGCGTGATGAGCCCGGCGGGGTGGATCGTCCTGCCCGTGCGCGCCGTCGGAGCGATGCCGCTGAGTGCGTACACCGCGCAGCTCGTGATCTGGGCGATCGCAGCGGCGGTGATCCTGGGGGATCCGTCCGACCTTCAGGGCTTCCGCGACCTCGACCCGTTCTGGCCGATCACGGCGGTCCTGATCGTCGCCGCGACCGTCTGGGCGCTGACGATCGGACGCGGACCGCTGGAGGCGGCGACCGACCGGGTCACGCGAGTGCTCGTGCCCGGTCGTGCGGACACGGCGGCGGAGACCCGTCTCGGACCTCGCTAGGCTGACACGGTGAGTGAGAGCAAGACCGAAGGCACGAACGAGGGCGCCCTCTGGGGAGCACGCTTCGCGACGGGTCCGTCGCCCGAGCTGGAGGCCTTGAGCCGTTCCACCCACTTCGACTGGGCGATGGCGCCGTATGACCTCGCCGGTTCCCATGCCCACGCCAAGGCGCTCGCCGCTGCGGGGTATCTCACGGCGGACGAGGAAGTTGCGATGCACGCGGGGTTGGATGCTCTCGCTCGACGTGTGGCCGACGGCACGTTGCTTCCGGCTCCGCACGACGAAGATGTGCACGGCGCCCTCGAAGCGGCGCTGATCGCGGAGGTCGGTGCTCACCTCGGCGGGAAGCTCCGTGCCGGTCGCAGTCGCAACGACCAGATCGCCACCCTCGTGCGGCTTTACCTGCTGGATCACTCACGCACGATCGCGCGCGACATCCTCCGTGTCATCGATGCGCTCACTTCGCAGGCCGAGGCGCACCCGGATGCCATCATGCCCGGGCGAACACACCTTCAGCACGCGCAGCCGGTCCTGCTGGCGCATCACCTCCAGGCGCACGCCTGGCCTCTCGTGCGCGATCTTGAGCGCCTGCGCGACTGGTCCGTCCGCGCCTCCGTCTCGCCGTACGGGGGCGGCGCGCTCGCCGGATCGACGCTCGGGCTCGACCCGCAGCTCGTCGCCGACGAACTCGGCCTGGCGCGCCCGGCGGAGAACTCCCTCGACGGCACGTCGTCCCGTGACGTCGTGGCGGAATTCGCTTTCATCGCGGCGATGATCGGCGTCGATCTGTCGAGGCTGTCGGAGGAGATCATCCTCTGGAACACCCGCGAGTTCGGATTCGTGACGCTCGACGACGGATACTCGACCGGGTCGAGCATCATGCCCCAGAAGAAGAACCCCGACATCGCCGAGTTGGCCCGCGGCAAGTCTGGGCGCCTGATCGGCAATCTGACCGGCCTGCTCGCGACCCTCAAGGGGCTGCCGATCGCGTACAACCGCGACCTTCAGGAAGACAAGGAGCCCGTCTTCGACTCGGTCGCCACCCTCGAGCTCGTCCTGCCGGCTTTCGCGGGCATGGTCGCCACGCTGCGCTTCGATACGTCGCGGATGGCCGAACTGGCCCCTGCCGGCTTCTCGCTGGCCACCGACGTCGCGGAATGGCTCGTCAAGCAGGGGGTGCCCTTCCGCGAGGCGCATGAGATCTCGGGCAGCCTCGTGCGTGCGTGCGAGGATCGTGAGATCGAGCTGCACGAGGCCTCGGACGAGGTGCTGGCCGCCGTCTCGCCCCATCTGACGCCGGAGGTTCGCGACGTGCTGACGGTCGAGGGTTCGGTCGGCAGCCGCCTCGGGGTCGGCGGCACGGCGCCGGTGCGGGTCGCTGAGCAGCGCGTGGAACTCATCGAGCGTTCGCAGACCGCGGCTCACGCCCTGGGAATCTGACCCGCGCGGCGCGGCCTACCAGATCGCGAGGCGCACGGTGGCCGCGACGGCGCTCGCCCACACGAGGCTCGCGAGCGTTCCGATGATGAACCGTTCCCGCGCCTCCGCAGACGCGAGTTCCGAGAAGCGTCCGATGCCCTTGAGGGCGACGACGACGGCGAGACCTTCCGGAAAGCCGACGAGAATCGTGAGTGTCGTCGCGACGCGCTCCAGATACCCGATCGTCGTCCCCCCGAGGAGCACCTCGCGGACCGCGGCGGCGTCATCCTCCCGTGCGGAACGCAGAAGGATTCCGCCGTGCTCGCCGTCGCGGACGGTGCCCTTGGTGGCGAGACGGAGCACCTCGCGAGTCAGCGGATTTCCTCCGACGACGGCGACCGACGCGCCGAGGAGAGCGAGGGGCAGCGCGATCGGGAGCGGCACGTCGGTCGGGACGACGACGACGGTGATGAGCATCGCCGCGACGATGGCCGCGGCGATCATGACGAACACCGCCGACGAGCGACGCGTCGTCACGATCACGGCGATGAGCGCCATCGCCATGCCGAGCAGGAGGCCCGCCGATACGGTAGCGGTCGCAAGCGACTCCGGCAGCATCATGGCGTCAGTCTGTCATGCGGGCTCGTCCTCGGCGCTGCTGTCGGCGCGTTCCAACACGTGGACGAGTGCGGGGACAGCGGCTTCTTCGAGGCGGAGCGCAGCGGCCTTCGCCCGCAGGCTCACTGCTCCGGCGCTGATGCCCAGCCGCTCGGCGGCCTCGCGCTGGGTGAGTCCCTCGGCGAGCAGGTCGTAGACCTCCCATCCCTCGTCGCTGCGCCGGTCCCGCACGTCGACGAGGAGGTGCACGAGGGCCTCGCCGTCCTGGGCAGCGGCGCCGCCGGAGACCGCACACCGCAGGGCCGTGGTCTTGGCGCGGTCGACCGCGTCACGAGCGGCGATGAACGCCGCTCCCCGGCCGGCACGCACGCTGCGGGGGAGCGGCGCCTCCACCGCGCCGACGCCGACGCCGACGCTCCAGGCTCCGCTCCTCGTGCTCGTCAGGAGAACACGAAGCGCCAGCGCCGCGTCGGTCGTCGCCATCTGCATCTCGTCACCCGCGGTACGTTCGGGTCTCGCCGCCCAGCCGTCGCCCCCGAGTTCGGTGAGGTCGTCGAGGGCGGCGGGCACGAGATCAGCGCCGCGGCGGCTGTCTCGCTGGTCGATCGTCAGGACGAACATGCGAAGCAGTTTAGCTAAAAAGCATAATCAAGATCATATATAGTCTATAAGCTAAAGAGTCCCGGACGTGAGTCTGGAGCCGATACGCTCGCTGATAGCCTTTCACGGTGTCTGAAACCGTTGTGAAAGCGGTGACCCCCACGAACGACCCGACGTTCGAGAACGTCTGGGACGAACTGGTGTGGCGGGGTCTCGTGCAGGTGTCCACCGATCAGGATGCGCTTCGCGCGCTGCTCGCCGGGGATCCGATCACGTACTACTGCGGCTTCGACCCGACTGCTCCGAGCCTCCATCTCGGTCATCTCGTGCAGCTGCTGACCATGCGCCGTCTTCAGTTGGCCGGCCACCGTCCCCTCGGCCTCGTCGGTGGCTCGACCGGGCTCATCGGAGACCCTCGTCCCACCGCGGAGCGCACGCTCAACACGCGCGAGACCGTCGCGGAGTGGGTCGAGAGGCTTCGGGCACAGGTCGAGCGCTACCTGAGCTTCGAGGGTGCGAATGCCGCGCGCATGGTGAACAATCTCGACTGGACGGCCCCGCTGTCAGCCATCGACTTCCTGCGCGAGATCGGCAAGCACTACCGCGTCGGCACGATGATCAAGAAGGATGCGGTGAGCGCGCGTCTGAACTCCGACGCCGGCATCAGCTACACCGAGTTCAGCTACCAGATCCTGCAGGGGCTGGACTTCCTCGAGCTCTACCGCCAGTACGGCTGCCTGCTGCAGACCGGGGGCAGTGACCAGTGGGGCAATCTCACCAGCGGCACCGACCTGGTCCATCGCGTCGAGGGCGTCTCCGTGCACGCGATCGGAACGCCGTTGATCACGAACAGCGACGGGACGAAGTTCGGCAAGAGCGAGGGCAACGCGATCTGGATCGACGCAGAACTCACGAGCCCGTACGCCTTCTACCAGTTCTGGCTCAATACCGATGACCGTGATGTGATCGAACGTCTGAAGGTCTTCACGTTCCTCACCCGCGCAGAGATCGCACAGTACGAGGAGCTCGTCGAGAAGGAGCCGTTCCGCCGTGCCGCACAGCGCCGACTCGCACTCGAGGTTTCTGCGCTCGTGCACGGTGTCGAGACCACGGATGCGGTGGTCGCTGCGTCGGACGCGCTCTTCGGCAAGGGGGATCTGACGGCACTCGACCCCGTAGCCCTGCGTCAGGCTCTTCGGGAGTTGCCGCACGCGTCGGTCGAGCCCGGCAGCCCCGTCGTCGACGCGCTGGTCGCGACCGGACTGGTCTCCAGCCTGTCGGAGGCGCGTCGCGCCATCGCCCAGGGCGGTGTTGCGATGAACGGCGTCAAGGTGGCCGACGATTCAGCCGGTGTCTCCGGCGATCTGCCGGGCGGGCTGGCGGTGCTGCGTCGCGGCAAGAAGACGCTCGCGGGTCTCTTCATCGAGGCCTGAACGCTCACGACACGCCCGGGGTGTGGTGTGGTTTTGCGTGGGGGTGGGTGGGGACGTAGTGTTCTTGTTGTTCGCCCCAAAGGGGAGAGCGGAGCGGCCGGAAGGCCCCGCCCCCTCAAGCAGCGAACCGCCCCAACTCCTCACGGTTGAAGCACTTCGGTATGAAGCGTTAGGATTGGGGGTCTCGCCCTTCGGGCACTGAATCTTCCTGGGTCTTTCGGATCTGTTGTGTGGGTTTGGGTGC
>NZ_BTGO01000009.1:0-165303 GCF_042846595.1 Microbacterium sp. MTN4-26
ACTCCGGTCGGCGCACGCATCGCCGAGCACTCAGATCGGTTCACGCAGGGCGCCACAACAGGTGAGCTAACCGTTCCCGACGACGACGAAACCACGTCACGGGAACGGTTTTACTCATTCCTTACCCACATGGCGTCGTCAACGAAAACGAGACCCCCGCCATCCCGGTGTTTTCAAGGGATCTGCGGGGGTCTCAGCTGGCGGTGACGGTGGGATTTGAACCCACGGTAGGGGTGAACCTACACAACATTTCGAGTGTTGCACCTTCGGCCGCTCGGACACGTCACCGCCGACCAGTTTACGACAGGTTCACCTCACTGGCCAATCGAGCCGGCGAGCGACCGGTCCCGCGGGCAACGACGGCTTGCTTCGATGTCGAGAGACCCCCTCCCCACCGCTCACCGAGCCCCGCCATACTGGCCTCATGAGCGTGATCGAGAACTCGAAACTCACCGTCGTCGGCGCGGGCAGTGTCGGTGCGAGCACGGCCTACGCGGCCCTCATCCGAGGGTCCGCCCGACACGTCGCCCTCTACGACATCAACGCCGCCAAGGTCGAAGCGGAAGTGCTCGACCTCGCCCACGGCACGCAGTTCACCGGCTCGAGCGACATCGTCGGCTCCGACGACGTCTCCGTGGTCGAGGGCTCCCAGGTCGTCGTGATCACCGCGGGCGCCAAGCAGAACCCCGGCCAGACGCGCATCGAGCTCGCCGGCGTGAACGCCGGGATCATGCAGAAGATGATGCCGCAGCTGCTCGAGGTCGCCCCCGACGCCGTCTATGTCGTCGTCACCAACCCGTGCGACGTGCTCACGGTGCTCGCGCAGGAGTCCACGGGGCTCCCGTCCGAGCGATTGTTCGCCTCCGGCACCGTTCTCGACACCTCGCGCCTGCGCTGGAAGCTCGCCGAGCGCGCGGGGGTCTCGCGGTCGAGCGTCCACGCCTATATCGTCGGCGAGCACGGTGACACCGAGTTCCCGCTGTGGTCGAAGGCCACCATCGGCACGGTGCCGATCCTCGACTGGGTCACCCCTCGTGGCGACAAGATGACCGTCGACGAACTCGACCAGATCGCCGACGACGTGCGAAACGCCGCCTATAAGGTGATCCAGGGCAAGGGCGCCACCAACTACGCCATCGGCCTGTCCAGCGCCCGCATCGTCGAGGCGATCCTCAACGACGAGCACGCCGTCATGCCCGTCTCCCCCGTCCTGCACGACTTCCACGGCGTCGACGGGGTCGCCCTGTCGGTTCCGTCCGTCGTGAGCGCATCCGGTGCGCGCCCCATCCGCGAGACGACGTTCGCGCCGAACGAACTCGAGCTGTTCCACCGTTCCGCCGAAGCGCTTCGCGACGTGGCGTCGTCGCTGCGCTGATCACACTCCCGGATGCCGTGCCGCGACGAGGTCTGCACTCCCGCCGGCGGTGCGGCATCCGGTGCTCCGTGTGCCGCTGACCGCCCTCAGCCCGCGGAGACCCCGCCGCCGGGGATCGCGCTCAGCAGCTCACGGGTGTAGTCGTGCCGGGGATCGGCGAAGATGTGCTCCGCCGTGCCCTGCTCGAGGATGACCCCGCGACGCATCACCGCGACCTCGTCGGAGATCTGCCGGATGACGCCGAGGTCGTGCGAGATGAACAGGTACGTCAGACCGTGCTCGGCTTGCAGATCCACCAGCAACTGCAGCACCTGCTCCTGCACCGAGACATCGAGCGCCGAGACCGGCTCGTCGAGGATGATCATCTCGGGCCGCAGGGCGAGGGCCCGCGCGATCGCGACCCGCTGACGCTGACCGCCCGAGAGCTGGGCGGGCCGCCGGTCGGCGAGGGCGGGGTCGAGTCGCACGTCGGCCATGAGATCACGCACGGCGGTTGCGCGCTGGGCACGCGATCCCATCCCGAACGCACGGAGCGGCTCGTCGATGATCGCCCCGATCTTCATGCGCGGATCGAGGGAGCCGAAGGGGTTCTGGTAGACGACCTGCAGACGACGGCGCAGCTGTCGAAGCGCCGCGCCCCGCAGCCGGGTGATGTCGGCCCCGTCGAAGAGCACCGTCCCGGCATCCGCATCCACGATCCTCGCGACCATGCGCGCCGTCGTGCTCTTCCCCGACCCGGACTCGCCGACGATCGCGAAGGTCGTTCCCCGCGCGATGGAGAAGTCCAGAGCGTCGGCGGCGACGATCGGAGCGGCCGACGATCCGTACGTCTTCGACAGTCCCGCCACGCGCAGGAACGGCTCCACCGCATCGGCCGCCCGTCGGGCGCCCGATGTCGGCTCGAGCCGGTGACTGCGCAGGCCGGGAGCGGCGGCGACGAGGCGACGGGTGTACTCGTGGGTCGGGTCGGCGAGGACCTCGGCGGAGGTGCCGCGCTCGACGATCTCCCCCTTGTTGACCACGACGATCCGGTCCGCACGGTCGGCGGCGACCCCGAGGTCATGGGTGACCAGCAGCACCGACGTGCCGTGCGCCTCGCGCATCTTCTGCATGCGGTCCAGCACGTGCCGCTGCACGGTGGCATCCAGGGCGCTGGTGGGTTCGTCGGCGATGACGAGCTCGGGGTTGCACGCCCACGCGATGCCGATGAGCACCCGCTGCCGAAGACCGCCGGAGAGCTCGTGCGGGTACTGCCGGGCACGCTGGGCGGGTTCGGGCACGCCGACCTCATCGAGGATCTCGATCGCCCGTGCCGCGGCGGCGGGCGGCGTGAGACCCCCGTGACGACGAATGACCTCGGCGATCTGCTCGCCGATGCGCAGCACGGGATTCAGGCTGTGCGAAGGATCCTGCGGGACGAACCCGATCCGAGCGCCGCGGACGCGACGGAGAGCCCGCTGGGACAGCGACATGATGTCGACGTCGTCGAAGCGGATGTCGCCGCCGACGATCGTCGCCTCCTGCGGAAGAAGCCGCACCAGCGCATGCGCGATGGTGCTCTTGCCCGATCCGGATTCACCGACCACCGCGACGACTTCGCCGCGGGCGATGTCCAGATCGACGCCCCGCAGAGCGGGATTCACACCGGTGGGTGTCGCGTAGTCGACGCGCAGGCCTCGGACAGAGAGCAGAGGTTCGGGGCTCATCGCTCTCCTCCGATGTAGCGGGCGATGCGGTTCACGGCGAGCACGACCACCAAGATGACCACACCCGGGAGGATGCTCAGCCACGGCGCGATCGCCACGAAGTCACGACCCGCCGAGACGAGCGCTCCCCACTCCGGTGCGGGCGGCTGCGCGCCGAAGCCGAGGAAGCTCAGCGCCGAAACGGCGAGGATCGCGACGGCGAGCTCGAGCGCGGCCATCGAGATGATCGGACGGGCGGCATTCGGCAGCACGTGGCGTACGAGGATCGTCGGCCCCCGCACCCCCAGGGTGCGCGCCGCTTCGATGTACTCCTCTGCACGTACCCGGATCACCTGAGCGCGCATGACGCGGGCGAAGGCCCCGGAGGTCCCCAGGCCGACGCCCAGTCCCACCGCAACGGGTCCGAAGCCGAGCGAGGCGACCACGATGAGGGCCAGGAGGATGCCGGGGATCGCGATCACGACGTCGACGAAGCGCATGACGACCGCATCGACGACACCGCGCAGGTAACCGGTGATCAGGCCGATGATCGCACCGAGCGTCACGCCGGCGACGACCGCCAGCCCCGCGGCCGACAGCGACAGCCGGGCGCCGTAGACGACGCGGGAGAAGACATCGCGGGCGAGATGATCCGTGCCGAACAGGTGCTCCCAGCTGGGCGGTGCGAGCCGCATCGCACCCACCGACTCGTACGGGTCGTAGGGGGCGAGGAGTGCAGGTGCTGCCACGGCCAGCGCGGTCAGGGCGAGGAGCAGGATCGAGACGACCATGCCGGGGTAGCGGAGGATCCTCATGAGCGCGCCCCCGTCTCATCCTCCGACCTCGCCGGATCACCGGCGGGCCCACCGAATGCCGCGGGGACGGGGGCCGAGCCGCCGAACGTCGAGGCGACAGGATCACCGTCGACGGGCGCTTCGGCAGCCGGGCGCGCGCCGACCACCTGCGTGCGCGTGCGCGGATCGATCACGCCGTAGAGCGCGTCGACGACGAGGGTGACCACCGCGTAGACGCTCGCGACCACGACCACGACGCCCATCAGCACGTTGATGTCTCGGGCGAGGACGGCATCGACGGTGAGTCGACCGATGCCGTCGCGCGAGAAGACGGTCTCGACCACCGCGGTGCCTCCGGCGAGGTACCCGACCTGCAGGCCGATGATCGTGATGGCGGGGAGCATCGCGTTGCGGAGCACGTGCCGGAAGACGACCGTGGACTGCGACAGCCCCTTGGCGTTGGCGGTGAAGACGAAGGGGCTCGCCCCCGCGTCGAACACCGCGGCGGAGAAGACCTGGAAGAAGATGGCCGCCGTCGGCAGGGCCAGGGTGATGCCGGGCAGGACCACGCTGGCGAATCCGGTCGCGCCGGAGGCGGGGAACCACCCCAGTCCGAACGAGAAGACCGTGATGAGCACGAGGCCGGTGAGGAAGGCCGGGATGGCGATTCCGAGCGGGGGGATCTGCACGATGACGTTGCGCACCCAAGCCGGGCGTGCAACGTAGGCCCAGACGGTGAAGCCGAGGGCGATGAGGAAACCGACGACGAGCGCGAAGCCGGCGAGTGCCGCCGTAGGACCGGCGACACGGAGGATCGTGTCGGTGACCGGGAGGCCGGTCGCGATGGAGACGCCGAGGTCGCCGCGGAAGATTCCGAAGAACCCGACGAGGTACTGCTGCCACAGCGGCCCGTCGAGGCCGTAGCGGGCACGCAGCTCGGCGAGCGCCTCGGGATCGGTGGTGGTCGCGTCCCCGCCACGGACGGCGAGGGCGGCCAGGACAGGGTCGCCGGGCAGCGCGTGGATGAGCAGGAATGCCACGGTGTAGGAAGCCCACACCACGAACAGAGCCTGAGCGATCTTGGGAAGCAGGAACCGTGCGGCGGTCCCCGCCTTCGCTCTCCTGCCCTTCGCGTCCACGCGCTGCACCGGCGATGCCATCAGTCGGAGGTGACGACGGCGTCGTAGAGGTTCAGACGCGAAGCCGAGTCGAAGGTGATGCCCTCGACACCCGCACGCGAGGCGTGCAGCTGCACGGTCTCGAGCGTCGGCATGACGTACGCGCGCTCGGCGACGATCTGCTGGATCTCGTCGACGATCTCCTGGCGTGCGTCGACGTCGGCGGTCTCGCGCTGCTCCTGGAGCAGCGCCTCGAGCTCGGCGTCCTCGACGATGCCCCACCGCGAGGGCGAGTCGACCGACAGCAGCACGCGGAGCACGTCCGGGTCGGTGCGGGTCAGCCCGGCACCGAGCATCTCGTAGTCGCCGGTGGCGATGGCGCCGAAGAAGTCACCCGCGGTGACCATGTTCAGCTGCAGGTCGATGCCGACCTCGCGCAGCTGCTGCTGGGCGGCTTCGAGCACGTCCTGGGCGTAGAAGGCGGTGACCGTGACGGTCAGCGTCTCGCCGTCGCGCTCGTAGATCCCGTCGGATCCCAGCTCCCAGCCGTCGGCCTCGAGGAGCTCGGTCGCACCCTCGGGGTCGTAGGCGAGGGTGTCGCCGAGGTCGGTGAAGCCGGGGGTCGACGAGGTCAGCACGCTCGTGGGGGCGGATCCGCTGACCGAGCCGGCGATGACGTTGATCTGCTCGCGGTCGAGACCCTTGGTCATCGCCTGACGCACGATCTCGTCCGACATGAGACCCTGCGTGGTGTTGACCACGAAGCCGTTGGGCACGCCAGGGTTCGCCTTGGCGTACAGGTTGTACTCGTCGGTGGTGAAGCGGGCCTCGTCGATGTAGGGGAGGTCCTGGATGACGTCGTACTCCCCCGAGGAGAGCCCGCCGGTGCGCACGCTCGCCTCGGTGATGATCGGGAACGTGACGGTCTCGAGGTAGGCCTCGCCCTCGTGGCCGCGCAGCTCCGACGGCCAGTCGTAGCCCTCGCGGCGGTCGATGACGATCGAGTCGTTCACGACGTAGGAGTCCAGCACGAACGGTCCGGAGCCGATCGGGGCGGCGCACCGCTCTTCGGCGGTGGCGGTGGCCGAGGCCTCCGACAGGATGCCGAGCGACATGGTCGTCGCACCCTGCAGGAACGCGACGTTCGGGGTGTCGAACGAGACGATGAACTCGGTGTCGCTGACGACCTCGGTCCCGGTGTAGCCCTCGAGGTAGGCACCGGCGAGCGACGCCGATCCGCCGAGTTCGATGATGGCGTCGAAGTTGGCGGCGACGACGTCGCTGGTGAGCGCGGTGTCGTCGCTGAAGGTCACATCGTCGCGGAGGGTGAAGGTGTACGACGTGAGGTCGTCGCTCACCTCCCAGCTCTCGGCGAGCCACGGCACGATCTCGCCGGTCTCGGGGTCCTGGTCCAGGAGCGAGTCGGTGAGCTGGCGGCCGACGTTCAGCGCGGTGGTGACCGAGGTCTGCTGCGGGTCGATGCAGCCGGCGTCTTCCTTGATGGCGAAGACGACCTCCTGCGCGACGTCGGCGGCGGGGGTGGGCGAGCTGTCCGCGTCGCCGGCGCAGGCCGACAGGGCGACCGCCGCGACGGCGATGCCGGCCGGCGCGACGACCCAGCGGGCCGTTCGGGTTCGGGTGATCACAGGGTTCTCCTTCGGAGTGGGGGGCTACGGAGGTGGTGCGTCAGTCCGGCAGGGAGCCGGCCACGAGCTCACCACGGGCGACGACGGCCACGATGTTCTCGGTGGTCAGGGTGTCGATGTCCTCCCACGGGCGACCGCGGACGACGACGAAGTCGGCGCCGAGACCCGGGAGCAGGCGCCCGGTGGTCTTGCCCATGCGGATCGCGTCCGCGGCGTCGGAGGTTCCGGCACGCAGCGTGCGCTCGGCGCTCCAGGCGAAGCTGCGCGCCATGAGACGCATCTCTTCGAGCTGGTCGCCGAAGGCGATCATGACGCCGTTGGCGTCGGTTCCCAGCACGAAGCGCACACCCGCGGCGGCCGCCCCGACGAAGTTCGCGTCGCGCTCGGCGACGACCGCCTGCGCCTTCTCGCACGCCTCGTCGCTCACGGGGAAGCGACGTTCGGCGATCGCATCGTTGATGAGCAGGGTGGGGGCGACCGGGATGCTCCGCTCGATGAGGGTGTCCCAGTGCCGCTCCTCGATGCCGGTGCCGTGCTCGATGGAATCGACCTCGAATTTCAGCGCGAGGTCGATGCCCTCCGCGTTGTGCGCGTGCGCGGCGACGAGCATGCCGAGCGCGTGCGCCTCGTCGACGGTGGCCGCGATCTCGGCCTCGGTCTGGTTGCGCCACCCGACCTTGTCGCCGACGGAGAGCACGCCGCCGCTGGTGTAGATCTTGATTCCGTCGGTGCCCGAACGGGCCCACTGGCGCACGAGTTTGCGGCATTCGTCGGGCGAGTCCGCGGTCGGCGGACGATGCGGATAGAGGGGCGGCGTGAAGAGGTCGCCGTGTCCGGCGGTCATCCCCACCGGGCAGTGCACGCGGATGCGCGGACCCGGGATGAGCCCGGCCTCGAGAGCGCGCGCGGCGGCCAGCTGCACCGGCGACCCGCCGAGGTCGCGCAGCGTGGTCACGCCCGCAGCAGCCGCGCGACGGGCGTGGGCGACGACGTGGAGCGACCGCTCCTCGGCAGGAGTGATCAGCGGCCAGGTCATCCAGTCGACCGATCCGGAACCGGCGTAGGCGTCGAAGTGCACGTGCGTGTCGACGAGGCCGGGGATCACGCTGTAGGAGGCGTCAGCCCCGGAGTCGGGCTCGCCCACGTCGGAGATCACGCCGCCCTGCCACGACAGAGAGCGCGCACCGCGGTCGGCGTCGCCGTCCCACAGTGAGATCGCTGCGATCCGCTTCTCCGTCTGCGCCACGCGGGGCCCCTCTCCTGCTGCCGTCCTTCGGCACACGAGTGGTCACACTACCCACTGAAGATCACGGAAAGATCAACAAGTTACGTCCCGAGACAGGTTTTACAGGTCGGAAACAAACAAAGAACGCTGATTTTGCGGCCGATGAGGAAAGCTGGGGGCATCCCGACCGACGATCTTGTCGATAAGTCGGGAGTCGAGAGGGGAACACGATGCGCACGGCAGCGCTGGAAACAGGGCGGCGGATCGCGGTCTCGCTCGAGCCGGGGGACGATGTCCTGGGGTCGATCGCGGACGCGTGCTCGCAGTACAGGATCGCACAGGGCGTCATCGTCACCCTCAGCGGAGCCTTCCGCGACGTCGAGCTCATCGCCGCGCAGACGCCGTCGGCCGACCCCGAGCCGCCCCTGCCGTCGAGCGTTCGCATCCCCTACACCGAGGGCATCGGCTCCGGAACGATCACCTCCGACGACGACGGACCAGCCGTGCACGTGCACCTCGCCGTCGGCCGCAAGGACTCCGGAGCACGCGGCTTCGCCGGACACGTGCTCGCAGCCGAAGCGCACTACGTCGTCGAGATCGTCATCGACGAGATCCTGCACCCCCGCATGACGCGCACCGCGACCCCGGCCGCCTTCGGCCTCGCGACCCTCGGCTTCGCTGCAGAGACGGAGGGATCACGATGACCACCTCGCTCCCTCTGCCCTCGTCCCATGGCGACCGTGCCGCGCTACGCGTGCAGCACGAGCTGCTGCGCTTCGTGCGCGAGGCCGCCGACAGCGGCGCCCCGCTGCCCGGAGAGCTCGAGCTGACCGCGCGCCTCGGCTGCACGCGCCAGCAGCTGCGCAACGCGATGTCGTCCCTCGAGGCGCAGGGCATCGTCAGGCGCCGCCAGGGGACCGTCACGACCGTCGATCCCGTGGCCCTGCGCCTCAGCGTGCGCCTCGAGGAGCAGTTCGAGCACACCGATCTGCTCGACCGCCTCGGTTACCGCGCCCGCGTCGAGGTGCTGAGCTCCGGAGCATCCACCCTGCCCCCGCAGGCCGCGGCCCTCATGGAGTACCCCGCAGCGATGCCGGCGATGTGCGCGCGCAAGCGGTGGCACGCCGACGATGCCATCGCGATGGTCGCCGACGACGTCGTGCCGCTGAAGGATGACACAGAGACGCGCGAGGGCGAGTCGATCTTCGACCTCGCCCGGCGCGTGTGGGGCGAGCCGGTGATCTGGGAGGTCAGCACGCCGGGCGTCGCCCTGCTCGATGTCGAGATGGCGTCGATCTTCGCGCTGCCGCCGGGCACGCCGGTCATGACCTTCGAGCTCGTCGGCGTCGGCGCGAGCGGACGCCGCCTGATGTACAGCCTCGAGTACCACAACCCCGCGATCGCGTCGTACTCCATCGTTCGCACCGTGCGTCCACCGTGGCACGGTGCCTGATCTACGACGCGGCGCCTGATCTACGACGCGGCGCCTGATCAACGACGCGGCGCCCGACCAGACGCGCACACGACGTGTCCTCTTGTAGACAAGTCGGGCCACCTGCTCGTCGACTGTGCACGCCACCGGCCGGAAAGTCAGGCAAGCATTTCCGTCGTGTTACATGTTCTCTCGCCGTGGGCTCTCACTTGTCAACAAGTGCTTCTTCTCGGCTAGGGTCGTCAGCGTTCCCCCGAAAGGTCGTCATGCTGCATCCGCTCTCCACCGCCCCCCGGATCGACGAACAGCAGATCCGAGCGCTGCCCAAGGCGGAAGTCCACGTGCACCTGGAGGGCACCTTCTCGCTGATCGACCTGCTCGCGCTCGCGAAGGAGAACGGCATCCCTCTCCCGGGTCCGGCAGCGACCATCTTCGACATCTCGACGCACGACGGATACACCGCTCCCGACGAGACCTCGGGAGGCGGATCCGGCGCCGGAGCGGCGGGCCTCACGGGCTTCCTCCGCTTCCTCGACTGGCAGTGCGGCCTCGTGCGCACGCCGCAGCAGGCCGCTCGCGTCGCCTACGCCTTCGCCGCCCGGCAGACGGCAGCCGGCGTGCGCTACAGCGACGTGATCGTGAACCCGACGCATTGGAATGCGTGGCGGGGCCGCGAAGGGGCCCTCCTGGCCGCACTCGCGGCCGGATTCGACGAGGCTGAGCAAGACGGTCTCTGCCGCGTGGGGATCGCGTACTCGCTCCTGCGCTCCCAGAGCGCGACGGAGGCCGAGGCGATCGTGACGGATCTGACGACCATCCGCCCACACCGGCTGGTCGCGCTGTCCGTCGACGGGGATGAGAAGGTCGCCGGTCGCACGGGCGAGAAGTTCCGCGGCGCGTTCGGGATCGCCGCGCGCGCAGGGCTCCACCGCACCGTTCACGCGGGGGAGTCGAGCGGCCCCGACGGCGTGTGGGACGCGCTCGATCTCCTGCAGGCCGAGCGCATCGACCACGGCGTGCGCGCCATCGAGGACGACGCCCTCCTCGCACGACTGATCGATGACCGCATCAGCCTCGGCGTCTGCCCCCGATCGAACGTGACGCTCGGCATCTACCCCGACTGGGCGTCGCATCCCATCCGGCGTCTCGTCGATGCCGGCGTGCTCGTCACCCTGAACACCGACGACCCCGCCCCGCTCGGCACGACCCTCGACGTCGATTGGGCCGTGACCGCCGACCGCTTCGGATTCGACCTCGCCGACATGGTCGGCTTCGCCCAGCGCTCGATCGACGCGTCCTTCGCCGACGTCGATCTCAAGCGTGATCTCACCACCGAGCTGCTGACCGTGAGCGCCGCACTCCGGTGACCCCGAGCCGGCTGTCGCCATCGTGTCGACCCCCCGCGACACGATGGCGGCAGTCTTCCCCTCAGACTGGATCAGGATGAGCCCCGAGACGAAAGCCCCCGGCACGAGAGCGGAGGAGAGATGACCGACAAGGCGGAGCTTCTTCCGACGACCGCCGAACTCCAGCGACTGCGCGAGGTCGCTGCCGGCCTCGAGGATCCCGATGTCATCGTGCGCGGAGGTCTCGTGCTCTCCCCGGGCACCGAGGAGTGGCTCGAACGCGACATCCTCATCGTGGGGCGGCACATCGCGGCGCTCACGCCGTGGGACCACGTCGCATCCGGCACGAGCGAGGTCGACGCGCGAGGCGCCTGGGTCGCGCCCGGCTTCATCGACGCGCACCTGCACGTCGAATACACCAACCTCACCCCCGGTCAGCTCGCCCGCGTGAGCGTTCCGCGTGGGACGACCACCGTGCTCACCGACCCCAACGCCGCAGCGAACGTCTGGGGCCCGGAGGGCATGGACTATCTGCTCACCACGCGCGCACCGTTCAACATCTTCCAGCAGGTCTCCCCCACCACGCCGGCCTCGACGACGCTCGAGCGCGGCGGCGTCGTCATCCCGGAACAGACCGTGCTCGACCGCCTGCACGACGACGTCACCGCGACTCTGGGTGAGGGCAACCCGTTCGACCTGGGCGAGGTGTCCACCGCCCGCTACCGCGAGGCGCTGATCGCCGGGCGCCGCATCACCGGCCACACCGCGGCGCAGACCCACGAGTCACTCTGGAGCTACCTGGCCGCGGGGGTCGGCGACGATCACAACTCCGCCACCGTCGACGAAGCCCTCGAGCGCACCCGCCTCGGCGCGATGATCACCGTCATGGGCTCGTCTCTCGCCGACAACACCGTGCCGCTGTTCGCCGACCTCGACGCGATCGCGCCGGCGCTGCGACACATGTGCTTCTGCGCCGACGACAAGCACGCGCTCGATCTCAGCACCGAGGGTCACATCGACCACCACGTGCGCCAGGCGATCCGCTTCGGCGTCGATCCCGTGCTCGCCTACCGCATGGCCACCGCTCAGCCGGCGCATTACTACCGGCTCGACCAGGTGGTCGGACTCCTCGCACCGTCGCGCCTGGCCGACCTGCAGATCATCCCCGACCTCGCCGACGTGCGCCCGTCGACGGTGATGGTCGCCGGATCCGTCGTCGCTCGGAACGGGACCGCGAGCTTCGAGGTCGACGACGACGTTCCGGAATGGACGCGCGACAGCATCCGTCTGCCGGAGACGCTCGACGCCGATCTGCTGCGCGTGAGCGCCGACGGACCCCGCGCGCATGTTCGCGCGATGGAGATGTACAACGGATACTTCAAGCGCGCGTTCGACACGGAGCTCGCCGTCGAGGGCGGCAGCGTGCAGTGCGACACCGGCACCGACGTGCTGAAGATCGCCGTGATCGACCGGCACCACGCCGAGCCGCTCGCCGGAGTCGGGTTCGTGCGCGGGTTCGGACTGCGCCGAGGGGCGATCGCCATCTCGATGAACTGCCCGAACATGAACATCGCCGTCGTCGGTGCCGACGACGCCTCGATGCTGCGCGCCGTCGAGGAGATTCGCGCCATGGGCGGCGGATTCGTCACGGTCGACGGCGACGAGGTTCTCGCCCGCGTGGAGCTGCCGGTCGGCGGCATGATGAGCGACGCCCCGTTCGAAGACACCGCCGCCGCCCTCGCGCACGCGCACGCCGTGACCGCGGAGCTCGGATGCCCGATCCCTTCGCCGTACATCATCCTGTCCTTCGTCGGCCTCTACGTCGTGCCCGATCTCGGCGTCACCGAACGCGGACTCGTCGACACCCGCACACAGCAGTTCGTCGACGTGCTGCTTCCCGGTCCCGTCGACGCGTGCGGCCACGTCGACCCCGCACATCCCTGACCCGGAAGGATCCCGATGCTCACCCGCCCCTCCCCCGTCGCCGTCCCCGCCGACGAGCAGCACTGGATCGACACCGTCACGACACTGGCGGCCGACTTCGCCGAGACCGTCGCCGAAGACGACACCGCAGCACGCCTTCCGATCGAGCACCTGCGCGCACTCGCTGACAGCGGCCTCGATGCCGCCTTCCTTCCCGTCAGCCACGGCGGTCAGGGGCTCTCCTACGCCACGCTGGGGCGCATCGTGCAGATCCTCGCCCGGTCCCATCCGGCCGTCGCCACGGTCTGGCTCATGCACATCGGTGCCGCGCATGCCCTGGTGACGGCCTCGCCCGACAAGGCCGCGGCATACTTCGCCGACGAGCTGCGCGCCGGCAGGCGCTTCGCCAACGCGCTCAGCGAGCCCGCCGGCGGCAACCACTTCCTGACCTCGCAGCAGGATGCGACGGCGACCGACGGCGGATGGAGCCTCACCGGCCGCAAGCTGTTCGTCTCCGGCTCGGAGGCCGCCGACCACCTGTTCCTCAACGCGCGCGTCGACGGAGGCCCCGCCTTCTTCGGGGTGACGATCGACGACACGGTTTCCTTCCCGCCGATCGACGAGACCATGGGCATGCGCGCGACCCGCAGCCGCACGATCGTCTTCGACGGCACGCCGCTGCCGGCCGCCCGCCGATGCGGTCCGCCCTCGCCCGAGTACGCCAACCTCATCACCGTCGGGTTCGCCTTCACCTCGCTCGGGATCGCCGAGTCCGCGCTCGACGAGCTGGCCGCAGCCGCCCGCCGGGCAAAGGGCGGCGCGGTGCTCGCCGACCAGCAGTGGGTCAAGCACGAGACCGGCATGGCATGGGCGCAGGTGACCGCCGCGCTCCTCATGGCAGAGCGCACCGCGTGGCTCGCAGACGAGAAGAACCCGGAGGCGATGGCCGCGGCGACCGAGACGAAGATGCTCGCCAACGAGGTGGCCAAGTCCACGGCGGCGCTCGCCTTGCGCATCGGTGGTGGCGGCGCCTATCTCGTGCGCTCGCCCATCCAGCGGATCGTGCGCGACGCGCAGGCCGGCGCGCTCATGGCCTACTCGGTGCCGTTCAGCCAGGAGGTCGTCGGCGCGGCGGCGCTCGCATCCGGAGCGTGACGCCGGGCACCGCGGAGGGCCGATGTCGGAGGGTCCGCGTAGCCTTGCGATGATGGCCACCAGACGCACCACCCAGACCGCCCCGTACCGGTGCACCGAGTGCGGGTGGACGACGATCAAGTGGGTCGGGCGGTGCGGCGAGTGCCAGCAGTGGGGCACCGTCGTCGAGGCCGCCGAGCAGACCGGCATCGTCCGCTCGGTCACCGCCGTCGCCCCGCCGCCGCAGCGAGCTGCGCGTCCGATCACCGACGTCGACACCCGCGACACACCCCGGCGCACGTCCGGCGTGGCGGAGTTCGATCGCGTTCTCGGCGGCGGAGTCGTTCCCGGTGCCGCCATTCTGCTCTCGGGCGAGCCGGGCGTCGGCAAATCGACGCTGCTCCTCGAGGTGGCGGCGCAGTCGGCCCGGGCCGGCCGACGCGTGCTCTACGCGAGCGGCGAGGAGTCCACGGCGCAGGTGCGCCTGCGCGCCGAGCGGACCGGCGCCCTCCACGACCAGCTCTACCTCGCGAGCGAGACCGACCTCGCGACGATCCTCGGACACATCGACGAGGTCTCCCCCGATCTGCTCATCGTCGACTCCGTGCAGACCGTCGCGTCGTCGCTGAGCGACGGGATGGCCGGTCATCCGTCGCAGGTGCGCGAGGTCGCGTCGACCCTGATCCGGGTCGCCAAGGAGCGGCACCTGCCGGTGATCGTCGTCGGTCACGTCACCAAAGACGGATCGATCGCCGGCCCCCGACTGCTCGAGCACCTCGTCGACGTCGTCTGCCACTTCGAGGGCGACCGGCAGACGTCGCTGCGATTCGTGCGCGCCCTGAAGAACCGTTTCGGTCCCACCGACGAGGTGGGATGCTTCGACATGACCGGGGAGGGCATCGAAGAGGTTCCCGACCCCAGCGCACTGTTCCTCGGACACGGCGATCCCGTGCCCGGCACGTGTGTGACGATCGCCCTCGAGGGCCGCCGCGCGCTGCCGGTCGAGGTGCAGGCGCTCACCATCGGCACGGCCGCACCGAACCCGCGCCGCGTGGTCAACGGCGTCGACGGCGCGCGCGTGGCGATGATCCTGGCCGTTCTCGAGAAGCGCGCCCGGCTTCCGCTCTCGCAGCACGACGTCTACGTCTCGACGGTGGGCGGGGTGCGCCTCGTCGAGCCCGCGGCAGACCTCGCCATCGCCGTGGCGATCGCCAACTCGTTGAAAGACCGTGCCCTCGCCCGCGGCACCGCCGCGATCGGAGAACTCACCCTGTCGGGCGAGATCCGGCCGGTCGCCCAAGCGGCCCAGCGCCGCACGGAGGCCACACGTCTGGGCTACACCACCGTCGTGGATGCCGAGCAGCGCACGGTCGCAGCGGCTCTCCGCACGATGGAACGGCACGCAGCGCCCGCGCCGGCAGAGCCGCCGCCGCGGTTCTGACCGCGTGCGTCAGGCGTCGAGGGCGGCGATCAGATCGGACGGCGAGGCCTGCATCGGATGCGGGCCCGCGATGTCGAGGAAGACCGTCGTGATCTCCTTCTCGTGCGCGGCGAGGAAGGCGCGCAGCCACTGCGGCGACTGCAGCGCCACACCGGGCGGCAGCGTCTCGGGCTTGTGGGCGGCGTCGCTGAACAGCAGAAGCGCGACGTCTGCCGTGTTGGGGTCGCGGTAGGTCCAGACCTCGCCGACATCGAGCGGATCATCACGATCGCCGACCGTCATGAGCGGCACGACCGTGGGGCCGTGCCGGAGGGCGAAGGCGACGGCCGCCATGTCCTGGGTCTGCAGCGCATCCGTCAGCTGGGTGTTGCGGAAGTCCACCGGCTCGGATGCCTTCGCGCGCTTCTTGCGTGACGCCATCGCTCCAGCGTAATCGGCGCCGGCAGCAGCCGGAAAAAAGGGGGGACGTGGGGACGAGGCGAACTGGGGGATCGACTCGGCCCCACGTCATGCTCACGACCGAGGCCGGAGCAGGCTTCGGGCCCGCTGGGTGATCCACTGGGAAGGATCAGCTGCTGGGGACAGTTCCAGACGTACACCGAAGCCTGTTCAGTCTAGCCCGCGCGCGGTAGTGTATCTGTCCCCTTTTCGGGGGACACGCTGATATATCGGCCGCCAGTTTCTTCCTCAGTACAGGAGGAAGTACGCGGGTTCCGTCGAGCCGATGCCGCCGATCTCGACGTCGAGGTAGTACGACGCGCCGCCGCCGGGCGCACCGGGTCGTCCGGCATCCGAGCAGGTGTCCACCGACGACCGCGTGCGGTCCCACTCCACCGGGGTGGAGCTCTCCACCGTCTGCCCCGCCTCCAGCAGCACCAGCATGTCGCTCGGCTCGCTCTGGCAGTCGGTCGACCGCCACCACGTGTCGGATCCGCTCGTGACGGTGAAGGCCTGCGCAGCGGTCCCGACGTTGAGCGTGCAGTCGGCGCCGTTGTTCGTCAGCCGGATCGACAGCAGCGGATTCTCCCCCGCAGCGTACTCGGACTTGTCGGTGACGGCCTCGACGGTCAGGTCGCGCGCGACGCACGGCGTGGCGGTCGGCGTCTCGGACTCCTCCGGCTCCGGGGTCTCCGCGGCCGGCGTGGTCACGGTCGTCGTCGGATCAGGTGTCGACGTCGGCGTCGCGGACGAAGCGGCCGGTGTCGGCGCCGGCGCCTCCTCGGATGCCGCCCACGCCTGCCACGGCTGTGCCACGAACAGCCACACCAGGCCGGCGACGATGAGCAGCGCGAGCAGCAGCACGGCCAGCCGCCGGCGACGATAGACCGCCGGTGAGTGTCGCCGCCTGCGCGGGGTGTCGCCGCTCATGCTCTCCAGGGTACGCACGCACGCCGTGCGAGCCCTGTGGGCGCGCCCAAGGGGTTTGCCGTCAGAGGTGCTTGAGCATCCGGGTGTTGCCGAGCGTATTGGGCTTCACGTGGGCGAGATCGAGGAACTCGGCGACTCCCTCGTCGGGGCTCCGGATCAGCTGCGAGTAGACATCGGGGTCGACTACCTGTTCGCCGATCACGTCGAACCCTCGACGGGAGAAGAACTCCACCTCGAACGTGAGGCAGAACAGGCGGGTGAGACCGAGCTCACGCGCCTGCGTCTCGAGAGCGTCGACGATCGCCGTGCCGACCCCCTTGTGCAGCCACTCATCCGAGACGATGAGGGTGCGCACCTCGCCGAGCTCCTCCCACATGACGTGGAGGGCACCGCATCCGATCAGGTTGCCGTGCGCGTCCTCTGCCACGAAGAACTGCTGCACCGCCTCGTAGAGCACCACGAGGTCTTTCCCGAGCAGAATCCGCTTCTGGACGTACGGCTCGAGCATGGTCTGGATCGGCCGCACGTCACGGGTTCGGGCGGGACGCACGACGTAATCGGCCATCCCCCCACCTTACTTCGCGCGATCCGCATACGACGAAGGGCGGATGCTTCGCCTCGACCGCACATTCTGGTCGAGGCGGAGCATCCGCCCTCGTTCGTCGTCAGTTGGAGGCGGCGATGTCCGGCGTCGCGGTGATCTCACCGGCGGTGCCGACACCGACGGCGACCTTCTCACCGCGCGGACCGTGCTCGAACTGGAAGACGCCGTTCTCGGCATCGACCTTCACGTGGTCACCGGGGTTGAGCTCGCCGTGCAGGATCTTCTCCGACAGGCGATCCTCGATCTCGTGCTGCATCGCACGGCGCAGCGGGCGGGCACCGAGTGCGGGGTCGAACCCCACCTCGATGAGACGCTCCTTCGCCGGCATCGACAGCTCGATCGTCATGTCGCGGTCGAGCAGGCGCTCGCTGAGACGCTTCGTGAACAGGTCGACGATCTGGATGAGCTCGTCGCGGTTCAGCTGCGGGAACACGATGATGTCGTCGACGCGGTTCAGGAACTCGGGCTTGAAGTGGCGCTTCAGCTCCTCGTTGACCTTCCCCTTCATGCGGTCGTACGACGTCGACGTGTCACCCTCGACCTGGAAGCCGACCGGGCCGCCGGCGATCGCCTGCGAACCGAGGTTCGTGGTCATGATGATGACGGTGTTCTTGAAGTCGACGATGCGACCCTGACCATCGGTCAGGCGACCTTCTTCGAGAATCTGCAGCAGCGAGTTGAAGATGTCGGGGTGGGCCTTCTCGATCTCATCGAAGAGCACGACCGAGAACGGCTTGCGGCGCACCTTCTCGGTGAGCTGCCCGCCCTCTTCGAAGCCGACGAACCCGGGAGGGGCGCCGAACAGCCGCGAGACGGTGTGCTTCTCACCGAACTCCGACATGTCGAGGGAGATCAGCGCACCCTCGTCGTCGAAGAGGAACTCGGCGAGCGCCTTGGCGAGCTCGGTCTTTCCGACACCGGTGGGACCGGCGAAGATGAACGAGCCCGAGGGCCGCTTCGGGTCCTTCAGCCCTGCGCGCTGACGACGGATGGTCTTCGACAGCGCGGCGATGGCCTCTTCCTGGCCGATGACGCGCTGGTGCAACGCCTTCTCCATGAAGACCAGGCGGCTGGACTCCTCCTCGGTGAGCTTGAACACCGGGATGCCGGTCGCCTGCGCGAGCACCTCGGCGATCAGACCCTCGTCGACGACCGCGTGGCTCGCGACATCGCCGGAGCGCCACTGCTTCTCCAGGCGCAGGCGCTCGGCCAGCAGGGACTTCTCCTCGTCGCGCAGCGACGCGGCCTTCTCGAAGTCCTGCTCCTCGCTGGCGGTCTCCTTGTCTTCGCGGACCTTCGCGATCTTCTCGTCGAACTCGCGCAGCTCCGGCGGGCTCGACAGGATCGACAGGCGCAGGCGTGCTCCCGCCTCGTCGATCAGGTCGATGGCCTTGTCGGGCAGGAAGCGGTCGGCGATGTACCGGTCGGCGAGGTTCGCGGCGGCGACGATCGCGCCGTCCGTGATCTGCACCTTGTGGTGGGCCTCGTAGCGGTCGCGCAGCCCCTTCAGGATGTTGATGGCGTGCGGCAGAGCCGGCTCGTTCACCTGGATGGGCTGGAAGCGACGCTCGAGGGCGGCATCCTTCTCGAAGTGCTTGCGGTACTCGTCGAGCGTGGTCGCACCGATCGTCTGCAGCTCGCCACGGGCGAGGAGCGGCTTCAGGATGCTCGCGGCGTCGATCGCACCCTCGGCGGCTCCGGCACCGACGAGGGTGTGGATCTCGTCGATGAAGACGATGATGTCGCCGCGGGTGCGGATCTCCTTCGTGACCTTCTTCAGGCGCTCCTCGAAGTCACCGCGGTACCGCGATCCGGCGATGAGCGAGCCGAGGTCGAGCGAGTAGACCTGCTTGTCCTTCAGCGTCTCGGGCACATCCCCCTTCACGATCGCCTGGGCGAGGCCCTCGACGACGGCGGTCTTTCCCACACCGGGCTCGCCGATGAGGACGGGGTTGTTCTTCGAGCGGCGCGAGAGGATCTGCATGACCCGCTCGATCTCCTTCTCGCGCCCGATCACCGGGTCGAGCTTGTTGTCGCGCGCGGCCTGCGTGAGGTTGCGACCGAACTGGTCGAGCACCTGCGAGCCGCCTTGAGCACCGGACTGCGCCTGCTCGCCGCTGCCGGCGGCGACGCCGGCGGGCTCCTTGCCCTGGTATCCGCTGAGGAGCTGGATGACCTGCTGGCGCACCTTGTTCAGGTCGGCGCCGAGCTTGACGAGCACCTGTGCGGCGACGCCCTCGCCCTCGCGGATGAGTCCGAGCAGGATGTGCTCGGTGCCGATGTAGTTGTGGCCGAGCTGGAGCGCCTCGCGCAGGCTCAGCTCGAGCACCTTCTTCGCGCGCGGCGTGAAGGGGATGTGGCCGGTGGGCTGCTGCTGCCCCTGGCCGATGATGTCCTGCACCTGCTCGCGCACGGCGTCGAGCGAGATGCCCAGGGACTCGAGCGCCTTCGCGGCGACGCCCTCCCCCTCGTGGATCAGACCGAGCAGGATGTGCTCGGTGCCGATGTAGTTGTGGTTGAGCATCTTCGCCTCTTCTTGGGCGAGCACAACCACGCGACGGGCACGGTCGGTGAATCTCTCGAACATCGTTCACTCCCTCGGCGCTTGGGGTGCAGGTCGCACTGCTGCGCGATACATCGAGGTTAGCCAGCGGGGGGATGCCACGGGCCGCTGTTCGCCAGGGGCATATCCGGTGCCCGTCCCGCGCGCCACGCCTCGCCCCTCCGCACTCCGCGCGCGACGCCTCGCCCCTCCGCACTCCATCGCTCCGCAGTCACAATCTGCGGGCCTGCCGCCGCGCGACCCGCAACTCCTGACTGCCGAGCAGCGCCCGGATTCGCTCCGCAGTCGCGAAGTGCGGGTCTGCGGCGTCAGGACCCGCAGATTGTGACTGCGGAGCGGACGGGTCAGATGGTGCGCGAACGGATGGCGCGCCGCACGCGCTCGACGAACGCACGCGGCTCCGCGAAGACGTCGCGCTTCGTGACCCGGATGACGACCCACCCGAGCTCGGCCAGACGCTCGTGCCGCCGGATGTCGCGCGCCCACTGCTCCGGGTCGCGCAGATGATGCTCCCCCTCGTACTCGATGGCGATCTTGAGCGTCGGGTACGCCAGGTCGACGCAGGCCACGAAGAGTCCCAGAGGATCGAAGACGTCCACGTTCAGCCCCGGCTCGGGAAGGTGCGCGTCGATCAAGAGCAGGCGGCACCGCGTCTCCATCCGCGACGCCGACCGCGTGCGCACCCGCTCCAGGGCTTCTCGCAGCGCGGGTCCTCCGACGCGGCGTCCCGCCTGCACCGCCGCGCGCAGGTGTTCGAGAGTGGCGAGGGGTGGCGGGTCGCCGTCGAACATCGGCTCCCGCACGGTCGCGTCTCCCGCGGCGACCAGATCATGTCCATCGAACAGCACACTCCCGAGCATCGCCCACGTGCTCGCCGGCGACGCGAGCCGAACGTTCAACATCGGATGCACGACGACATGGGCCAACGACGCCCTCACCTGGTGCCCGGCGACACCCGCATGCCTCGGATGCCGGAGCGGCGCGAAGACGCCGACATCCAGCGCACGGAGGTGCAGTTCGGGGTCGATCAGCGCGGATCCCGGCAGGGGTAACCCCCACAGCACCGCCGCCGTGACGTGGCTGAAGAACTGGGTGTCGGGCATCGTCCGCGCAAGCAGGAGGGCGCGAGCCTGCATTTCGTCAACAGCGGCGGCCGCGGTCGGGCTCAGGTCTGTCCCGCGGACGTCGGGGTCCTTCGCGCCGACCGACACCGAGGTGCGCAGTCCGCGGTACGGGCGATGAAGGTCGGCGGCACGCAGTCGCGACGGGGACACACCGATGTCGCGCGCGTGCGCCACGGTGAAGGTCGATCCGAGCCCGGCGGGAAGCGGCGAGCGGTGCATGCCACGAGCGTGGCACTTCGCGTCGCGGCCAGCGTCAGCATCCACCTGAGCTGTGGAAGCAGCATCCACGAACCGCCCTGTGAACGATGGGTGGTCGGCGCCGATTCGGCCACTCGCCGCCCCGGCCGGCCGTCCCGCTGGTCTCACCGCTCGGCCGGCTTCACAGCTCCGCAGTCACTTCCTGCGGGTGCCAATCCCGAAGACCCACAGGTTACGACTGCGGAGCAGGGGCTCCCCCGCTCAGCAGTCACAAAGTGCGGGTGTGACCGCGAGTAATTCGCAGAAGGTGACTGCGGAGCGGGCACGGGGCGACCGCCGGAGCGGGCCGGGGCGAGGCGGATGCGGGTCACCGCCGGTGGGGACGGCCGCGGATGCGGGTCACCGCCGGTGGGGACGGCCGCGGACCGGGGTCAGCGGGAGCCGGCGATGGGGATGCGCACCGCGTCGTACTCGTCGCCGGCGAGCACTGCCTCGACGCGCTCGTCGGCGTCGTCATCCAGACCCTCCACGGCGATCACCGAAACCCGCGGACCGAAGTCGGCCGTGCAGACCTGGTCGGCGGGGAGCGGATCGATCGTGACGGTCACCTCGGTGGGGGTCGTCGCGACGGCTCCCGAGATGAGCGGCGGGCAGGTGGATGAACCCCACGTCAGCAGCAGGAAGATCTCCGCGGTGGCCCAGCCGGCGCTGGGAGCGGCCTCGTCGAGCCCGCCGCCCTTGCCGTCGAGTGTGGCATCGCCGGCGATCTCGGTCTGCCCGCGGTACGAACCGGTCACGACCACCTCGAGGTCATCGGCCGGGTCGACCCCCTCCGGGAGCGACACGTAGGTGGCGCGCGCCACGAGGTCCCGCGTGCAGACGACCCCGTGGGGATCGGTGAGCTCGACGGTCACCACTCCGTCGTCGTACGACGGGTCGCCCGCCGTGGGAAGGCACGTGGAGCTGCCGAAGGTGAGGATGCCGACGGCGCTGCCGTCGTCGAGCCACGCGGCGTCGATCTCGGCGTCGAGGCTCTCCGCGTCGTCGGTCGAGGGCACGGGCACCGGGGTCACCGCCGGCGCCGCTGCGCCGCCGCACCCGGCGATGAGGACCGACGAGACGGTCAGCGCGAGGGCGGCGACGGCAAGGCGAGCACGGAGCATGAGGTCATCTTGCTCCGTGTCCCCGAACGATCGCGACACGTCTGGTCACAGCGGAATAACGAAATCTGCCCGTGGCGTCACTGCAGCGCCGAGGTGAGGCGCGCGAGGTTGTCCAGGACGGTGGAGCGCAGCGGCTGCTTCTCCCACTCGTCGCGGGTGAGCTCCCGGCTGAGCGAACGGTACTCGGCCTCGACCTCGCGCATCTCGGTGATGAACTCCTCACCGCGCACCAGCATCGAGATCTCCATGTTCAGACCGAACGAGCGCATGTCCATGTTGCTCGACCCGATCACGGCGACCTCGTCGTCGACCGTCATCGACTTCGAGTGCAGGATGAACGGCTTGCGGTACATCCAGATCTTCACCCCCGCCTTCAGCAGCACTTCGTAGTAGCTGCGCTGCGCGTGGTAGACCATCGCCTGGTCGCCCTCCTCGGAGACGAACAGCTGCACCTCGACGCCGCGGTGGCACGCGCTCGTGATGGCCAGGAGCATCGCCTCGTCGGGAACGAAGTAGGGGCTCACGATGATGAGCTTGCGCTGGGCGGCGTACATGAGGGCGGCGAACAGGCGCAGGTTGTTCTCGAAACGGAAGCCGGGACCGGAGGGCACGATCTGGCAGTCGAGGTCGCCGGGACCGGCCTTCAGCTCGTCGAGGTCGGTCTCGGTGTAGAGCACCTCCTGCGTCTCGGCGTACCAGTCGCTGAGGAACACCGCGTTGATCGACGCGACGACGGGACCTTCCAGGCGCACCATCAGGTCGACCCAGTGCAGGCCGCGTCGGATGTTCTTCTTCAGGTTGTAGGTCGAATCGGTCACGTTCTGCGAACCCATGAACGCCACGAGACCGTCGACGACCAGGAGCTTGCGGTGGTTCCGCAGATCGGGTCGCTGATACTTGCCCTTCAGCGGCTGGACCGGGAGCATCAGCTGCCAGTCGGCGCCCATGTCGCGCAGACGCTTCAGCGTCTTCTTGTAGAACGGCTTGCCGCGGTTGGCCCAGTGGTCCAGGAGCACGCGCACGGTGATGCCGCGCGCGCACGCCTCTTCGAGCGCGCGGAACAGGTTGTCCGTCGCGTCGTCGGACTGCAGGATGTAGAACTCGACGTGCACGTAGCGCTGCGCCCCGCGAACGGCGTCGGCCATCGCATCCAGGCTGGCCTGATAGTCCGAGATCAGGTGCGCGTCGTTGTCCCCCGACAGCGGCATCGCCCCGAGGTTGCGGTTGAGGGTGACCAGCGAGGTGAACCAGTCCGGCGCATTCGGACGCAGACTCCCGAAGTCGAGCGCCTCGCTGGATTCCCGGATGTACGCGTTGATGTCGTCCTGCATCTTGCGTCGCTTGCGGGGGAGGCGGGGATTGCCGATCACGAGGAAGAGCAGCACCCCGACGAACGGGATGAAGTAGATCGCCAGCAACCAGGCGAGGGCCGAGGTCGGACGCCGATTGCGCGGAATGACGATGATCGCGGTGATGCGGATGATGAGGTCCACGACGAAGAGCGTCACGACCCACCAGCTGGGCGGGGTGAACACGAAGGTGACGGCATCCTCGGCCACGGTGGTGTCCCCCTGACTGGCCCGCATCGCGATCGACGGGCGCGTTGCGTCCAGGCTATCGGGACGCGGTGTCAGTTCCCGGACGCGGGAGCCTCGGGTGCCGGCGGCAGCCCGCGACGGGCACGCTCCTTCGCCTCGAGTCGCGCGTAGGCGCGGCGCTCGTTGCGGTCGGCGCGGATCATGCTGCGGATGACCCAGAAGAACAGGAGGCTGACGACGAGGGTGGGCAGGATCGCCCATGCGGCCGCGAGCCAGAAGTCATCCACCCCTCCAGGATACGCGCCCTGTCGCGGGGTTCGCTGGGAGCCGGCGTCCTGCCCCCGACGAGCCTGTGGACAACGTCGAGTTCCCCCATCGCGCCGATCTCGTCCCCACGGCCGCGATCGCGCGATGACGGTGGATCCATGACCTCGATCGTGAAGGCCGCCAACGCGGCGCAGTTCCTCGCCCTCGTCCCTCGGCTGGCCGGATATCAGCCCACCGAGAGCCTCGTCCTCGTGCCGTTCGTGGGCACCCGCACCACCGGCGTCATGCGCGTGGACCTCCCCGTCGGCGCTGATGCCGACGAGGTCGACCGCTGCGCGGCGACGTTCCTCGGGATGATCTGCCGCCTGCCCGAGGTCGACGGGTTCGCGGCGATCGTCTACACCGCCGCGAGCTATCGCGATGGGATGCCGCACCGCGCGCTGCTCGAGGCGCTCGCCGTGCGGGCCGACGCGGCCGGGCTCCGGGTGAGCGACGCCCTGTGCGTCGCCGCGGACGGATGGGGCTCCACGCTGGACCCGGAGTCTCCCGACGGCGGCTGGGATCTGGATGAGATCGAGCGGGGCGCGGAGGCGATGCCCGAGCTTCCCGCGCCGACCGGAGATCAGGCATCCGGCGCGACACTCCCCGCACCCGATCTCGCCACCAAGGAGCGCGTGGCGCGCGCCCTGACGCAGCTGGACGCGGCGATCCGCGCCGTTCTCGGCACCCCGACGAAGGAGCGCATCGATCCGCAGGCGGTGGCCGCCATCGACGCGCTCGACGACGTCCCCTCCCTGTTCGAGGAGGTCGTCGAGGCGGAGGCCGACACCGCCGCGGAATTCGACCTCGCACTGCTGACGTGGTGCCTGTCGCGCCCCGCGCTGCGCGACGTGGCCCTCGTTCAGTGGTGCGGAACGCTCCTCGACGGTGATGACGCGCTCGATGCGCAGGCGCGGTGGGAGAACGGCGAGGCGTATCCGCCCGACATCGCCCGGCGAATGTGGGGAGAAGGCCCCATGCCCGATGTCGAACGTCTGACCCGAGCACTGGATGCGGCGCGCGCGGCAGCCGCGGCGGCTCCGCAAGCGCGCCGCGCCGGGGCCCTCGCGACCTGCGCGTGGCTGTCGTGGGCGTTGGGGCGCTCCACGCACGCGGCGGCCTTCGCTGAGATGGCGTTCGCGATCGAACCGGACCACGGCCTCGCGGGCATCGTCCTGACGATGGTGAACGCCGGACACCTTCCGGAGTGGGCGTTCCACCGGCCGCGTCCGGGCGAGTCGGCGGGAGACCGGGGTCCGGACCCTACTTGACCAGCGGGAAGAGGATGGTCTCGCGGATGCCGAGGCCGGTGATGGCCATGAGGAGCCGATCGATCCCCATGCCCATACCGCCCGACGGCGGCATCCCGTGCTCGAGGGCGCGCAGGAACTCCTCGTCGATGCGCATCGCCTCCACATCGCCCTGCGCGGCGAGCTTCGCCTGCTCGGTGAAGCGCTCGCGCTGGATCACCGGGTCGACGAGCTCGGAGTATCCCGTGGCCAGCTCGAAGCCGCGCACGTACAGGTCCCACTTCTCGACGACGCCCGGAATGCTGCGGTGTTCGCGCACGAGGGGGCTCGTGTCCAGCGGGAAGTCCATGACGAAGGTCGGCCGCTCGAGGCCGCCCTTGACGAAGTGCTCCCACAGCTCCTCGACGAGCTTGCCGGGGATCGCGTGGGAGGGCACCTCGACCTCGAAGCGCTCCGCGATCGCGATCAGCGGCTCGAGCGGGGTCTGCGGGTCGATCCTCGGCGCGGCGCCGTCGGTCCACGCCTCGGCGAGGGCCGCGTTGAGCGAGTCGTACATCGAGATGCGGTCCCACTCTCCGCCGAGGTCGTAGACGGTGCCGTCGGCCCACGTCACCTCGGTGGTCCCCGCCACGGCGATCGCCGCATCCTGGATGAGGGTCTGCGTCAGATCGGCGATGCCCCGATAGTCGCTGTAGGCCTCGTAGGCCTCGAGCATCGCGAACTCCGGGCTGTGGGTGGAGTCGGCGCCCTCGTTGCGGAAGTTGCGGTTGATCTCGTAGACGCGGTCGATGCCCCCGACGACGGCGCGCTTGAGGTAGAGCTCCGGCGCGATCCGAAGGTAGAGATCGGCGTCGAACGCGTTGGAGTGCGTCACGAAGGGGCGGGCGGATGCGCCACCGTGCTGCACCTGCAGCATCGGCGTCTCGACCTCGACGAAGCCGCGCTCGGTGAACGTCTGGCGCAGGCTCTGATTGACCTTCGCGCGGGCGAGCACGGTCTCACGCGCACGGTCGCGCACGATGAGGTCGAGGAACCGGCTGCGCACGCGGCTCTCCTCGCTGAGGTCGCTGTGCAGGTTCGGCAGCGGCAGCACGGCCTTGGATGCGATGCGCCACTCGGAGACCATGATCGACAGTTCGCCGCGACGCGAGGAGATGACCTCTCCCGAGACGAAGACGTGGTCGCCGAGGTCGACCAGTTCCTTCCAGGCCGCCAGCGACTCCTCGCCGACGTTCGCCAGCGACACCATCGCCTGGATGCGGCTGCCGTCGCCGGACTGCAGCGAGGCGAAGCAGAGCTTGCCGGTGTTCCGGCTGAAGACCACGCGGCCGGCGACCGCGGCCACGGTGCCCGTCTCGGCGCCCGCCTCGAGGTCGCCGTAGCGCGCCCGCAGCGCCGGGATCGTGTCGGTGACGGGCACGCTCACCGGGTAGGCGCCGCCGGCGGCGTCGGCGCGATCGGCGATGAGGCGTTCGCGCTTGGCCAGCCGCACCGCCCGCTGCTCGAAGGTGTCGTCGGCGGACTGCTCGGCCGCGTCTTCGGGCGCAGCGGACGTGTCTGTCATGTCGGGGGGCTCCTCGCGAAAGTCGCCGCCCAGTCTAGCCGCGGCGGCAGGACGAGCCGGATGGGCTCAGCCGATGTAGATCTCGACGTTGTCGATGAAGCGGTGGCCGGCCACCGTGGCCGCGATCAGCGCGAGCGCCGGCCCCGCGTGCCCCTCGTCGACGGGCAGGAACGTGGCCGGGTCGACGACGTTGAGGTACTCGAGGGCGATGCGCGGTTCGCCCATGAGGGCGCCCTGCGCCGCCGCGATGCACGCGTCGACGCCGCGGTCCGCGTTGGCGGCCGCCGCCTCCAGCGCGAGGGGGAGCTTCGCCGCCGCCGCGAGGTCGGCGTCATCGAGCAGCGCCACGCGCGAGGACACGGGCAGCCCGCCGCCGTCGCGCACGATGTCGACCGTGACGACGTCGATGTCGAGGAAGAAGTCGCGGATCATCCGCTCGACGAGGAACACCCGCTGCCGGTCGCGGCGCCCGTAGACGGCCACATCCGGTCGCACGAGGGAGAACAGCTTCGCCTCGACGGTGAGCAGCCCGTCGAAGTAGTACGGACGAGAGCGCCCCTCGTAGCGCAGCCCCAGGTCGCCGGCGGAGACCTTCGTCGTCGAGGAGAGGTCGGCGAACAGCTCGACGGTCGTCGGAGCGAACGCGATGTCGACGTCGAGCTCGTCGAGCATCGCCCGGTCCGCCTCCGGGGTGCGCGGGTACGCCTGCGCATCGGCGGCCGTGCGGAACCGCAGCGGGTTCAGGAACATCGAGACGACGACGATGTCGGCCGCCTCTCGTGCGGCGCGGATGAGGTCGCGGTGGCCGTCGTGCAGTGCGCCGATCGTCGAGAGGAGGGCGACCGTCGACGCGGGGGCCTCTGCTCGCAGCTCGGCGAGCCGGGTGCGGAGCCCCGCGGTGGTGCTGATCATCCGATGATCGTATCGACCCTCGCGGGCCGGACCCGACCGCGTCAGACCGCGGTGTGGTCGACGAGGGCCTGGTCGACCGTCGTGTGCACGAGACCCGACAGATAGCGCCCCGGATCGGCGACCCCCGCCTCGGCCAGCAGGGCCGCCGCCTGCGCGACGATCGATCGCGAGAAGGTGGTCGCCGTCGCGATCGCCTCGGCATAGGCGGGGCGAGCCGCTTCGGACACCACGACCGGCTCGCAGCCGAGCTCCACGGCGAGCGCCTGCGCGATCGGCAGCACCGCGGCGGGGGCCGTGACGGCCGCATAGGACTGGGCGAGCAGGCGCAGGTCCATGGATGTGCCCGCGAAGGTCATCGCGGGGTGGATCGCCAGCGGGATGACGCCCCTGGCCACCGCCGGAGCGAGCACGTCGGTCCCCCAGGCCGGGTCCAGATGCATCGCGAGCTGACCCGCCTGCCAGTCGCCGGTCTCGGCCAGGCCCGCCACGAGGCCGGGGAGCTCGTCGTGCGGCACGGCGAGCACCACCAGTTCGCTGCGGCGCACGACCTCGGGGGCGTCGAGGAACGGCACACCGGGAAGCACCGCCTCGACGCGCTCCTCGTCGGAGCCGTGCGTGATCCCGATGAGCGCGTGGCCGACGCCGGCGAGCGCGGCGCCGATGACCGGTCCGACGCGTCCGGCGCCGACGATCCCGACGCCGAGGCGCCCTTCGCGCGTCATCGGTCCGCCTCCGCCGGTCCGGCGGGCGAGACGGGTTCATCGGCACCGTCCGTTGCGCCGGCACCGTCCGTTTCGCCGGCACCGTCCGTTTCGCCGGCACCGTCCGGTTCGCCGTCCCAGCGATGCGAGTGGTCGGAGGCCGCTGCGCGCACGGCACCGGCCGCGACGGCCTCGAAGAGATCGACGGCGGCATCCCGATCCACGATGCCGAGGGCACCCGACACCCGACCCGCGATCGTGTGAGCCCGCACGTTCGCGACGCGCAGGCGCCGATCCACGGGACCCTGGGTCACATCCACGCTCTGCAGCCGGGCGAGGGGGAAGACCCCGAGGGTGCGCCAGATGACACCGCGTCGCAGGAAGAGCGTGTCGTCGCTGAGCTGGAAGCCGTTGCGCTTCCACGAGAGCAGGCGGAACAGACGCGCGCGACGCGGCGTGGTCGTGTACGGATCCTCGGGCTGCGGCCCGAGCACACCGTCCTCGAAGATCGCGCGCCACTGATCCGGCGTCAGGTGCGGCAGCACGAGGCCGAGCACGCGCGCGACGTCGTCGCGGTCGCCGACGGGAAGCACGGTGGCGAACTGATCCGTGCCGGTGTCGGTCGCCCCTCGGCCCGACAGGCGGTTGAGCGTCACGGACCACCAGCCGAGCGGTCGCCAGAAGATGGACTGCGACACCTCGACGGCGTGCACGCGGCCCGGCGGCACGATCTCGGTCACGGTGGTGAACAGCCCGAAGGTGATGCGCACGCCGCTGCGGGTCGGCGCGATCGAGTATCGCAGCGAACGGGTGATCCGCCGGAAGGCGTAGGTGCCGAAGCCGAGCAGCACGGGGAGCATCGCGAAGAGCACCCAGGGTGTGCCGTAGACACCGCCCAGCACGACCGCGACGATGCCGAGCACGAGCGCGATCGTCGATCCGCTGAGCAGCTGCGAGAGGATCAGCCGGCCGGGCGGGATGCGCACGACCGACTCCGGTTCGTCGGCGGGATCCTCCGCCCCGTGCACGAGTCCGTCGATGCCGGATGAGACCGTCGACGCCGCCGTGGCGGCCAGATCACCCGCCGCGCGGCCGTGCATGCGCTCGGCCCGCACGCTCGCCTCGGCGAGCTGGCGCCCGGACGCGAGGCGCAGGATGTCGGCGCGCACCTCCTCGGCGTTGGTCGTCGAGAGGTATTCGAGCTTGACGTTCGCATCGAGACCGGCCCCGACCACCTCGAGCTTGGCCATGCCCGCCAGCCGCGCGATCATCGGCCGTGTGAGGTTGACCCCCTGCACGCGGTCCAGCGGTGCACGGCGGTGGGTGCGGAAGAGCACGCCCGAGCGCACCTCGACGTCGTCGCCGGTGATGCGGAACGTGTGGAACCGCCACGTGATGTAGAAGATCCCGAGCACGACCAGGAGCACGCCGAGCACACCGAGCAGCACGACCAGCACCAGCCCGTGGCCGAGCACGTAGTCCACGGGGTCCTGGCCGGCGTTGTAGCCACCTGGGATCACGCCGTCGAAGAAGAACGCGATCACCCGGTCGCGCAGGTTCGCGACGATGATGCCCACCACGACCACGAGCACGAGGCCGCCCCGGAACACGGGGGTCAGCGGATGCATCCGGTGCCAGTCGCCGTCGCTGAGCGGCGATCGCGTGACTCCGGTCGCCGGATGCGGTCCCCCGGGCACGGGGGAGGTGGGAGGGATCTCTGTCACAGTCCCGTCCGACGGGTCTCGGCGACGTCGATCAGGGTGTCGCGCAGCACCTCGGCGGCCTCCTGCGTGAGCCCGGGGATGACGACGCCCGTCGAGGCCGCGGCGGTGACGAGCTTCAGCTGCGCGATGCCGAAGCCCCGGTCGAGCGGACCGTGGGTGATGTCCACGAGCTGCATGCGCCCGTAGGGCACGGCCACCACGCGCTGCCACAGGATGCCCTTGCGGAAGACGAGGTCATCGCGTCGCAGCTGGTACCCGACGGCGCGCGCCTGACGCGGCGTGATGATCAGGCCGATCCCGGTGACCACCAGGACCACCCCGGCCGGGATCCAGATCCACCACTGTCCCAGCACGACGGTCATCACGACGGCGACCGCGAGCACGAGGGCGAAGAAGAAGCCGCCGGAGATGAGCTGGACCCACACGTACGGCCGTGCGAGCTGGTGCCACGTGCCGTCGCCGAGAGGAAGACGCGCCTCGCCCTTCGGCTCGCGGATGTGCTCGAACGTGCCGTCGTCGAGCGCGGCGTCGCGGTACGGGCTCGCGGCAGCCGCGTGGTCGCCGATCGTCGGGAGCGTCGGGTCAGACGCCGCCGGCTCCGATTCCGGTGTCGGGACCTCCGGGGTGTTCGTCATCGTCGTCCTTCCGGATCGTGCACAGGTGCTCGGCGACCAGGCCCGCGGCGACGAGTGCCGCCCCACCGCCGACGGTCGCCAGCACGACCCCCAACGAGCCTACCGAGGGGAAGACCGGCCGGGTGAGGAGGAACAGTGCGAGTCCGACGGCGAATCCGGCGGTGAGAGCACCCACGATCGAGGAGGCCTTGGCGAGCATCGCGATCCGCAGGGCCTGGAACGGGTTCGGCGAGGCCCCGGTGCCGCGTGTGGCGCGGCGCACCGGAACGGCGAGGGCCACGACCGCGCCGCCCAGCAGCACGAGGAGGATCGGCAGCATCACCGCGGGGGTGAAGGTCGGCCGCCCCGACGCGGTCAGCACCTGGTCGACGAGGAACCCCGCGCCGACGCCGAGCACGGCGCACACGAGAAGCACGCCCGCGCCGGTACGACTCACGAGGAGCCCCGCAGCCGGCCGAGCAGGTCGGCCACCCGGCCGTGCCCGGCCAGCTCGGCGTCGGGATCGATCACCAGCCACGGCACCAGCACGAACTCGCGCTCCGCCGCGCGGGGATGCGGCAGGGTGAGGGCCGGCTCGCGCGAGACCATGTCGCCGTACGAGACGAGGTCCAGATCGAGGGTGCGGTCACCCCAGCGCTCGTGGCGCTCCCGACCGTGCCGCGCCTCGATGGCGTGGAGGTAGGACAGGAGGATGGCCGGCGAGAGGCGCGTAGTGAGCACAGCGACGGAGTTGAGGTAGGCCGGGGCGTCTTCGTCGGGTCCGGTCGGCTTCACGGCCACCGACTCGATCGGCTCGGCGGCGCGGACCTCGTCGACCAGCGGCAGGCGCGCAAGATCGTGCACGGCCTCCCGCAGCGTCTCCTCCCGGTCGCCGAGGTTCGCCCCGAGCGCCACGACGGCCTCGACCGTCGCGCGCGATTCGCGCGACGGCGGATCGCCGATCCCCTGCGCCAGTCGTCGGCTCATCGTCCCGACCGCGCACGGGTCACGCGCACCGAGACATCCGAGAAGGGCACGGGGATCGGGGCGTTCGGCTTGTGGACCGTGACCGTCACGCGGCGCAGACGGGAGTACCGGGCCAGAAGATCGCGGGCGATCCGCGCCGCCACCGTCTCGATGAGATCCACCGGATCGTGCGCGACGAGGCCGGCGACATGCTCGGCCACCTCGCCGTAGTGCACGGTCTTGTCGACGTCGTCGGCCCCGGCCGCCTCGCGCACGTCGAGGTGCATGACGACGTCGATGATGAACTCCTGGCCGTCGCGCCGCTCGTGAGAGAGCACGCCGTGGTGACCGAAGACGCGCAGCCCGGTGAGCGTCAGCTCGTCGGTGCCGCTGAGGTCGGTGGGGGCATCCATGCCGGTCACTCTCCTTGGTAGGTGGCGATGCGGAGGGCATCGCTGGTCGTGGCGACGTCGTGCACGCGTACCGCCCAGGCGCCCGCCTGCGCCGCCAGCACACTCGTCACGGCCGTCGCGAGGTCGCGTCGTGCCGGATCCGCACCGCCCTCGCCGAGGGCCTCGGCGAGGAATCGCTTGCGACTGGTGCCGACCAGCACTCGAGGCCCGAGGTCGACGACGTGCGACAGGCCGCGCAGCAGCGCCCAGTTCTGCGCACCCTGCTTGCCGAATCCGAAGCCGGGGTCCACGATGATGCGCGCGGGGGCGATGCCGGCGGCCTTCGCCGCGCTCACGCGGTCCGCCAGCTCGCGGACGACCTCGCGCACGGTGTCGCCGTAGTGCGCTCGGGCGTACATGTCGGACGAGGGGCCGCGCCAGTGGCCGAGGGCGATGTCGGCTCCGGATGCGGCGACGGCCGCCAGCATGTCGGGGTCGGCCAGTCCACCGGAGACGTCGTTGACGAGCACCGCGCCGGCCGCGACGGCGGCGGTGGCCGTGGCGGCGTTCATCGTGTCGATGCTGACGGCGAGTCCCTCCGCCGCGAGCGCCGTGACGACGGGGATGACCCGGCGGCGCTCCTCGTCGGGATCGATGCGCTCGGCACCGGGTCGCGTGGATTCGCCCCCGACGTCGAGCAGGTCGGCGCCGGCGGCGCGGAGCGATCGCGCATGCGCGATCGCGGCATCCGGGTCGATGTATCTGCCGCCGTCGCTGAACGAGTCGGGCGTGACGTTGACGATGCCCATGACGGCCGTCATCGCGGTCCTCCGAGGAGCGCGAACAGTTCCGCTCGCTGCGCTGGGTCGGTGAAGGCGCCACGCGCGGCGACGGTCAGGGTGGCCGCATCGGGCTGCCGGCCCCCGCGCATCGTGACGCACTCGTGCACCGCGTCGAGCACCACCAGGACACCGCGTGCATCGAGCGCGTCGTCGATGGCGTCCGCGATCTGCTCCCCGAGCCGCTCCTGAACCTGCGGTCGTGCCGCGAGCACGTCGACGACCTTCGGCAGCGCACCGAGACCGACGACCTGCTCGCCCGGCAGATAGGCGATGTGCGCATGTCCGCGGAACGGCAGCAGGTGATGCTCGCACATCGAGCGGAAGCGGATGTCGCGCAGCATCACGGCGCCCGACGGCAGCGTCTCGGGCGCCGGACCCTGCGAGACGCTGATCGTGTGGGCGAGCGGCGCCGAGGCGTCTTCGCCGACCCCCGCGAAGAAGTCGACATACGCGTCGGCGACCCGGTCCGGGGTGAGCTTCAATCCCGGACGCTCGGGGTCCTCGCCGATCGCCTCGAGCAGCTGTCGCACGAGCGCGGCGACACGATCACGGTCGACGGCCACGGACGAGAGCCTACGCGGTTGCGGGCCGCGCGCGCCCGGAGGGGCGCCGCTCGGGCGCCGACTCGGTCACCGTCTCCGCGTCGGCGGCGGTGGCCGCCGCCACGCCGACGGCGGGCTGACGCACCGGCACGTCGACCGGAGGCAGCTGCGAGACCGGGCGCTCTTCACTGGAGAGCCACTGCGGGCGCGGCGGGAGCTTCTTGACGTCGGTGAAGATCTCGGCGAGCTCGAGGTGGTCGAGGGTCTCCTTCTCGAGAAGGGCGAGGGCGAGCTTGTCCAGCACGTCGCGGTTGTCGTTGATGACCTGGTACGCCTCGTTGTGCGCCTGTTCGATGAGGCCGCGCACCTGCTGGTCGACGCGTTCCGCCACCCGTTCGCTGAAGTCGCGGCCGTGACCCATGTCGCGACCCATGAACACCTCGCCGGAGGACTGACCGAGCTTGACGGGGCCGACATCGGTGGTCATGCCGTACTCGGTGACCATCTTGCGGGCGATGTCGGTGGCCTTCTCGATGTCGTTGGAGGCACCGGTGGTGGGGTCGTGGAAGACGATCTCCTCGGCGACGCGGCCGCCCATCGCGTACGTCAGCTGATCCTGCAGCTCGTTGCGGGTGACGGAGTACTTGTCGTCGAGCGGCAGCACCATCGTGTAGCCGAGGGCCTTGCCGCGCGGGAGGATCGTGACCTTCGTGACGGGGTCGGTGTGGTTCATCGCCGCCGCGGCGAGGGCGTGACCGCCCTCGTGGTAGGCCGTGATGAGCTTCTCCTTGTCCTTCATCACGCGCGTGCGACGCTGGGGACCGGCCAGCACGCGGTCGATGGCCTCGTCGAGCGCGCGGTTGTCGATCAGCTGCGCGTTCGAGCGAGCGGTGAGCAGGGCCGCCTCGTTCAGCACGTTGGCGAGGTCTGCGCCGGTGAAGCCCGGGGTCTTGCGGGCGACGACCTCGAGGTCGACGCCGTCGGCCAGGGGCTTGCCGCGGCCGTGCACCTCGAGGATGCGCTTGCGGCCCTGCAGGTCGGGCGCGTCCACGCCGATCTGACGGTCGAAGCGGCCGGGGCGCAGCAGCGCAGGGTCGAGGATGTCGGGTCGGTTGGTCGCCGCGATGACGATGACGTTCACCTTCGGGTCGAAGCCGTCCATCTCGACGAGCATCTGGTTCAGCGTCTGTTCCCGCTCGTCGTGCCCGCCGCCCATGCCGGCGCCGCGATGGCGGCCGACCGCGTCGATCTCGTCGATGAAGATGATGGCGGGCGAGCTCTCCTTGGCCTGGTTGAACAGGTCGCGCACGCGGCTCGCGCCGACGCCCACGAACATCTCGACGAAGTCGGATCCCGAGATCGAGTAGAACGGCACGCCCGCTTCGCCGGCCACCGCGCGTGCGAGCAACGTCTTTCCCGTGCCGGGAGGGCCGTACAGCAGCACGCCCTTCGGGATGCGGGCGCCGACCGCCTGGAACTTGGCGGCGTCTTTCAGGAATTCCTTGATCTCGTCCAGCTCTTCGATGGCCTCATCGGAGCCGGCGACGTCTTGGAAGGTGACCGTGGGGGTCTCCTTGGTGACCATCTTCGCCCGCGACTTGCCGAACTGCATGACCTTGCTGCCGCCGCCCTGCGCCGAGGAGAGCAGGAACCAGAACAGCAGGCCCAACAGCAGCAGCGGGATCATCAGCGAGAGGAACCCGTCGAACCACGACGGCTGCGGCACCACGTCGTTGAACCCGTCGGCGGGGTTCGCCGCGTCGATGGCCTGCACGACCTCTTCCGCGCGCGCGTCGACGTAGTAGAACTGCACGTCGGTCGCGCCCTCGTACGCCTCCGACAGCGTGAGGTCGACGCGCTGGTCGCCGTCGGTGTTCGTCACCTCGGTGACCGTGCCGCCGTCGAGGAGCTCGAGACCCTCCTGGGTCGAGACCTGCTTCGCGCCGCCGAGACTCGAGATCAACGAGAACCCGACGATCAGCATCACGCCGATCAGCACGATGTAGAAGAGCGGGTTCCGAGTGATCTTCTTGATGTTCATGGTGCGGGCGCGGCCCGATCCCTTTCGTCAGCGGCCACCGGGCGGCGCAGCGCCGCCAAGGCGGTCCGAACAGGGTATCGCGGGCCGGCTATGCCCCGACTGTGCATTCGCCCACGGCGGAATGCACGCCGACGCGCGCGCTCAGGCGTACACGTGCGGCGCGAGCACCGCCACGTCGCGCAGGTTGCGATAGCGCTCGGCGTAGTCCAGGCCGTAACCGACGACGAAGTCGCTCGGGATGTCGAAGCCGACGTACTTGCAGGGCACCTCGACCTTGGCCGCATCCGGCTTGCGCAGCAGCGAGAAGATCTCGATCGACGCGGCGCCGCGAGAGGCGAAGTTCGCCAGCAGCCAGTGCAGGGTCAGGCCCGAGTCGATGATGTCCTCGACGATCAGCACGTGCTTGTCGTGGAGGTCGGTGTCGAGGTCCTTGCGGATCTGCACGACACCGCTCGATTTCGTCGACGCACCGTAGGACGACACCGCCATCCAGTCCATCGCGGCGTGCATCGGCAGTGCGCGCGCGAAGTCGGCCATGACCATGACGGCGCCCTTGAGCACCCCGACCAGCAGCAGGTCCTTGCCCTCGTAGTCGGTCGCGACCTGCGCGGCCACCTCCTGCAGCTTCTCCTGGATCTGCTCCTCGGTGACGAGGATGTCGGTCAGGTCGTCTCTGATGTCGGCGGCGCGCATGGGGGAAGTCTAGGAGCGTCGGCGTCGAATCACTTCTTGCGGTCCCGCGCCGCCACCCATGCGATGCTCCACAGCGTCGCGAAGGACTGCGCCGCCTCGGACGACGGCGCATATGCCGCGACGGGCTTGCGCTCGGATCCCATGCGCTCCACGACGACCGTCGCCGGGATGACGACCTTGCACATGTCGGGCTCGTCGGCCGGAAGCTCCTCGACCGCGGTGCGATGGGTCTTCTTGCGGCGATCGACCATCGACAGGAACGACACGATCTTCGCCGGCTTCGACTCCGCCGCGATGACATCGCGCACCTGCTGCAGCGATCGCAGCGCGAGCGGCGTCGGGACCACGGGGAGCACGACGAGATCGGCGGCCCGGATGACGTTCTGCGCGAGAAGGGACGCACCGGGAGGGCAGTCGAGGATCACGACGTCGTAGTTGTCGGAGAGCGGCCCGAGGGCGCGCTGGATGCGCCGCGTGGAGTGCTTGGCGGCATCCAGGGCGAGCTCGAGATCCCGATAGCTGTCGTCTCCGGGCAGCACGTCGAGGTCCTGATAGGCCGTCTCCCGCACAGCCCGGCCGATCTTGCCCTTCCCGCCGATGATCGATTCGGCGCCGCCCTTGAGCTTGGGCTTGACCTCGAGCATGTGGGTCGCGGCCGCCTGCGGGTCGAGGTCCCACAGCAGAACGCGCTGGTCCTTCGCCGCCTCGTAGGCCAGGTTCACCGCCGTCGTGGACTTGCCCACTCCACCCTTGACGCTGTACACCGCGATGACCTTCACGTGCGCCACCCTAACGAGCGGGGCCCCCTCCCGTCACGGGTTCGGTCGTGCGCAGACTCACGACGTGGCGGTGAACTCCACGCGCGCGCCGACCCGGCGGGCGCGGCATCCGGGCAGATCGATCGACCCCTGACCCGACCAGTCGGTCACGAGTCGCGCGACCTCGAGGGTCTGCACGCGCGTGAGGCTCGCGCCGAACTCGCTCGCCACGACGAGTCGGATGATGCGGTGCCGCACCGCCGCGGGATTCGCGGCGAGGGCCGGCACCGAGACGGAGATGCCGGCTTCGGCGTGCTCGACGATGTCTTCGATCGTCTCCTCGATCATCTCGTCGAACGCCTCGGCGTCTTCCCGCATCTGCTCGGCCGTGCGCGCGAGCGCCTCCGCCACGCCCGGTCCGAGCTCGCGCTCGAGCATCGGGAGCACGGTGTTGCGGGTGCGCACCCGCGCGAAGCGGGGATCGTCGTTGTGCGGGTCGTCCCACGGCTCGAGTCCCTCGGCCGCGCACGCCGCACGCGTGGTGGAACGCCGCAGCGCCAGCAGCGGCCGCACGAGCGCGACACCGTCGAGGTCGGACACCGGCGACATGCCCTGCAGGCTCGCCGCACCGGATCCGCGCGCCAGGCCGAGCAGGACCGTCTCGGCCTGGTCGTCGAGGGTGTGCCCCACGAGCACGGCCGCCGCGCCGGTCTCGCGCGCGACGGCACGCAGCGCCCGGTATCGCGCGTCGCGGGCCGCCGCTTCGAGTCCGCCGCCGCCGTCCACATCCACCTCGACCACGCGGGCGGCCAGTCCCAGCGATGACGCGGCTGCGGCCGCGCCGCGTGCGACCTCGGCGGAGGTCTCCTGCAGCCCGTGGTCGACCACGACGGCGGTCGCGGATGCATCCGCACCCCCGGTCTCGAAGGCGACCGCCGCGGTGAGGGCGAGGGAGTCGGCGCCACCGGACAGGCCCACCACGAGCGGAGCGTCGGCGGCGAGGCGGGCCAGGGCGCCGCGCACCGCGCGACGCACGTCGGCGACGGCGGGATCCAGACTCGGACGGTGCGGCATGCGGCCACGGTACCGCGCGCATCGGCGCGCCTCACGGGGAGCCGGCGTGCAACTAGGCTGGTCGCGCATCCGCACGTCTTCCGAAGGAGCAGCAAGCATGGGCGCGTACGACGCCGTCATCGAGATCCCTCGCAACAGCAGCATCAAGTACGAGGTCGACCACGGCACCGGCCGGGTCTACCTCGACCGCATCCTGTACACCCCGATGGGATACCCCTCCAACTACGGGTTCTTCGAGAACACCCTGGGCGAAGACGGCGACCCGCTCGACGTGCTCGTGCTGCTGGACCGCGACATCATGCCGGGCGTGCTCGTGAAGGTGCGGCCCGTGGGCGTGCTGAAGATGTCGGACGAGGCCGGCGGCGACGACAAGGTCGTCGCGGTTCTCGCGAAGGACCCCCGCTGGAACCACATCCAGGACGTCTCCGACATCGATGAGTGGACACGCAACGAGATCAACCACTTCTTCGAGCACTACAAGGACCTCGAGCCCGGCAAGTGGGTCAAGGTCGACGAGTGGGCGGATGCCGCCGAAGCCGAACGCCTCGTCGACGAGGCCTTCGCGCGGTTCGAGGAGCACGAGGGCGAGACCCGCACGCAGGGTGAGGGCGAAGCCCCCAGCACCCGCTGATCCGGACGGGAGACCACATGGCGCGACGCGGGGCGGTGCGACGGCGCATCGCCGTGATCAGCGATGCGGTCGCGTCGCGCCTGTGGCCCGTGCCGCTCATCGCGGTGATCGGGGCCGTGCTCATCGGCCTGGCGCTGCCGGAGCTCGACCGCTCCGTCGACGCGTCCCTCGCCGACACGGTGACGGCATTCATCTTCTCCGGCGGGACGGATGCCGCGCGCGCCGTCCTCTCCGCGATCGCCGGATCCCTCATCACGGCCACGTCGCTGACGTTCTCACTGACGGTGGTCGCCCTGCAGCTGGCGAGCAGCCAGGCGTCTCCGCGGCTCCTGCGCATGTTCGCCTCGGACCCGATGGTCCAGGGCACGCTCGCGGTCTTCCTCGGCACGTTCGCGTACGCGCTCACGGTGCTGCGCACGGTCGAGAACGCCACCGACGAGGCAGACGCCTTCGTGCCGCGCATCGCGGTGACCGTCGCCTCGGTACTCACCCTGGTGAGCGTCGTGGTGCTCACCTTCTTCCTCGCTCATCTCGCCCGGCAGCTCCGGGTGGAGACGATGATGCGCGATGTGCATCGTGAGGCGGCGCACACCATCGCGCTGCTGGCGGATGCGCCACCCGGAACCCCCGCCCCGGCACCGATCGAGCCCGACCGCGGGCACACCGTGTTCGCGCGCACGTCGGGTTTCGTCTCCGGCGTCGACCGCGGCGAGCTGATCGATCTCGCCGTCGCTCACGACATCGTGGTGCGCGAGCTGCGCCCCGTGGGCGGCAGCATCATCGCGGGCACGCCGCTCGCACGATGGTGGCATCCCGCCCAGATCGACGGGCCGGGGCGCACCGACGAGCGCATCGCGGATGAGATCGCCGCGTGTTTCAGCGCCGACTACGAACGCACGCCCGCGCAGGATGTCGGGTTCGGGCTGCGGCAGCTCGTCGACGTCGCCAGTCGCGCCCTGTCCCCGGGCGTCAACGATCCGACGACAGCGGTCCACGCGCTCAGCCACATCTCCGCGCTCCTGTGCGACCTGGCGGCCCAGCCTCCGCGCCCGGAGGCGTACGCATCGCAGGACGGCGTCACGCGCCTGCTCCCATGCGGCGACGACTTCGCCGAACTCCTCGATGTCGCGATCTCACCTATTCGTCGCTACGGCGCCGGCGCACCGGATGTGCTGGAGCGGCTGCTCTGGACGATCGATGACGTCGCGTGGCACGTGCAGCACGCCGCGCAGCGCGATGCCCTGTCGCAGCAGCTGGGACGAATCGAGGCGTCGCTCGAGGCATCCGATCTCGATGCGGTCGAACGCGACCGGTTGGCCGCGGCCGCTCAGCAGGCCAGGGCCACGCTCGAACGCGCGTCGTCGGCCTGATCGGTGCTCAGACGCTGACGCCGCGCGCCGCCATGAAGTTGATCGGGTTCACGGGAGAGCCGTTGATGTACGTCTCGAAGTGCAGGTGACAGCCGAAGGAGTTGCCGGTGTTGCCCTCGGCGGCGATGGCCTGCCCCGCGCTGACGCGCTGGCCGTAGCCCACCCAGATCCCACCGTTCTGGATGTGGGCGTACCCGGTGCCGATGCCGCCGCCGTGGTCGATCTTGATGTAGTTGCCGTAGCCGCCGTTGTATCCGGCGTAGACGACTGTTCCGGCTGACGCGGCGTAGATCGCAGAACCGCAGCCGGCCGCGAGGTCGACGCCCGCGTGGAAGCTGGAGGAGCAGTAGCTCGGACCGCACTGGCTCGTGCGCCATCCGTATCCCGAGGATCGGTACCCGGAACCGGGCCGCGCCCACCCGGATCCGACGACGGCACCGCCGTTGCCGCCACTGGAACCGGACGACCCGCCACTGCTGGAGCCGGAGGATCCGCCACCGGAGTTCTGCTGCTCCTGTTTCGCGCGTTCGGCCGCCTCGCGGGCGAGGCGCTCGGCCTCCGCTTTGGCCCGGGCGGCGGCTTCGGCCTTGCGCCGCTTCTCCTCTTCGACGCCCGCCTTGTAGTCGGCGATCGTCTGGGCGGTCTCGTCTTCAAGGGCCGCGAGCTGGGCCTGAAGGGTGGAGAGATTGGACTCCTGCGCAGCGAGGGCGGCCTGAGCGGCCTCTGCCTTCTCCTGCGCCTCGACCATCTTCTCCTCGGCGACCTTCTGCAGGCGATCCCGCTCCTGGCGAGCCACCTCGGCCTGGTCGGAGAGGCTCTGAGCGGCGTCGCGCGCCGTGACGGCCTCGCTGTAGACGGTCTGGTTCCGCTCGAGCAGCTTGTCCATCGTTCCCAGGCGCGACAGCAGGTCGTCGGCGGTCGCGGCCGAGCCCGAGAAGAACAGTTCCAGCGAGGTGTCGTCGCCGCCGTTGCGATACAGCTGCGCCGCCACTCGCCCGGCCTTGTTCGCGGCCTCGTTGGCGGCCTCGGCCTGCTCGTCGGCCTGAGCCTGAAGCTCATCGGCCTTGAACGACGCCTCGAAGAACGCCTGCTGCGCCTCGTAGAACTCGTTCGATGCGGCCTCGGCTTCTGCCTGCGTGCGCGCGACCTCGGCCTGGAGGCTCGAGATGAGGTTGCGGATCTTGGAGACCTCGGCGGCCTTCGCCGCCTCGTTCGCCTTGGCGGCTTCGACCTCATCCCACGAGGGGTAGCCCTCGATGGCGATCGCACCCGGAGAGTAGGCGAGCGACGAGAAGGTCAGGAATCCCAGGGCGCCGAGTGCGCCGATGCCGATCGCCGAGCGGCGGTTCACCGACGGCCAGAGCCGTTTCTTCTCCGCTTCGGTGGGCGCGCAACCGCAATCGAGGTCGCTGTGCTGGGCGTCCACGGATCCTCCTCGCAGGGGCAGTCAACGTTGATCACAGTAGCAACACGAGTCACAACCGCAACAGGTGCGGACCGATTTCCGCACGATGAACGATCCCCTCCCCGATGGGCTGTTCGCCGTCGGCGCGCCGCGAGAACGGTCATACGGGGGCCGATTGGCGTTTCCACGGAATCTCTCTTATGCTTGAGCGTCGGTAAGCGTGAGCACCGGGTCGCAAGATCAGGGGTTCATTCGGCCCCATCGTTTAGCGGCCTAGGACGCCGCCCTTTCACGGCGGTAGCACGGGTTCGAATCCCGTTGGGGTCACTCTTTCCGACACAACTCAACAATCATGGCCCTGTAGCGCAGTTGGTTAGCGTGCCGCCCTGTCACGGCGGAGGTCGCGGGTTCAAGTCCCGTCAGGGTCGCTCCGAGCGACGGGCCTTCTTTCGAGGAGGCCTTTCGTCTAGGACGCGGCAGACATGTCGCGCGGCTCTGTAGCTCAGTTGGTAGAGCGTTCGACTGAAAATCGAAAGGTCACCGGATCGATGCCGGTCGGAGCCACAAGGGTGATCGTTACAATCATCCCAGGAACCCTCGCGTAGCTTCTACATCGCGGGGGTTTCGCTTTGCCCGGTCAGAGGGCGCGCCGGCCGTGAACAGCACAGGAGATTCGACGGCGGAAGCCGCGAAAGCTCGCGACCCCGCCGCTGCGCGGCAGAATCTCCTGTCATCTTCACCTTCACCGCCTATCGGCGGGCTGAGACGTGACGCGGCTGCGCCGGTCTGATCGCGCGAGGTAGCGCGTACCGTGCGCCTCTACCCCACGGACAAGGCGGCCGACAACATCGAACGCCTGGACGCCGCGTGGAACCGGCTCCTGGAGGGCATTCTCGACGACCGAGAAGTAGCGGAGACGATCGTGCGCCTCCAACGCATCGAGCACGCGCTATCGGAGCGCCATGGAACCCCGGACATCCCCGACGCCACGACGTCGTGAGTGTGTGAGGCTGGGGACATGGGGCCGCTCGAGCAGGAGGAACTCCGTCGCCTGCGTCTGCGCGCCTACGGACCGTCCGCCGACATCGACCGCGACCCCGCCGCGATGGCTCGACTGACCGAACTCGAAGCCGCCGCCGGCACGGGGGATGCTTCGGACACGCCCGCGCCGGAACCCCATCGCGACAACCCCTCGGACCCACGCCCCAAGGCCCCCGCGGACGCGTCGATGATCGACGCGTCGCTCGTCGATGAGGCGGCGCCCGTCGCCGACGGCGATCCTGCCGTCTGGTCATCGTCGCCGGATACGAGACGGCGACCCCGCTGGCTCGTGCCAGCCCTCTGGGCGGCGTCACTGGCGATCACGGCCGTCTTCGCGGCGATCGTCACCTCGACCGCATCTTCGCCGCCGACCGCGGCGCCCGACGGCGGCACGCCCGTCGCGGTGCTGGCTCCCGACCCGAGCTTCGACCCCTCGGAGATCTTCGGCACCCGAGGCTACGGCGCCCAAGGCTTCGAGGACTTCCATGGCCTGACGCCGATCGCCGTCGACGACCGGTGGGCCGCCAGCTTCGGAACGGATTCCTGCCTGATGATCGTCGCCACGGGAGTCGTCGACGGCGACGACGGCATCTATACGGGACGCTGGCGCACCGGATGCGCGGCGGGCCCGATCCCGGCGAGTGTCGCGATGGACGTCGATTCCACCGTTCCCGCCGAGACCAGCGTCGCCTATCCCGACAGCGTCCTGCTGTTCGTGCACGAGGGCGACCTCGTGCGCGTCTACGAGTACCCCGCGACGTAGGACCGCCTCTGCGCCGGCGCATCGCCCGGATACGCCGCGCTGAGGATTCGCACAAGGGGAATGCAGGCCCGGTCACACTCGGCCAGAGTGGCTGCATGACAGAGCGTCGGCCCGTCGTGTCGGCCCGCGGCGTGCACAAGTCCTACGGTCGCGGAACCGCACGCTTCGAGGCGTTGCGCGGCGTCAGCCTCGACATCGATGCCGGCGAGAGCGTCGCGATCGTCGGCAAGAGCGGATCGGGCAAGTCCACCCTCATGCATGTGCTCGCCCTCATGGATGCCCCCACGTCGGGAACCGTGCACCTCGACGGCCGGGACACCGCCGCGCTGCGCGGCCGCGCACTGAACCGCACCCGCAACACCACCTTCGGCTTCGTGTTCCAGCAGTTCTTCCTGACACCGAACGCCTCCGTGCTCGAGAACGTCACCCTGCCCCTGAAGATCGCCGGCGTGGGCGCACGCGAGCGGCGGCGCAGGGGCATGGCCGCACTGTCGCAGCTCGAACTCGACGACAAGGCCCGCAACCGGGCGACGGATCTGTCGGGCGGGCAGAAGCAACGGACCGTCATCGCGCGAGCCCTCGTCAACGATCCTCGCATCATCTTCGCCGACGAACCCACCGGCAACCTCGACTCGGCGACCGGCGGGATCGTGGCCGACATCCTCTTCGACCTCAACCGGCGGCACGGGATCACCCTCATCCTCGTGACGCACGATCACGATCTCGCCGCCCGCTGCGACCGGCGCCTGCACATCCGCGACGGGGTCTTCGACGACGCGGAGGCGATGACGTGAGAACGTCGAGCCTCATCTCGTCCGCGGTGCAGAACTCGTTCCGCGCCAAGACCCGAACGCTGCTCACGGTGCTCGCCGTGTTCATCGGCGCCTTCACCCTCACCGTGACCAACGGCCTCGGCACGGGGGTCGGCCGGTTCATCGACGACACCGTCGCGGCGATCGGCGCGGACGGGGTGCTGACCGCGACCAAGGCGAGCGAGACCGCGCCGACCGGCTTCGGTGACGAGCCGCTGGAATACGATCCGGATGTGGTCGACACCACCGTGCCCGGCGCACCCGACGGAGCACCCGGGGCCACCACCGGTGTCGTGGCGATGACGCCCGACGACATCGCCGAGCTCGAGCAGATCGAGGGCGTGGACCGGGTCGAACCGACCAAGGGTGTCTCGGCGGACTTCATCCGATACGGCGAAGACGGCACCCCGTACGTGACCGCGGTCGAGAACACCGTGCCCGGGCAGAAACTGCAGATGGCCGCCGGATCGGAGCCGTCGGGCTCATCCGACGAGCCCGAGGTCGCGATCCCCGTCTCCCTCGTCGAGCCGCTCGGCTTCGCCGATCCCGACAGCGCGATCGGCGAGATCGTCACGATCGCCGTGACCGACGGTTCCCGCACGCAGCACCTGCTGGAGGCGACCGTGACCGGCGTCGTCGAGGAGACCTTCAGCGCGGGCACGACGACCATCCCCAACTCCGCCGCCACCGACGAGCTCTTCGCCCTGCAGAACACCGGCGTGCCCGAGGAAGACCTCGACCGATACGCGACGGCGAGCGTGTTCTTCGACCCCGAGGCAACGGATGCCGAGGTCGAGGCGCTCAAGGAGCGCCTCGACGATGCCGGCTACACCGGCCAGTCGATCGCCGATCAGCTCGGCGCGTTCGTCGCCGTCATCGACGGCATTGTGCTCATCCTCAACGCCTTCGCGATCATCGCGCTCATGGCCGCGACGCTCGGGATCGTGAACACGCTGCTGATGTCGGTCCAGGAACGCACGCGCGAGATCGGCCTCATGAAGGCGATGGGCATGGGATCGGGGCGGGTGTTCGCGCTGTTCAGCTTCGAGGCGATGTTCATCGGATTCCTCGGCAGCGCGCTGGGGGCGGCCGCGGCGATCACCCTCGGCACCACGGTGAGCCGTCAACTCGCAGCGACCCTGCTCGCGGACCTTCCCGGCCTCGAGCTGTTCGCGTTCGATCCGCTGTCGATCGTGCTGACGACCGCGGTGGTGATGTTCATCGCCTTCCTCGCCGGCACGCTGCCCGCGGCGCGCGCCGCCGCCGCCGACCCGGTGGCGAGCCTGCGCTACGAGTGACCGGCCGGGGCGACGGTCACGTCGACCTGGAGCTCGGCGGCGATCTCCTCCAGGGCGATGCGCACGTCGCCGGGATCGCTGCCTCCGGGCATCCGGGCCGTGAACGTGGCCTCGAACAGTCGCCCGCCCGACATGGCGGCATCCCGGGTCTCGGTCGACAGGTGATCGATGCTCAGACCGTGCGCCTCGAGGGTGGATGCGAGCTCGCGCACGATGCCGGCGCTGTCGTTGCCGAGCACCGTGAGATCGAGCTCGACGCCGGTGCGCTCGGAAGCGCGCGGGTTCTCGTGCACCGCGACCGCGAGGGTGCCCTCGAGAGCGGCGAGCGCTTCGCGCAGCCCGTCCGCGGCGGAGTCGGGCACGACGACCTCGACCACGCCGGCGAAGGTTCCCGCGAGTTCGGCGAGTTCGCTGCGCTCCCAGTTGCCGCCGTGATCGGCGACCACCCGGGAGACGGCCGCGACGAGACCGGCGCGGTCATCGCCGACGATGGTGAGCACGAGCAGGGTCACGGGGTCGATGCTACTGCGCAGGTGCCCGTTGCGACACCGAGGTCATCGCCGCCCGCGCCCGATCCCCTCGCACCCCGGATGCATCCACGACGAGCGTCGCTCCGAACAACCTTCAGCGGGGAACGACCCCGGGATGAGGGGACGAGCATGGCAGCGACACGAATGTCGGCGCGTGCCTGGCTGTGGAGCGCACTGTCCGGGCTGATCGGCGGGGCGGCCTTTCTCGCCGCGGCGGAACTCGTCGCGCTTCTCGTCGCCCGCGGAGCGAGCCCCGTGCTCGCGGTCGGCTCGTTCATCGTCGACGTGGTGCCGCAGCCGCTGAAGGCGTTCGCGATCGCCACCTTCGGCGAGGCCGACAAGCTCGTACTGCTGATCGGCATCGGGCTCGCCGTCGCCATCGCCGCCGCCCTGGCCGGCGTGCTGCAGTACGTGCGCGCGCCGCTCGGCGTCGCCGCCTTCGTGCTCGCGGGCATCCTGGCGACGGCCGCGACCGTCACCCGCGCCGGCGCCACGGTGCTGAGCGCCCTGCCGCCCGTGGTCGGCACGATCGCCGGCGCCGTCGTGCTGATGCTCCTCGTGAACCGGCTCCGGCGCTGGCTGAATCCCGACCGGGCGCTGCAGGCATCCCCCACCGACACCTCGTCTTCGGCGACGGACGAACCCGCATCCGCGGATGCGCGAGGCGTCGACCGTCGCGGGTTCTTCCGCTTCGGCGCGATCGCGGGAGTCTCCGCGGTCATCGTCGGCGTGGGGGCTCGCGCGATCAGCGCGGCGAGCTCCTCGCTCGGGGCGATCCGCGAGGAGCTCGCCCTCCCCGAGCCGGGAAGCACGGTGACGATCCCGGAAGGGGCCGAGTTCGACATCGACGGCCTGTCACCGCTGATCACGCCGAACGAGGACTTCTACCGCGTCGACACGGCCCTGACGGTGCCGACGGTCGACCCGGCGACGTGGCGGCTGGTCATCGACGGCATGGTCGACGAGCGAATCGAGATGAGCTTCGACGACCTGCTGGCGATGGGTGTCGACGAGTACGCCGTCACCCTCACGTGCGTCTCCAACGAGGTCGGCGGCGGCCTGGTCGGCAACGCCGTGTGGCTGGGCGTGCCGATCCGTGACGTGCTCGCACGGGCGGGCGTGCAGGACGGTGCCGACATGGTGCTCTCGCGCAGCGTCGACGGCTACACCGCATCCACCCCGCTCGCCTCGCTCACCGACGACGGTCTCGACGCGATCTTCGCCGTGGGCATGAACGGCGAGCCTCTCCCGGTCGAGCACGGCTTCCCCGTGCGGATGGTCGTGCCCGGGCTGTACGGCTACGTGTCGGCGACGAAGTGGGTCACCGAGCTGAAGGTGACGACCTTCGCCGAGGACGAGGCCTATTGGACACCGCGCGGGTACAGCGCCAAGGCGCCGATCAAGTTCTCCTCGCGCGTGGACACCCCGCGCACCGGCACGCCGGTTCCGGCGGGAACGGTGCCGATCGCGGGCATGGCGTGGGCGCAGACGGTGGGGATCGAGCGCGTCGAGGTGAGCATCGACGACGGCGAGTGGCAGCAGGCGACGCTGTCGACCCCGATCAATGACGACACCTGGGTGCAGTGGTACCTCGAGTGGGAGGCGGAGCCGGGCACGCACTACGTCGCCGTGCGCGCGGTCAACGCCGACGGTGATCTGCAGATCGAGGAGCGCGCCCCCATCGCCCCGGACGGCTCATCCGGGTGGCAGCGCGTGCTCGTGACCGTGGAGTAGGCCGCCTCAAGCGTCCGTTTCCGCGTCTCCGCCGGTCCGCCGAGCGACCCCTTTCGCGTCGAGCCACCCCTCTGTTGCGAACGCGAAAGGGCCCGCTCGGCGAAAGAGGGGTGGCTCGCCACGAGGGCATCCTCGACGGCGAGCAGGTCAGCGGGTACGCAGGGGGCGAGATCCAGGGAGTTCCCCCGACCGGTGACCCGACACCGCCGAACTGCGGGTGAGGTGCGTCCTCACAGCTCGCCGGGAGCGGACGCGAGGTCGTCGATCTCCTCGACGACGCGTCGCGCCTTGGACGGCTCGCCGGCCTTGCGCGGTGCGTAGACGACGAGAGAGTGGAAGACGAAGCGCACGAAGAAGGCCAGCACGAGGGTGATCGCCGTGGCCAGCACCGCGGAGACGTGCCCGGTCTCCACCAGCAGGGCGACGAGGGGGATGCGCACGATCGCCTCGGCGTTGTTGAAGCCGAACGACTTCGCGAAGCGCACCCATCCGCCCGATGCGGCGCCCTTCATGTCCTGGAAGACGAAGCGCTCCATGAGCAGGAAGTTGCCGATGATCGTCGCCTCCGCGGCGACGATCGCGGCGATGAGGTAGTCGACGCCGAGCGCCGTCAGCGCCCAGACGATCGCGAGGTTCGCGATCGCGCCGAGTCCGCCGATGACGGCGAACAGCGACATCTTGCCGAAGCGCAGCGCCGTCAGCTGCGAGAGGAAGTGGATGCCCTGACGCACCGACGCTTTGGAGTCGCCCGCGTGCCGGTCGGCGAAGGTGAAGGGCACCTCCGCCACGCGCAGGGGCTTGCGGGCGAGGATCTCCAGCAGGATCTTGAACCCGCGCGGACGCAGCGTGTCCGCCTCGATCGCGCGCCGATCCAGCACGAAGAACCCCGTCATCGGGTCGGAGACATCCCGCAGCCGCACCGGGAACATCGATTTCGTCACCGCTGTCGACACCTTCGACACCAGCACGCGGGTCTTGTCGGCGAAGCCGGCATCGGCCTGACCCGCGTGGTATCGCGAGGCGACGACGACATCGGCATCCCCCGCCGAGAACCTCTCCCACAGCGCCGGGATGTCCTCGGGCGGATGCTGCAGGTCGGCGTCCATCACGAGACACGCATCCGACCGGGCCGCGGCGAATCCCTCGACGACGGCACCGCCGAGTCCGCCGGTTCGCTCGTCACGGTGGATGATGCGCAGCGGCACGCTGGTCGTCCCGGCGAGCGCGCGCACCACCTCGGGGGTGTCGTCCGTGCTGTCGTCGACGACGATGATCTCCGCGTCGATTCCCTGGACGGCATGCTCGATGCGCCCCACGAGTTCCGCCATGTTGGGGGCCTCGTTGAAGGTCGGCACGATGATCGAGAGCTGCATCCGACGTCCATCGTCCCACGACCGGCGCCGCGGCGGTGCCGCGCGATTACGCTGGATGCCATGACTTCTCCCCTCGATTCCGCCACGATCACGATGTTCGGCGCCGACTGGTGCCGCGACTGCATCCGCACGAAGGCGCAGCTCGACGGCCTCGGCGTCGAGTACACCTACGTCGACCTCGTCGCGACGCCCGACGCCGCGGAGGTCGCTCGCGACATCTCGGGTCGCACCAACATCCCCGTCGTGGTCTACCCCGACGCGTCCCACCACGTCGAGCCGACCAACGCCGACGTCGAGGCCAAGCTCCGCGAGCTCTCCCTCATCTGAGCGCGGGCGTCGCGATCTCCGCCGACAAACGCGGAACGCCGCGGGACACCACGCATTGCGGTGTTTCTCGCGGCGTTCGGCGTTTCTCGTGATGGGCGGTGGGCGGATGCGCGCCGGCGAGCGTGGAGCGTAGCCTGAAGCCGAAGGAGACGGCCATGACGAACCTCGACCCCGCGGTGATCGCCGCCCGCTTCGGTCCGCGAGCCGACGTCGGCCATCTCGCCCTCACGGGGGAACACGGCGTCGTGCTCCCCGCGTTCACCGACCACCACGTGCATCTCGCCCTCTTCGCCGAGCACGCCCTCGCCGCGCGGGGGATCGCCGGCGTCGTCGACCTCGGCGGCGACCCCTACGCCCTCGCTCGCCGCGATCCGCACGCCGTGCCGCGACCCGCATACGCGGGCGCCTTCCTCACCACCCCGGGGGGTTATCCGACCGGACGCCCCTGGGCACCCGACGCCATCGTGCGCCACGTCACGGACCCGTCGCGGCATCCCGGTGTCGCCGGGGGCGCGGCGACGGCGGTCGACGAGCAGATCGAGTGCGGTGCGTGCGTGATCAAGGTGGCCCTGAACGCCGAGGCGGGTCCGACTCCGGAGCCCCCGGTCCTCGAGGCGATCGTGGCGCACGCCCATGACCGCGGCGTGCCGGTCGTCGCTCACGTGCAGGGAACGGGCATGTTCGCACGGGCGCTCGATGCCGGCATCGACGCCCTGGCCCACACCCCCTTCACCGAAATCCTCGACGAGGCCGACATCGCCCGCGCGGTCACGACGGAACAGATCTGGATCTCGACGCTCGACATCCACCGCGACACACCGGATCTCGCCCGCACGGCGGAGACGAACCTCGCGAGATTCCACGCCGCCGGCGGCCGCACACTCTACGGCACCGATCTCGGGAACGGCGATCTGCCCGTGGGCGTCGACCCCCGCGAGATCTCCGCCCTCGTGGCGGCGGGATTCAACGCCGCTGCGGTCGTGGCGGCGCTCGCCGACCCGTGGCCGTTCCCGGATGCGGTCCCGGGCGTGTGCACCTTCGTTCCCGGCCGTCCGCCCGGCGACGAGCGCGACCTCGGCGCGTGGCTCGCGACGGCCTCGACGGTGCCGATCGATGAGATCAGCCGCGATGAACCCTGACCTGGCGGCCACGGCCGACGCCCTCGACACCGCGGACCCGCTGCGGGGATTCCGCGACCTGTTCGTCGGTGCGGACACCCCGCTGGTGTACTTCGACGGCAACTCCCTGGGCCGGCCCCTCACGTCGACGGCGGGGCGCCTGGAGCGGTTCGTCCGCGACGAGTGGGGCGGTCGGCTCATCCGGGGCTGGGACGAGTCGTGGATTGACCTGCCGTTCGCGATCGGCGACGAGATCGGCCGGATCGCGCTGGGCGCCGCTCCCGGGCAGACCGTGGTCGGCGACTCCACCACCGTGCTGCTCTACAAGCTGATCCGGGCGGCCCTCGAGGCTCAGATGGCTCGGGATTCCGCCCGTGTGGAGATCGTGGTGGGAACGGACGACTTCCCCACCGATCGCTACGTCGTCGAAGGAATCGCCGCCGAGCGGGGTGCGCGCGTGCGCTGGATCGACGTCGACCGCGCCGGCGGCGTCACCGCCGAGGGTGTCGCCGCCGCCGTCGGCGAGACCACCGCGGTCGTCGTGGTCAGCCACGTCGCGTACCGCTCCGGGCACCTCGCCGACGCGGCGCGCATCACCGAGATCGTGCACGCCGCCGGCGCCCTCACCGTCTGGGACCTGTCGCATTCGGTGGGCTCGGTGCCGATCCATGCCGATACCTGGCGATTCGACGCCGCCGTCGGCTGCACGTACAAGTACCTCAACGGCGGTCCGGGCTCGCCCGCGTTCGCCTACGTGGCGAACCGACACCACGCCTCGCTCACCCAACCGGTCCAGGGGTGGATGGGCGCCGCCGACGTCTTCGCGATGGGGCCCGAGTATCGCCCCGCCGACGGCATGCGGCGATTCCTGTCGGGCACGCCGCCGATCCTCGGGATGCTCGCGATCGAGGACACGCTGGCCCTCATCGACGATGCCGGGATGCCGGCGATCCGCGAGAAGTCGATCGAGCTCACGACGTTCGCACTCGAGGTCGTCGTGGCGGAACTCGCCCCGCTCGGCGTCGAGGTCGCGTCGCCGATCGAAGCCGCCTCGCGCGGCGGCCACGTGACGCTGCGGCATCCGCTCATGAGACAGGTGACCGCAGCGCTCTGGCGGCGAGATGTGATCCCCGACTACCGCGACCCCGACGGACTGCGCATCGGCCTGTCTCCGCTGTCGACGTCGTTCGCCGAGACGCTGACCGGACTGCTGGCCGTGCGCGACACGCTCCTTCGCCTCATCCCGGCCGACTGACCCCGGGAGGAACCCCGTGACAACCGCGCCCATCGACCTCGCCGCCGACACCCGCGAGGCACTCGACGCCGACATCGACGCACTGCACCGCGGCGCGCGGCTGTGGACGCGGCTCTCGCTCGATCAGCGGGCGACGCTCCTGGAGAGCATCCACGCGAGCACCGCCGCGGTGAGTGAGGAATGGGCCGACGCGGCGGCTGTCTCGAAGAGTCTGCCGCCCGGCCATCCCCTTCGCGGCGAGGAGTGGTTCACGGGTCCGTACATGACCCTCGTCTCGACCGAGTGGCTGGCCCGCACGATGCGGAACCTCGCGCGCGGCGGAAATCCCCTCGACGGGGTGCCGATGGACGTCACCGCCGACGGCCGGGTGCGGGCGCGGGTGTTCCCCGGCGACGCGTCGGATCGGATCATCGCGTCGGGATTCACCGGCGAGGTGTGGTTCGACCGCGACGTCACCGTCGCGCGTGCCCGAGCCGCCGCCGGGCTCGGCCAGCGCACCCCGGCGGCCTCGGGCGGCGTGGGCCTCGTGCTCGGCGCCGGCAACGTGACGTCGATCCCCGTCGCCGATGTGCTCACCGAGCTGATCGCTCACAACCGGGTGTCGCTGCTGAAGGTGAACCCCACGCAGGATGCGCTCGTGCCGGTCTTCGAGCGCGCACTCGCCCCGCTCGTGGAGGCCGGTCTGCTGCGCATCGTGCGGGGCGGTGGCGAGGTGGGCGCCTACCTCTCACGCCATGAGCGCATCGACCACGTGCACATCACCGGCTCGGAGCGCACGTTCGACGCGATCGTGTGGGGATCCGGAGACGATGCCGTCCGTCGCAAGGCGGCCGACGAGCCGCTGCTGACGAAGCCGATCACCGCCGAGCTGGGTGGCGTGTCCCCGGTGATCGTCGTGCCCGGCCCCTGGACCGAGGCCGACCTCGCCTTCCAAGCCGAGCACGTCGCGACCATGCGGCTGCAGAACGCCGGACACAACTGCGTCGCGGGCCAGGTCGTCGTCGTGAGCCGAGACTGGCCGCAGCGCGAGGCGTTCCTCGGCCACCTGCGTCGTGCGATGGCAGCCACGCCCTCGCGCGAGGTCTGGTACCCGGGGTCGAGCGACCGCCTGAGCGCGGTGCGCGCCGCGCACCCCGACGCCGCGTGGAGTGACGGCGGCCGGCGGGCCGTCATCGAGATCGACGCCGGCGACCACGACCTCGAGGTCGTCGAGCAGTTCGCCCCCGTACTCGGGGTGGTCTCGCTCCCGGGCACCGGCCAGGCGTTCGTCGACGCCGCGGTCGACTACGCGAACGAGCACCTCATCGGAACCTTGGGAGCGAACGTCCTCATCGATCCCGTGGAGCAGACACGCCTCGCCGACGGCTTCGAGCACACCCTCGAGCGACTGCGCTACGGCACGATCGCGGTCAACGCGTGGACCGCGATCGGCTTCCTGACGCCGGCGCTGCCGTGGGGCGCGTATCCCGGCGGCACGCTCTCCGACGCGCCGAGCGGGATCGGCGTCGTGCACAACGCCCTCCTGCTCGACCGCATCGACCGTGCGGTCGTGCGCGGCCCCTTCCGCCCGTTTCCGCGCTCGCTCCTCGCGCTGCGCGCCGGGTCGCGTGGCCGGTTCTCCCTCCTGCCCACGCCACCGTGGTTCGTCACGGCGCGCACGGGGGCATCGGTCAGCGCCGGCCTCACGCGCTACCGCGCCGGCGGCGGCCTGCGGGCCCTCATCCCGACGCTCTGGCGGGCGTTTCGCGCCTGAGCGCTCGTCAGCCCTCGGCGACGAAGCGGTCGGCGGCGTCGCGCAGAGCGCGCGCGATGCCCGGCTCCGACGCGGCGTGTCCGGCGTCGGGAACCATCACGAACTCGGCCTCCGGCCACGCCCGGTGCAGGTCCCACGCCGTCATCGGCGGAGTGCACACGTCGTAACGCCCCTGCACGATCACGGCGGGGATGCCGCGGATCGCGTCGACGTTGGCGATGAGCTGCCCCTCGTCGAAGAAGCCGCGGTGCAGGAAGTAATGGTTCTCGATGCGCGCGAACGCGGTCGCCGCCCGCGGATCGGTCATCGCCTGCACGAGGTCGTCGTCCGGGAGCAGGGTGAGGGTGGATGCCTCCCACGTCGTCCACGCGACGGCAGCCGGCACGTGCACGGCCGGATCGGGGTCGACCAGGCGGCGGTGGTACGCCTCGATCATGCGCCCGCGTTCGAGCACCGGGATCGGACCGAGGAACTTCTCCCACCGATCGGGGAAGATCGCCGACGCACCGCCCTCGTAAAACCACTCGAGCTCGTGGGCGCGGAGCGTGAAGATCCCCCGCAGAACGATCTCGGACACCGCGTCGGGATGGGTCTCGGCGTAGGCGAGGGCGAGGGCGCTCCCCCAGGACCCGCCGAAGACCATCCAGGTCTCGATACCGAGATTGCGCCGGAGCAGCTCCAGGTCGGCGACCAGGTGCCACGTCGTGTTGTGGCGCAGGTCGCCCTCCACATCGGCCGCGTGCGGCGTCGAACGGCCACATCCGCGCTGGTCGAGCAGGATGATGCGATAGCGCTCGGGATCGAAGAAGCGGCGGTGCCACGACGACGTGCCGGCGCCGGGACCACCGTGCAAGAACACGACCGGCTTGCCCTCGGGGTTTCCGCACTGCTCGTAGTAGAGGCGATTGCCCTCGCCCGCGATCAGTTCGCCGGTCGCGTACGGCTCGATCTCGGGATAGAGGATGTCGTCGAGGTGTTCGTTCATGGCCGATCCCCTCCCCTCGGCGAGCGCGACGGGGACCCCCGCGGGTGCCTCTTCGCCCCGACGACCGGGGCTTTTGTCGAACGCCATGCGCACACGCTAGCGCCTGCGGGGCCGCGAGACGCGCATTACCGCGGTGCGGCGAGACGATCACGGCGCGAATAGGCTCGCAGCATGCACGTGTCGCGCACGAAAGCGTCCGCTCCTGGACGGCGCCGGTGAGCGGCGTGGAGATCCTCGTCATCGCGGTCGGCGCGATCGTGGTGATCGCCGCCGCGACGACCGTGGCCCCCAAGGTGCGCATCGCCGGCCCCCTCATCCTCGTCGCCATCGGACTGGGCGTGAGCATGCTGCCGTTCGTGCCGCTGGTCGAGGTGGACCCCGAGATCATCCTCGTCGGCGTGCTCCCGCCGCTGCTGTACTCGGCCGCGGTCTCCCTGCCGGCCATCGAGTTCCGTCGCGATCTGCGGCCGATCGCCGGCCTGTCGGTGCTGCTCGTCCTCATCAGCTCGTTCGTGCTGGCCCTGTTCTTCCTGTGGGCTCTGCCCGGGCTCGGGTTCCCCCTCGCTCTCGCGCTCGGCGCCATCCTCAGCCCCACCGACGCGGTCGCCACCGCGATCGCCAAGCGACTGGGGATCTCACGACGCGTCGTGACGCTGCTGGAAGGCGAGAGCCTGCTCAACGACGCCACCTCGCTGGTGCTCCTGCGCACCGCGATCGCCGCGGTCGGCGTCGGCTCCCTCCACTTCGGGGAGTTCGCGCTGTCCTTCCTCTGGGGCGTGGTCGTCGCGGTCGTCATCGGCGGCCTCATCGGGTGGGTGAACCTGCGCGTGCGGTCGTTCATCTCGCACTCAGCGGCGAACACCGCGGTCGGGTTCACGGTCCCGTTCCTCGCCTACCTCCCCACCGAGGAGCTTGGCGGTTCGGGCCTGGTCGCCGCCGTCGTGGCCGGCATCGTCACCGGTCAGGGGGCCGCCCGCCGCTTCACGCCGGAACAGCGCCTGTCCGACGAGCTGAACTGGCGCACGGTCGAGCTGATGCTCGAGGGGGCCGTCTTCCTGCTCATGGGGCTGGAGCTGAAGGACGTGCTCCTCGACAACGCCGGTGACGGACTGGGCACGGCCGCCACGCTCGCCGCCGTCGCCCTGGCGATCGTGCTGGCCGTGCGCGCGGTGTACGTCGCGCTTCTCGTGGGTCTGCAGAGCTCGCGCGCGCGGCGGATCCAGCGCGCACGTCTGGACGCGCTCACCGCACGGATCGACCTCCTTCATCCTGCCGACCCGCCGCCGGAAGCCGAGGTCTCGCCGCGACACCGCTCGCGCGTGGCCCAGGCCCGCGCGAGGATCGGCCGCGCCTACGCCGACCTGGACTACTACGCCGCCTCTCCGCTCGGGTGGAAGCACGGCACGGTCATCGTCTGGGCGGGCATGCGCGGTGTGGTCACGCTGGCGGCCGCGCAGACGCTCCCCCGCGACGCCGACGAACGCTCGCTCGTGGTGCTGGTCGCCTTCCTCGTCGCCGTCGGGAGCCTCATGCTGCAGGGCCTCACCCTTCCCAGCGTCGTGAAGCTGCTGCGCATGCCCCGTGTCGACGAACAGGTGACCCGATCGGAGCAGGATGCGCTCGACGACGAGCTGCGCGAGGCCGCGGCCGACGCGGTGTCCGGCGCCCGCGTGAAGCGCCGCGACGGCACGCCGTTCGACGACTCCTTCCTCGCCGAGATGGGACCGCGCATGGCGCAGCCGCCCGATGATGGCGGCGCTCCGCGCCTGGCTGACCGGCTCGAACTGCGCCTGGCCGTCATTCACGTGATGCGCCGGCGCCTGGAGCAGATGTCGCACTCGGGACGCTTCAGCACCGCAGCGCTCCGCCACGCGCTCGCCGAACTCGACGCCGATCAGCTGAGCCTGGAACTCCGCCTGGACGACGAAGACTGAGAACGGTGCGCGAAATCGCGGCGTATCGGCGAGAATGGATGTCGACGCCGCGCATCTTCGCGACGTCGCGAAGGAGCAGGCCATGAGCGAGATCGCCGACGCGTCGACGACCGGACTGTCGCGCCCCCCGCACCGCGAATCCGCGGTGAACGGGACCGACACGGCACCGCTGCACCTGCCGCACACGGCCGCGGAGTGTCCGAAGTGCTTCACCGAGCTGCAGCAGGATCGTCACTGGTGGCAGGCGCGGCCGATCGGCTCGAAGCTCGTCGGGCTCGTCATCTCCCGCGAGGACATGCCCTCCGTCGTGGAGCAGCGCGAGGAGCTGACCCGCTTCGGCGTGCCGATCGAAGGTTTCCGGCATCCGGCGCCCGAGACGCTCGAGAGCTGGGAGCAGCGTCTCGTGCGCCTGTTCGGCACGCTCACCCGCGGCGACGTGCTCGTCGTCGCGAACGTGCACGCCCTCGGCCGCGACATCGACGAGGAGACCCGCACCGTCGCCGAGCTCCATCGCCGCGGTGTGGTCGTGAAGGTGCTGAGCCACGGCGGTCACCACCTTTTCGCGCCCGGACGCTGATCCCGCGGAGGCGCTACCTGCCGACATAGGTGCGCAGGTGCTGTGCGGTGAGCGTGTCCGATGACGCGACCAGGTCGGCCGGGGTCCCCTCGAACACGATCTGACCGCCGTCGTGCCCGGCGCCCGGGCCGAGGTCGATGATCCAGTCGGCGTGAGCCATCACCGCCTGGTGGTGCTCGATCACCACGACGGTGTTCCCCGCCTCCACCAGGCGGTCCAGCAGCGCGAGCATGGTGTCGACATCGACGAGATGCAGCCCGGTCGTGGGCTCGTCGAGCACGTAGACGGCTCCCTTCTTCGCCATCGAGATCGCCAGCTTGAGCCGTTGCCGCTCGCCCCCGGACAGCGTGTTCAGGGCCTGCCCGAGGGTCAGGTAGCCCAGGCCCACGTCGACCATGCGCGCGAGGGTGGTGTGGGCGGCGCCCGTGGGGAAGAACGTGGCGGCCTCGGCCGCCGACATCGACAGCACCTCGTGGATGTTCTTGCCGTCGAGGGTGTAGGCGAGCACCTCGTCGCTGAAGCCGCTGCCCTCGCACAGGTCGCACCGCGTCTCGACGCTCTGCGTGAATCCGAGGTTGGTGATGATCACCCCGAGACCCTTGCAGGCGATGCAGGCGCCGGCGGAGTTCGCGCTGAACAGCGACGGCTTCACCCCGTTCGCCTTCGCGAAGGCGGATCGGACCGTGTCGAGGATGCCGGTGTAGGTGGCCGGACTGCTGCGGCGCGACCCCTTGATCGGCGTCTGGTCGACCACGACCACGTCGTCGAACGCGGGCAGGTTGCCGTGGATCAGAGACGACTTGCCCGACCCCGCGACGCCGGTGACGACGGTGAGCACGCCGAGCGGGATGTCGACGTCGACCCCTCGGAGGTTGTGCTGGGTCGCCCCGCGGATCTCGAGGGCGCCTCGGTGGGGTCGCGACGTGCTCTTGAGGGCGACGCGATGATCCAGATGGCGGCCGGTGAGGGTGTCCGATTCCCGAAGGCCGGCAACATCTCCGGTGTACTGCACCTCGCCGCCTGCTCGCCCGGCGCGGGGGCCGAGATCGACGACGTGGTCGGCGATCTCGATGACCTCCGGCTTGTGCTCGACCACCAGAACGGTGTTCCCCTTGTCGCGCAGCCGGCGCAGCAGCCGATTCGTACGGGCGATGTCGTGCGGGTGCAGTCCGGCCGTCGGCTCGTCGAAGACATAGGTGATGTCCGTGAGCGAGGAGCCGAGGTGGCGGATCATCTTCGTGCGCTGCGCCTCCCCGCCCGACAGCGTTCCCGACGACCGGTCGAGCGAGAGGTAGCCGAGGCCGATGTCGACGAACGAGTCGACCGTCTGACGCAGCGAGGACAGCAGCGGCGCGACGGCGGGATCGTCGATCGTCCGCAGCCAGGCGGCGAGGTCGGTGATCTGCATCGCCGCCGCCTCGGCGATGTTGACGTCGCCGATCCGTGACGACCGCGCCCCCTCGTTCAGACGGGTGCCGCCGCAGGCCGCGCAGGCGCTGAACTTCACGGCGCGCTCGACGAACGCGCGCACGTGCGGCTGCAGCGCATCGCGGTCCTTCTGCAGCATCGACTTGGTGATCTTGGGCACGAGCCCCTCGTAGGTGAGGTTGATGCCGCCGACCTTGACCTTCGTCGGCTCCTTGTAGAGGAAGTCGTGCCGTTCGGTCTCGGTGTAGTCCTGGATGGGCGTGGCCGGGTCGACGAAGCCGGACTCGGTGAAGGCCTTCACCATCCATCCGTCGACGGTGTATCCGGGAACGGTGATCGCGCCGTCCTGCAGGGACTTGGTGCGGTCGAACAGTTCGTCGAGGTCGATGTCGCTGACCTCACCCAGCCCCTCGCAGTCCGGGCACATCCCGCCGGTGATCTCGAACGAGCGGCGTTCCTTCTTGCCCTTGTCCTTGCCGACCTGCACGGTGACCGCCCCCGCGCCGGAGACCGAAGGGACGTTGAAGGAGAACGCCTGCGGCGAGCCGACGTGCGGGGTGCCGAGACGGCTGAACAGCAGACGGAGCATCGCGTGCACGTCGGTGGCCGTGCCGACGGTCGACCGGGAGTTCGACCCCATGCGCTCCTGGTCGACGATGATCGCGGGGCTGACGTTCTCGAGCGCGTCGACCTCGGGGCGACTGAGCTGTCCCATGAACTGCTGGACGAACGTCGGGTAGGTCTCGTTGATGAGTCGCTGCGACTCGTTCGCGATCGTCGCGAAGACCAGGGAGGACTTGCCCGAGCCGCTCACGCCGGTGAACACCGTCAGACGTCGCTTGGGGATCTCGACCGAGACGTTCTTGAGGTTGTTCTCCCTCGCTCCGACGACGCGGATCACGTCGTGGGAGTCGGCGATGTGCGGTGTGGCGTCGACCTCGGACATGCGGGCTCCTCCCGGTACCCCCTCAGTGTGGCGCATGCGGCCGACACGGCGCGTCGCGGATCACGCCGCCAGGAAGCATCCCTCGACGTGGTCGTCGACCATGCCGGCCGACTGCATCAGCGCGTACATCGTGGTCGGGCCCACGAAGCGGAAGCCCCGACGCCGCAGCTCGCGGCTGAGCGCGTCGGACGCCGGCGTGGTCGCCGGCACCTCGGCGAAGGTCCGCGGGCGAGGTCCCGGAGGCGGCGCGAACGACCACATCAGGGAATCGAACTCTCCCTCGGCCATGTCGCGGACGATCGCCGCGTTCGCGATCGTCGCGAGGATCTTCGCGCGGTTCCGGATGATGCCGGGGTCGGCCATCAGGCGTTCGACGTCGTCGCCGTCGAACGCCGCCACCGCGACCGGGTCGAAGCCGGCGAAGACCTCGCGGAAGCGCGGCCGCTTGCGCAGGATGGTGATCCACGACAGGCCCGCCTGGAACCCCTCGAGGCTCATCTTCTCGAAGAGCGGGCGGTCACCGCGCAGCGGCCGGCCCCACTCCTCGTCGTGATAGCGACGGTACTCGGGATCGTCGCCGATCCACCCGCACCGCACGATGCCGTCTTCACCGGTACGCACACTCTCCGCCACGCCCCCAGTATCGCCTCGGGGTACGACAGCGCCGGGCTACTTCTTGTTCTTCTTCTGCAGCGACTTCTCGGAGACGGGGGCGGTACCGGATGCGCGCTCGGCGGCGAAGTGAGCGGCGGCGGCATCCTGTCGCTCCTGCTCGGCGCCCGAGGCGATAGGGGCCCGCACGTGCTCGGGGGCGAACCCGAACGCGTCGACGAGATCCTGCGCATGCGGACGCAGGCGCGCGCTCAACCGGTCGATGTAGCGCGAGACGGCGCTCGCGCGCTGCGCGGACAGGCGGCCGTTGATGAGATACCACGCGAGGTGGCGCTCGATCAGCGACAGTCCGAAGAGGTCGCGCAGCCACGTGAGCACCTGCTTCGTGCCCGCATCGGCGGTCTTGTTCACCGCGTCGGTGAACGCCTCCCACTGCAGCAGCTCGCCGTGCGCGCGGGCAGCCTCGATCAGCTGCGACTGGTTCTCGTTGAACAGCGCCGCAGCCTCGTCGGCCGGCAGCTTCGATGCCGGGCGCAGCCGGCCGGCGATGTCGGCGATCATCTGCTGCACGCGGTCGGTGAGCAGCTCCTGCTGGTGGTCGCCCCGCAGCCCGAGCTCCACCGAGCGGGCGGTGGAGCCGAAGTCGGTGACCGCCTGTCCGAGCTGGCGGAGTCCGGCGCCGTGGAACACCTTGCCCGCGGTCTGGCCCACGGCGAAGCGGGCGAGCGTGGCGGCATCGGCACCCTTGAACTGCTTGGCGAAATCGCCGAGCAGGCGCTTGCCGACCAGCTGCAGGAGCACGTTGTTGTCACCTTCGAAGGTGACGTAGACGTCGAGGTCGCGGTGCAGGTCGACCATGCGGTTCTCGGCGAGGAACCCCTGGCCGCCGCACGCCTCCCGGCTCTCCTGGATGGTGTCCAGCGCGTTCCACGTCGACAGGGGCTTCAGGGCGGCGGCGAGGGTCTCGAGGTCTTCGCGCTCGTCGGGGGTGTCGGTGCGACCCGAGAAGACGCCGTCGAATTTCCTCAGCAGCTCGTCGTGCGAGAAGAACTGGGCGTAGACCTGCGCCAGGCGCGGCAGCAGCCGGCGCTGGTGCTTGGCGTAATCGAGCAGCACGACCTCGTCGGTTCCGGCGCCGGAGTCGAATTGACGCCGCTGGTTGGCGTAGGTGATCGCGATGCTCAGCGCCAGGGCGGTCGCGGTCGTGGCGGCACCGTCGAGGGACACGCGGCCCTGGACCAGGGCGCCGAGCATCGTGAAGAAGCGACGACCGGGGCTGTCGATGTCGGACGTGTAGCTGCCGTCGGGAGCGACATCGCCGTAGCGGTTGAGCAGGTTCTCGCGCGGCACGCGCACGTTGTCGAAGTGCAGCCGGCCGTTGTCGATGCCGTTGAGCCCGCCCTTGACGCCGTCGTCCTCTCCGCCGATGCCGGGGAGGAATGCGCCCTCGTCGTCGCGCAGCGGAACGAAGAAGCAGTGCACGCCGTAGTTCACGCCGCCGGTGATCAGCTGGGCGAAGACGGTGGCGGCCTTGCCGTGCAGCGCGGCGTTGCCGAGGTAGTCCTTCCACGCCCCGCGGAACGGCGTGTGGATGACGAACTCCTCGGTCTCGGGATCGTAGGTCGCGGTGGTGCCGATGGCGGCGACGTCGGAGCCGTGGCCGGTCTCGGTCATCGCGAACGCGCCGGGCAGATCGAGGCTGATGATGTCGCGAAGCCACAGATCGTGGTGCTTCTTGGTGCCCAGCTGGTAGACCGCGGAGCCGAACAGGCCCCACTGCACGCCGGACTTGATCTGCAGGCTCGGGTCGGCGAGCACGAGCTCTTCGAACCCGGCGAGGTTCGCACCGTTGTCTTCGAGGCCGCCGTACTCGGTGGGGAAGGCACGGCGCGAGCCGTCGTTGTCGACGAGGAGGTGCAGCTGCTCCAGCACGCGTGCGCGGTGCTCCGCCATGGACTGACCCGGCTCCTGCCAGAACACCGGGTCCTTGATCAGCTCGCGCACCTCCCGGCGGGTCTCGCGCCACGTGCCCAGCAGCGCGTTCGTGACGGCCGGCACGTCGATCCGTGCCTCGTGGGCTTCGTCCGCGGTGTGCGGCGCGGTCGGCGCACCGCCCTCGGGTGTGCGCTTGTCTTCTGCGGGCGTGGACGAACGGACAGCAACGTCTGCCATGACATCACCTTTCGGCGTCGGAGGGGTGGCGCCCGCATCGGATGCGGACACCATTGACAGTAGGTGTCCCACAATCATGCGGCAAACCCCTTGCAGCATCCACACAACGACACCGCCCGAGGTCACCCGTGACGATTGTGCGCGCCCCACACCTCCGCGATCCTGCGACCCGGGCGGTCAGCTCTCAGCCGCGACGACCAGCGCGATCGAGAGTCCGTGGCCGAACCGGAACAGGGGATCGACGGTGTCGAAGGGCACGTCGGGGCGGGAGCGTTCGACGGCCGCCATCGAGCGCGGCAGATCGAACGGCAGTCGCCCCTGGGGTTCGGCGACTCCCGTCAGCACGTCGAACAGCGCCGCGCCGCTCGCACCCCAGTTGGCGGTGAGGGCGGCGACATCCTCGACGATCGGCGTGAGGATCGCGGGGCGGTCGAGGAGCACATCCACCACCGTCGGCACCGCCTGCGCGACCTCGCGGACGTGGGCGATGACGTCGTCGGGGAAGGCGAGGGAGCCGGCGTGGAAGAAGTTCTCGAAGGTCGACCCGCGCTCCTCGAACGGCGCGCGGAGGCGAAGCACCGCCACGTCGGCCTCGGCGGGCGTGGCGACCACGGTGCCGTAGCGCGCGGCGATCTCCGGGTCGACGCCCTCGACGTACAGGCGGCGGCCGGTGGGCAGCGGCAGCACACCGCTGTCGGCGAGCAGCGTGATCGCCGCGCGCTGGGCGGCTTCCCCGGCCGCGCGGAAGTCGGCCCGGCCGACGATCTCGTCTGCGGCGGCGACGTCGACGAAGGGCTGCTCGAACAGGCCGAGCTCGAACTTCTCACGCAGGATGCGGCGCGCGGAGACATCCAGCCGCTCCTCGGCGACCTCGCCCGCGGCGACGAGCTCGACGAGCAGCGCCGTGCACGTCTCGCCGCCGAACTGGTCGACCCCGGCATCCAGCACCCTCATCATCCGCTCCGACGGCGTGAGGTGCTCGACGCCCCACGCGCGAGCCGGGAACGGGGTGCCGAGGATCTCGGCGTCGGTGATGAGACCCCAGTCGGTGCACACCAGGCCGTCGAAGCCGTACCGCTCACGGAGCAGGCCGGTGATGACCGACCGGTTGAAACCGAAGCCGACCTCCTCGTGCTCCGTGCCGACCGGCATGCCGTAGTACGGCATGACCTGGCGCGTGCCCGCCTGGAAGGCGTCCTCGAACGGCTTCAGGTGGTGTTCGAACATGCCGCCGGGGTAGATCTGCTCGCGGCCGTAGGCGAAGTGCGGATCCTCGCCGTCCTTCTGCGGTCCGCCGCCGGGGAAGTGCTTGGTCATCGTCGAGACGGAGCCGACCCCGAAGGCCTCCCCCTGGAAGCCGCGGATGTAGGCGGCGCCCATGCGGCCGGCGAGATCGGCGTCCTCACCGAACGTCGCGGTCTGCCGAGCCCAGCGCGGTTCGGTCGCGAGATCGACCTGCGGATGCAGAGCGACCCGCAAGCCGACGGCCGTGTACTCCTGCCGCGCGATGTCGGCGAACCGTTCGACCAGCTCCTCGTCGCCGATCGCGGCGAGCCCCATCGTCTCGGGCCACTGCGAGAAGGGCCCCGCCATGATCGCCGCACCCGGGTTGTCGCTGAAGGAGTGGCGCGGGTCGGTAGACAGCGTCACCGGGATGCCGAGTCGAGTCGATGCGGCGAGTTCCTGGAGTGCGTTGTGCCACTCGGCCATCTGCCGACCCGTCGGCGCGGCGCCGAGCAGGTTGAAGTGAGACATGTGCCGTCCGGCCACCAGCTCTCGCGGTGCCGGCAGACCGAACGCGGGGTTGTCCTCGTCGAGGTCGCCGATGGCGATCATCGTGTGGAAGAAGAGTCCTGCCTTCTTGGCCACGGTCATCGCCGACAGGAGCAGCTCGACGCGCTCCTCGACGGACAGGTCGGCGTTCAGCCACGGGCGTTCGGTCTCGGCAGCCACGGTCACCACTCCTTCGTGCGGGTCTCGCACCAGGATAAACCGAACATCACTCGATATTCACGGTCACCCCTCGGCGGCGACGACCTCGAGCACGGCCTCGCCATAGGCGTCGCGCTTGGTCGCGCCGATGCCGGTGATGCCGTCGAGGTCGGCCATGCTGCCCGGGCGGTGCTCGGCGAGCGCCCGCAGCGTCGCATCGTTGAACACCACGTAGGCCGGCTTGCCGATCTCGCGCGCCACGCCCGCGCGCCACGCCCGCAACGCTTCGAAGAGGCCGCGGTCGCCGTCGGCGAGCGCGTCGGACGCAGCGGAGGTGCGCCGCCGCGACCCGCCGCCCGATGCGCCGCGACCGAGCACATCCCGCCGTAGTGGCACCGGAGCCTCGCCGCGCAGCACCGCGGCGGCCGGGTCACCCAGCGCGAGGGTGCCGTACTCGCCCTGCGCCACGAGGATGCCGCGCGCGAGCAGCTGGCGCACGACGCTGCGCCAGTCCTGATCGCTGAGGTCGTCTCCGATGCCGTACGTGGCGAGCCGGTCGTGCCCCTGCTGGCGGATGCGGTCGGTCGACGCGCCGCGCAGGATGTCGATGAGATGCCCCGCCCCGAACGCCTGGCCGCGCTCGCGCTGCAGCCGCACCACGGTCGAGAGGAACTTCTGCGACGCCACCAGTCCGTCCCAGGTCTCCGGCGGCGTGAGGCACGTGTCGCAGTTGCCGCACGGCTGCGACTCCTGGCCGAAGTAGCCGAGCAGATTCTGCCTGCGGCATCCGACCGTCTCGCACAGCGCGAGCATCGCGTCGAGATGCTGTCCGAGTCGCATGCGATAGGTGCGGTCGCCGGGCGACTGGTCGATCATGCGCCGCTGCTGCACGACGTCGCCGAGGCCGTACGCCATCCACACGATCGCGGGGTCGCCGTCGCGGCCGGCGCGTCCGGTCTCCTGGTAGTAGCCCTCGACCGACTTCGGGAGGTCGATGTGGGCGACGAACCTCACATCGGGCTTGTCGATGCCCATGCCGAAGGCGATCGTCGCGACCATGACCACGCCGTCCTCGCGCAGGAAGCGCGACTGATTGGCCGACCGCACCGACGCGTCGAGGCCCGCGTGGTACGGCAGCGCGTCGATCCCCTGGCCGGCGAGGTACGCCGCGGTCTGCTCGACCGACTTGCGGCTGAGGGCGTAGACGATGCCGGCGGCCCCCTCCGGCTGGGAGCGGATGAAGGTCACGAGCTGGCGGCGCGGGTCGACCTTCGGCTCGATGCGGTACTGGATGTTCGGCCGGTCGAAGCTGAAGACGAAGTGACGGGCCTGCGGAAGCCGCAGGCGCTCGGTGAGCTCGCGATGGGTCGCGGGGGTGGCCGTCGCCGTCAGCGCGATGCGCGGAACGCCCGGGAAGCGCTCGTCGAGGTCGCCGAGGGCCAGATAGTCCGGGCGGAAGTCATGGCCCCACTGACTGACGCAGTGCGCCTCGTCGACCGCGATCACGCTGAGGCGGCCGCGCTGCAGGAAGGCCGTCGTCTGCGGCAGCGACAGGCGCTCCGGGGCGATGTAGAGGAGGTCCAGGGCGCCGCGCAGATACGCCTGCTCGACGGCCGACCGCTCGGCCGGGGTCTGCGTGGAGTTCAGGTAGGCCGCAGCCACCCCGTTGGCCACGAGGGCATCCACCTGGTCGTGCATGAGGGCGATGAGGGGCGAGACGACCAGGCCCGTTCCCGGCCGCACGAGCGCGGGCACCTGGTAGCAGACGCTCTTGCCGCCGCCGGTGGGCATCAGCACGACCGCGTCGCCGCCGGCGATCACGTGCGAGACGATGTCGGCCTGTTCACCGCGGAACGCGTCGTAGCCGTAGACCTCGTGCAGCACCGCGGCGGGGTCGGCGCCGACGAAGTCCCGGTGCGCGGATGCCGCGACCGCCGCCTCGGGCTCGGGCGGCGGCATCCACTCCTCCTCCGGCGGCGGCGGGGCGAACTCGTCGTCGGGCGGCGGGGCGAAGGCGTCGGGATCCCATGCGGCGTACGGGTCGGCCTGCGGATCACTCACCCGACCAGGGTAGCCGCGGCATCCGACGTCCGCCGAGGCTGTGGACAGCCGCGGGGGGGGTGCACCCTCCCGCTCGTTCGCAACTCCTCAACCAGGCGTCGGCAACCGGCCGAATCCTTCGATTCGCGGCACCGCGGCGCCGGATCTGAGGAGTTGTGAACGTCGAGCGTTCCGGAGGGCGCGCGGATCAGCCGGGCCAGAGGGAGGCGAGCTTCGCGATGACCGTCGCGTTGCGGTTGGTGCCGACGCCGAGGTGCTTCGCCGCACCGAGCGGATCCACCACGCCGTCTTCGTACCCGGGTTCGAGGAGGGCGTGCGCGACCCGACCGTGAACCACCATCCGGCCCCGGTCGGACGCCGCGGCGGCCACGGCCTCGAGCTGAGCGGTGTCGAGCTCGTCTTTGAGCAGGTAGACGTAGTGACGCGCCAACCCGGGGTTCTCGGCCGACAGCCTCGCCGTCTCGGCCGCGATCGCGGCGAACTCGGCGACGGAGAAGACGATGGCCGGCACCTCGAATCCCCGGTCGGCCAGGAAGGCGCGCTCGAGCTGCTCCTCGATGCGCGGCCGCGAACGCATCCCCGACCCGAAGCGCACGTTGCCGGTGTTGCCGTGCGTGGCGACCTCTTCGAAGCCGCACGACTCGACGGCGGCGCGCAGCGCATCCTTCGGGAACTTCCGCGTCGCCCCGAGGTTCACCGCGCGGAGGAACGCCAGGTACGTCGTCACTCGTCCACTCTGACACTGCGCTCCCCCGGCCCGCGAGCGGGCACACATCGCGGTCACCTGTCACAGGATGTCGCCACCGGCGCTGTTTCCGGCATCCGGTGACAGGCGAACCGAAACGGGGCAAGGCCCGGGCGGGGTGGGACGGCGGGACGGGGCGGAGCGGGGCAAGGCCCGGGCGGGGCGGAGCGGGGCGGGACGGGGCTAGAGGCGGAGGACCTCGTCGACGATCACCACGGCCGAACCCGCCTCCTCGGAGGCGGCGAGGTCGACGTGGGCGCGGATGCGCCAGTCGTGGTGGCCGGCGGGGTCGTCGAGGGTCTGCTCGATGCGCCACACCCCCTCGGCGGGCTGCTCGTCGATCGTCACGAGGCGCGGCGACCGCGCCGAGCCGCCGGTGAGCAGCTCGTCGTGCTCGGCGAAGTAGCGGTCGAGCACATCCGGCCAGCCGACCTCGGGGTCGAGCTCGACCAGATCGTCGTCGCGCTGCAGCGCCGCCAGCTGCACGCGGCGGAAGAGCTCGTTGCGCACCAGCACCACGAACGCGCGACGATTGTCCAGCACCGACGGGGGCGCGGGCGGCACGACGGGCGCCTCCGGATCGGCGGCGGGGTTCACCAGCGCCTCCCACTCGTCGACGAGGCTCGAATCGACCTGTCGCACGAGTTCGCCGAGCCACTCGATGACGTCGAGCAGCGCGTCGGTGCGGGCATCCATCGGCACCGTCTGGGTGATGGCCCGGTAGGCGTCGCTGAGGTAGCGCAGCACGAGACCCTCGCTGCGGCCCAGCTGATAGAGCGAGACGAACTCGCCGAACGACAGCGCGCGCTCGAACATGTCGCGCACGACCGACTTGGGGGCGAGCTCGAAATCGCGCACCCAGGGCTGGCTCGACGCGAACGTCTCGAACGCCTCGCCCAGCAGCTCGGCGAGCGGCTTCGGGTACGTGACCTCCTCGAGCAGCTCCATGCGCTCCTCGTACTCGATCCCCTCGGCCTTCATCGCGCCGACCGCCTCGCCGCGCGCCTTGTACTCCTGCTGCGACAGGATCGCCCGCGGATCGTCGAGCGTCGCCTCGATGACGCTCACGACGTCGAGGGCGTAGTGCCCCGTGCCGGCCGCGCCCGGTGCGTCGTCCGGGTCGAGAAGGCCGATCGCGGCGAGTGCGAAGGGCGACAGGGGCTGGTTGAGGGCGAAGTTCGGCTGCAGATCGACGGTGAGCCGGATGCGCGGTGCGGCGGCATCCTCGCGGTCGACCTGCACGATGCCGGCCGCCACGAGGGTGCGGAAGATCGCGAGGGCGCGCCGCGCGAGAGCGTAGCGACGGGCCGGCGCCTCGTGGTTGTCGAAGACGAGCGAGCGGATGTTCCCGAACACGTCGCCGCCGCGCCCGATCACATTGATGAGCATCGCCGCCGTCAGCTGCAGGTGCGAGGTGAGCGGCTCCGGCTCGGCTTCGACCAGCCTCTCGAAAGACCCGAGGCCCCAGTTGACGACCCCGGTCGGCGCCTTCTTGCGCACGATCTTCTTGCGCTTGGCGGGGTCGTCCCCGGCCTTGCGCAGCGCCGCCTCGTTCTCGATCTCCCAGTCGGGGGCCATCACCACGACGTTGCCGTAGGGGTCGTAGCCCGCGCGCCCCGCGCGCCCGGCGACCTGGTGGAACTCCCGCGCGCTGAGCTGACGCATCTTGGTGCCGTCGAACTTCGCCAGCGCCGTGATGACCACGGTGCGGATCGGCACGTTGATGCCGACGCCGAGCGTGTCGGTGCCGCAGATGACGCGCAGCAGTCCGCGCTGGGCGAGCGTCTCGACCAGGCGTCGGTAACGCGGCAGCATGCCAGCGTGGTGCACGCCGATGCCGGCGCGCACGAGCCGCGACAGGGTCTTGCCGAACCCCGTCGTGAAGCGGAACCCTCCGATGGCGTCGGCGATCGCATCCCGCTGCTCGCGCGTGATGACCTTCACGCTCGACAGCGCCTGCGCACGCTCGACCGCGGCCGCCTGCGAGAAGTGCACGATGTAGATCGGGGCCTCGCGCTCGTCGAGGAGCCTCGTGACGAGCTCGTGGGCGGGGACGCGCTCATAGGAGTGGTGCAGCGGCACCGGCCGCACGGCTCCGGTCACCCGCGCGACCGGGCGCCCGGTGCGCCGCTCCAGGTCGGCGGCGAGGTCGGTGACGTCGCCGAGGGTGGCCGACATGAGAAGGAACTGCGCGCGGGGGAGCAGCAGCAGCGGGATCTGCCACGCCCAGCCGCGGTCGGGATCGCCGTAGTAGTGGAACTCGTCCATCACGACCTGGTCGATGTCGGCGTCCGCGCCCTCGCGCAGCGCGAGGTTCGCGAGGATCTCCGCCGTGCAGCAGATGATCGGCGCGTCGGGGTTGACCGACGAGTCGCCGGTGACCATGCCGACGTTCCCGGCGCCGAAGACCTCCACGAGGGCGAAGAACTTCTCGCTCACGAGCGCCTTGATGGGCGCGGTGTAGAACGTGACGCCCCCGCGCGCGAGGGCGGCCGCGTGCGCGGCGATCGCGACGAGCGACTTGCCCGTGCCGGTGGGGGTCGACAGGATCACGTTCGACCCGGCGGCGAGTTCGATGACCGCCTCGTCCTGCGCCGGGTAGAGGCGGATGCCGCGGGCTTCCGCCCACGAGACGAAGCCGTCGTAGACGGTGTCCTCATCGGCGCCGACGGGAACGAGCTCGAGCAGCGACGACATTCCCCCACTCTGTCACGGGTGGATCTCGACCCTCGCGGAATCGCGTGCACCGGACGTACGTTTGTCCCAGCGACGGAAGGAACCCCCGTGACCGACACCTCCGAGACCCCGCGCATCACCCGAAACGACGCCGCATCCCGCTACGAGATCCACGTGGGCGACGTGCTCGCCGGATTCACCCGCTGGGAGGCCGACGACCGCGGTCGCCTGCAGATGGTTCACACCGAGGTCGACCCCGCGTTCAAGGGACGCGGCCTCGCGTCGATCCTCGTCGCCGACGCGCTCGCGGACATCGCCGCCCGCGACGAGACGATCGTGCCCCGGTGCCCGTTCGTGACCAAGTACCTCGGCGAGAACACCGTCGAGGGGCTGTCGGTCGATTGGCCGCACGGCGCGCCCGGCGCCTGAGACGACCATGACGCGTCTGGACGATGCCGGCGAGGTCGTGGCCGAGAGCGCCGCGGAGTGCGACGGGCCGCGCGCCGTCGTGATGACCTCGCGCGAGGTGCCGCTGGGCGGGGTCCGCGCGATGGCCGTCTTCCGGGCGCTGCCGCAGCGGGAACTGCCACTGGTCGGCGCCTGGTGCTTCCTCGACCGCTTCGGGCCGCAGCGCACGCGGATGCGCGTCGAGCCGCATCCGCACATCGGGCTTCAGACCGTGACGTGGCCGTTCGTCGGAGAGGTGCGCCACCGCGACACCGTCGGCAGCGACGTGATGGTGCGTCGCGGCGCCTTGAACCTCATGACCAGCGGCGCCGGCATCGCCCATTCGGAGTACTCGCACGGCGACGACGCCGTCGACCTCGATGCCCTGCAGCTGTGGGTCGCCCTCCCCGAGTCGCGTCGCCACGGTGCTCCCGCGTTCGAGCGTCACAAGGATCTGCCGACGCTGCCGCTGGCGGCCGAGACCGGAGACGACGGCGAGGCGACGGTCGTGCTCGGACGCCTCGGCGATGTCGCCTCGCCCGCATCCGTCTACACGCCGATCGTCGGCGCCGAACTGCATATCCCCGCCGGGGCGACCGTGCGCATCCCCCTCGAGGCGGCGTGGGAGCACGCGCTCATCGCGGTCGACGGCGACGCGAGCGTGCACGTCTCCCCCGCGCGCATCGACGGTGCCGACACGGTCGCGCTCGACGACAAGCGGATGCTCTACCTCGGCACCCGGCGCGATCACGTGCGCGTCGCCTCTGCGGCGGGGGCGCGGCTGTTCCTCATCGGGGGTGCCCCGTTCGAGGACGAGATCGTCATGTGGTGGAACTTCGTCGGCCGCAGTCATGACGAGATCGTCGAGGCCCGCGATGCGTGGGAGGCCCACGGCGAGCGCTTCGGCGAGGTCGTCGGCCACGGCGACGAGCGCATCCCCGCCCCGCCGCTGCCGAAGGTGCGGCTCACCCGCCGCCGCCGGCGCCTCTGACCTCCGGAGACGACGAAGCGCCCGGACCACGCACGGCCCGGACGCTTCGTCGACAGCGTCAGCGGAGCACGAGGAAGCCGCTCACCCCGACCGAGCGGGCGACGGTGTCGCTGCCGGTGTAGGTGGCGATCACGACCTTGATGCCCTTCTTCTGCTTCGGCAGGTCGAAGCTGACGGCACCGTCGGCGAGCGTGCCGGTCAGCTTCGTGGAACCGACCCACACCTCCACCGTGCCGTCGGCGACCGACCCGTCATCGACCGTGACCTCCACCGTCACGGTGTAGTCGTGCTTCGACGTGCCGATGTAGCGGTTCATCGACACCTCGGTGTCGGAGCCCACCTTCACGAACACCTCGTTGCTGAGCGCGGTGCCCGCGTTGGCGTTACCCTCGGCGCTGGCCGTCACCCGCGCCGACAGCGCCGTGCCGACGTCGTCGCGCGTCACCGTGTAGGTCGTGGATGTCGCCCCCTCGATCGCCGTGCCGTCTCGCAGCCACTGGTACGTCAGCTCGACGTCGGCGGGGTCCCACTCGCCCGGCGTCACCTCGAGGGTGCGTCCGACCTTCGCGGTACCCGTGATCTCGGGCGCCGTGACGGCCTCCGGGGCGGCCGCCCCGGCATCCACCGACACGATCGTGCGCACCTGCGACTCGCCGTACTGCACCACGCCGAGGTACGACGTCTCAGCCTGCAGTCCCGTCCACGACAGTGCGTACGTCGCCTGCTCGCCGCGGGTCACCGGCAGCGGGTTCGGTGTCGCGGTGAGCGAACCCTCGCCCTCCGGAGTGACCAGCGCCTGTGTGAGGTCCCACGTGAGGGGCTGGGTGATCGAGTACATGTTGGCCACGATCAGGTACGTTCCGGCGGTGGGCGCGATGAGGCTGACCTGCTCGTCGGCCGACGCGGTCGCCGAGACGAACTGCTCGTAGTAGCGGGTGTCCTCCCGACTGACCACGCGGTACACGATGAGGTCGAGGTCGCTCCCTGCGTCGTCGGACGAGTCGAGCGTCCACTGGGCGAGGGATGTGCCCTCGGCCACATCCGCGAACCAGAACACGTTGCCGTCGGCGTCGCCGGAGTTCTCGTCTCCGGTGTGGCCCTCGACCGGGTTGGCCGGGTCGGTGAGCAGCTCGACCGGAGCAAGGCCGGACAGGTTCAGCGGCAGCTCGCCGGAGACGCCCGAGTCGATGGTGACCTCGGTGGATCCGGCGATGCCCGTGCCGGAGACCTCGGCGGGGGCATCGGCGGTGACCGGACGCACGGCCAGCGGCGAGCGCGCCGTCGTGCCGTCATCGCCGGTCCACGTCATGAAGCCCGTCGCCCACTGCTCCACCGGAGCGTCAGCGTTGCTGATCGTCACCTCGAACGACTGCTGCTCGCCGGCGGCGCCGAAGGTGAGGCTCGCGGGCGAGACCGACACGTCGACCCCGGGGATCGAGGCCTCGACCGTGTAGGTGCCCGGACGCGTGGCCGTGAGCGTGCGGGTGACCGTCTGCTCCTTGGACAGCGTCCCGATCGCGAGCGACGCGAGATTCAGGTCGCTCGGGTCGATCGGATCGATGCCGCCGAAGTCCCAGTTGCCGGTGCCCTCGACGAAGCCCGCCCAGTCGACCGGGCCGTTCAGGTAGAGCACGCCCGGGTCGAGGAAGTCGGTCGGTTCCACCTGGCCGGCGCCCTGCGCGAAGGGATCGAGGTTAGCCGAGCCGTCGGCGTTCACGGTGTTCGACGCCGTGGTCATCATCGCCGACTTGACCTCGTCGGGTGTCGCACCGGGGTTGGCGGTCAGGTAGAGCGCGGCGAGGCCGGCCACGTGCGGGGCGGCCATCGACGTTCCCGAGAGGATGCCGAAGGTCGGGTCCTCGGTCGCACCGTTCTGGGTGGCGGCGAGGATCGCCACACCGGGGGCCGCGATGTCGGGCTTGATGACGTCGCTGCCGTCGGCGAGCATCGGTCCGCGGCTCGAGAATCCTGCGATCTGCGGCACCGGCGTCTCCTCGCCCGTGGTGTTCTCCCCGATGAGAGTGGCCTCGGCGTCGGGGGTGTTGCGCACGTAGTCCAGCAGCGGCTCCCGCACGGTGTCGGGCAGGTGCACCGTGGGCACGGAATGGAAGTCGTTGTCGAGGGATGCCGGCGTGACGTTCACCAGGATCGATCCGACACCGCCCGCCTCGGCGACCGCCTGCGACTTCTCGACGCGGGCGATGACGCCGCGGTCGCACACCACGATGGCGCCGGCGGCCGCTTCGGGGTCGAGAGAGTCGAGGTAGCACAGCGCCGCGTCGGCGGCGGAGACCCCCTCCGCCGGGATGTCTCCGGCGTAGACGACGGGGGCGGTGAGCGACTCGCCGAAGGGCACCGTCACCGACGCGCCGGCTTCGAGGAAGCCGTTGGGCAGCGAGACCGTGCCCTCCCAGGTCGGGATGGTCGACGCGGCGACCGTCGTGTACCAGGGGGCGGCGTGGTCGGCGGTCGACGCGTCGGGACCGGAGTTTCCGGCGCTCGCCGAGACGAACACCCCGGCGACGGCGGCGTTGAAGAACACCTGGTCGTCGGGTGACCACGTCGTGGTGGCCGCGCCACCTCCGATGGAGTAGTTGATGACGTCGACGCCGTCGTTCACGGCGGTGTCGATCGCGTCGAGCAGGTCGCTCAGCGCACAGATGTCGTCGGTCGTGACCAGCGGGTCGGGCCCGACGTAGCACGCCTTGTACGCCGCGACCTTCGCGGCCGGCGCGACACCCGAGACGGCACCGAAGTCGATGCCCTCGATCGAGGCGTCGACGCCGGCGTTGCCGGCGGCGGTGCTCGCCGTGTGCGACCCGTGGCCGTCGCCGTCGCGCGGCGACAGGTAGTCGGAGCCGAAGTCGAATCCGGCGCTCGCGGCACCGGTGGAGAAGTACTGCGCACCGATGAGTTTCGTGGAGTAGTCCTCGACGCCCCAGTCCTGACCGGTCACCCGCGTGGCGCGGAACTCGTCGCCGTTGGCCTTGGCGAACACGACGTCGTCGCCGTCGAGGTAGGGCTCGTCGCCCGGTGTCGCGCTCAGCGGCTCACCCGCGAACGACGGGTGCTCCGGGGCGATGCCGGTGTCGACGACACCGACCACGACGCCTTCGCCGGCGGCATCCGTTCCCCCGAGCGACTCCCACACGCCACCGGCCCCCTCGAGACCGAGGAACTCCGTCGACGGCACCGCGACGGGGTGGCGGATCTCGTCCGGATACACCCCGACGACGCCCTTGGCACCGGCGACCTTCGCGGCCTCCTGCGGCGACATCTTGGCGCTGAACCCGTTGAGGGTGATCTGGTAGGTCGCTTCGGGGCTGACGCCGGTCTCGGCCGCGACATCCTGCTGCCGCTCCTGCAGGTAGCCGGCGTACTCCTTCACCTCGGCCGACTGCGTGTCGAGCTTCTCGCCGTCTGCGGGCGTGGTGGCGCGCAGTCCCGGCTCGCCCCCGTCATAGGTGGCGACGGGATCCTCTTCGAGCAGCACGATGTAGGTGCCGGTCGGCGAGTCGATCGGGGTGGGCGGACTCACCTCCTCCGATCCGGTCGCGCCGAAGGCGGTCGTGACGGTGGTTCCGGTGAGAAGGGCGGCGACGGTGATGACCGCGGCCGCTCTCAGGGTGTTTCGGCTCATGCAGTGAGCTCCCAACGGGGAAGGGATGGGAAGGACTGCGCGGCATCGTCGGCGCGCAGTGCGCACAAACGTAACTCACAGTTCCCTCCCAGGGAACGGTCGTCGCGTGAGAAACCGATGAGAGGAGAGGTCTACGCTGGGCATGTGTCCCCCCGATCCGGCATCTCGACGAGCGTTCTGCTCACCTGCGCCGCGATCGGCGTCGCGACCGGTGCCGTCTCGGCCGGCGCCGGAGCGGTCAGCGGACTCGTGTCGGCCGCCGTGCCGGTGCTCTACGGACTCGTCCTCGGCGTGCACGTGCTGCCCGGCGTGATCGCCCAGGTGCTGCTGCGGATGCCCTGGGTCGCGCTGATCTCCCACGTGCTCGCCGCCCTCGTCGCGAGCGCGTTCGTGCCGCCATGGATCGGGCGCTACATCGGCACCGCAATCCTCATCGGGGGGCTGCAGGAGCTCATCGCCGCGATCGGGCGGTACCGCCACTGGGAGAGGTGGCGCTACTTCGTCTCGGCCGTCATCGTCGGCGTCGTGCTCGCCGTGCCGATCGCGCTGGTCGCCGACCTCGGCCGTTTCGCCCCGTGGGCCCAGGTGGTCTACATCGCGATGTTCATCGTCGGCCCGGTCGCCTGGACGGCCGTTGCCGTCGCGATCGGCGAGGCCCTCCGCCGCGCCGGCGTCGGCCGCACCGCCCGCCGCCGCTGACGCCCCCTCCCTTCGCTCGCCCCGCGCATCCGCACCCTCACCCCGGGAGGTCGGAGAATCGGCCCGATGTCGGAGGATCTGCCCGAAATCCTCCGACATCGGCGTGATTCTCCGACGTCGGCGGGGGCGGCCGGCCGGGCGCCGCGAGGTCCGATAGCGTCCGAGGGTGATCGCCGTGCTCGTCGTGCTCGTGGCCCTGGCCGTGTGGAGCGCGCTGTCGGGGCCGCTGCAGAAGCGCGGCGTGACGGCGGCTCTGTTCCTGGCTGTCGCCGGGGTCGTCACCGGGCTCACCCTGCCCTCGGCCTTCGATCTGGACATCGATCCGTCCGGGGCCGAACGCGTCGCCGAGATCGCCCTCGTGCTGCTGCTGTTCAGCGACGCGATGCGCATCGATCTGCGGGCGCTGCGCCGCCAGCTCGAGTGGCCGAGCCGCCTGCTCCTGGTCGGCCTGCCGCTGACCGTGCTCGCCGGCATCGGCGTGGGCCTCGCGCTCTTCCCGCAGATCGCGGTGATCTCGGTGATCATGATCGCCGTGATGCTGGCGCCGACGGATGCCGCGCTCGGCCAGCGCGTGGTGGAGGACAGCGCGGTCCCGCCCCGGGTGCGTCAGGCACTCGACGTGGAGAGCGGACTGAACGACGGGATCGCCGTACCCCTGTTCCTCGTCGCGGTGTCGGTGGCCAACGCCGAGCTGGAGTCGAGCATCCCGTCCGCCGTCGCGGTGAGCATCGCCGAGCAGATCGGATGGGGACTTCTCGCGGGCGTGATCGCGGGCGTCGCGGGCGGGGCGCTGTTCCGCCTCGCCTCGGCCAAGGGGTGGATCGACGGCCGGTGGCGGCAGATCCTGCCGCTGGTCGCCGCCATCCTCGCGCTCGCGATCGCCGAAGCGCTCGGGGGCAGCGGCTTCATCGCGGCGTTCGTGGGCGGCCTCACCTTCGGGCGCATCGTCGGATCGCCCCGCACCGAGGTCGGCGTGTTCACCGAGAGCGCCGGCGACCTCCTCGCCGCGGCGACCTGGGTGATCTTCGGAGCCGTCGCGGTCACACTGGCGCTCCCGTTGATCACCTGGCAGGTGGCGCTGTACGCGGTGCTCAGTCTGACGGTCGTGCGGATGCTGCCGGTCGCCCTCGCGCTCGCCGGCCGGCATGTCGGACTGCCCACGGTGGCCTTCATCGGCTGGTTCGGACCCCGCGGGCTCGCCTCGCTCGTGTTCCTCCTCATCGCGATCGGCGAGGGGGTCCCCGACGACGAGGTCGTCATCCCGACGATCGTGACCACGATCGCGCTCAGCATCACCCTTCACGCCCTCACGTCGGTGCCGTTCATCCGCCGGTATCACCGCTGGGCGCGGCAGCGCGCATCCACCGACCCGCTCGCGGCGGAGTCGGTGCCCACTCGCGTGCCACGCCGCCGCCACGACCACCCCACCCCCTGACCTGCCCCTCCCTCACGCCGCCCGGCACCTGCATCCAGCCCCAGCTCGCACCCGACCCGCACCCCACCCGGCCACCTGCATCCAGCCCCGCCGATGTCGGAGAATCGCGCCGATGTCGGAGGATTCGGGCAGATCTCTCCGACATCGGGCCGAATCTCCGACGTCGGGAACGCGCGACGGCCGCTCGCGCGCGACGGCCGCTCGCGCGCGACGGCCGCTCACGCGGGACGGGCCGCTCGCGCGCGCCAGCCCGGCCGGCACCCAGCGGGAGGGGATGAGGGTGAGCTAAGTTAGGAAGACCTCACTTCGCCGTGCAGCGGTCGAAGACGTCCCGAATCCCGAAGGGGATGCCCGTGGTCCGTGCCGACAGCGACCGGTCCGCCGCGCCGGCGGTCCGACAGGTCGTCGGCCAGCCGCTCGCGCACCTGGACGAGGTCGCGATCACGCACGACGAGGCGCGCGTCGCGACGCCGGCGTCGGTCACGTTCGACGTGTCCCCGGGCGAGGTCGTGCTGCTGCTCGGTCCGAGCGGGTCGGGAAAGTCGACCCTCGCGCTGGCGCTGAACGGCCTCATCCCGCACGCGCTGCCGGCAAGCGTCGACGGCACCGTGCGCATCGAGGGGGTCGACACCTCCGCGACCACGGTGGCCGCGCTCAGCACGCGGGTGGGCATGGTGTTCCAGGACCCGGATGCGCAGCTGGTCACCGGAACACTCCTCGACGAGGTGGCGTTCGGACCCGAGAACCTGAAGCTCCCGGTCGCCGAGGTGCTCGCCCGCGCGGAGGCGGCCCTGCGCCGCGTCGGCCTGTGGGACCGGCGCCGGGAGAACCCCGACCGGCTCTCCGGCGGCGGACGTCAGCGCCTGGCGATCGCGTGCGCGCTGGCGATGGGCTCGCCGCTGCTCGTGCTCGACGAACCCACCGCGAACCTCGATCCGCGCGGCATCGACGAGGTCTACGCGGCCCTCGGCGACCTCGTCGCGGCCGGCGACCGGGCGATCGTGCTGGTCGAGCACAACCTCGACGCCGCCATCGGCTTCGTCGATCGCGTCGTGGTGCTGGATGCGGCAGGGCGCCTCCTCGCTGACGGTCACGTCGACGACGTGCTGCGCCGCCGCGCCGACGAGCTGCACCGCCTCGGGGTGTGGCTCCCCCATTCCGCGCTCGCGGCGCTGCGCCTGCGCCGCGCGGGCTACGCGCTCGCCCCCCTTCCCCTGACGCCCGCGGAACTTCGCGATGCCCTCGAGGCGACCCCGCCGGTCGCCGCGCCGCGCGAGGCATCCGCTCCCGCCGCGACGCGCGCCACGGGGGATCCGGTGGTGCGCGTGCGCGGCCTCGAGGTGCGACGCGGCCGCACCGACGTGCTCCACGGCGTCGACCTGGAGGTGCGACGCGGCGAGTTCGTCGCGATCGTCGGCGCGAACGGCGCCGGCAAGACCACGCTCGTGCAGGCGATCGCCGGCGTCATCCGCCCGCCCCGCCGATCGGTGAGCGTCGACGGCGCCGACATCGCGCGCGTCGACCCGCGGCGGCTGTCCTCCCGGATCGGGTTCGTGTTCCAGAACCCCGAGCACCAGTTCATCGCCCACACCGTCTACGACGAGCTCGCGCACGGCCTGCGCCGAACGGGCGTGGACGAAGCGGCGGTTCGGGAACGCGTCGACGAGATGCTCGCCCGGTTCGGATTGAGCGAGCGAGCGGATGCGCATCCGTTCCTGCTCTCGGGCGGACAGAAGCGGCGCCTGTCGGTGGGCACGGCGCTCATCGGCGGTGCCCCCGTGCTCGCCCTCGACGAGCCCACCTTCGGCCAGGACCGCGCCCGTGCGGACGAGCTGCTGCGCCTGCTCGCCGAGCTGCGCGCGGACGGCACGACGATCCTCGTCGTGACGCACGACATGCAGCTGGTCGCTGAGCACGCCGAACGGATGGTCGTCGTCGACGCCGGCCGCATCGCCGCCGACGGCGCCACCGCCGACGTGTTCGCCGACGACGCGCTCCTCGAGCGCACCGGGCTCCGGATGCCGTCGCTGCGTCGCGCCCTCCACGGCCTCGCGTCGCACCCGGACCTCGCCGGGGTGGCCCGGCTTGCCGACCTGCCCGGGGGTGAGAGGTGACCGAGCCGCTCACGATCCCGCAGGCGCAGACCGGTGCGGTGCAGGTCGACCCGTACGCCGCGCTTCGCCCCGCGTCGCCGGTGCGGTTCCTCTACGGCATCAATCCGCTCGCGAAGCTCCTGGCACCCGTGCCGGCGATGGTGCTGCTCGTCTTCGTGCGCGATCTCGCCACCCCGCTGGCGTTCGTGGCCCTCACCGCGATCGTGTTGCTGATCGGCGTGCGGTTCACGCGGCGGCTGGTCGCACTCCTCGTGCTCGTTCCGGTCGCGGCGCTCGTGATGGGCGTCGGGTTCGCGATCTGGACCGACGCGTCGGGCGTGGATCAGAGCGTGGTCCTGTGGCAGATCGGCGGCTGGACGATGTACGGCGGCGCGATGCTGGTGGGACTGGCCACCGGCGCCCGGGTCGCCGCGATCGTTTCCCTCGCGCTGATCGTCGGCCTCTCGACGACGGGCCCGGATCTCGTGCGTGCGGGCGTGCAGCAGCTCCGGGTGCCGTATCGCATCGGATACACCGCGCTGGCCGCGTTCCGCTTCGTGCCGCGGTTCGGCTACGAACTGGAGATCATACGCCAGGCGCATCGCGTGCGGGGCAGCCACGGCGGCCGCGGGCCGATCGCCGCCGTGCACCGCTGGGCGGGCTACATCGTGCCGCTTCTGGCGGGGGCCATCCGGCACGCCGAGCGGGTCGCTCTGGCGATGGATGCCCGCGCCTTCGGCGCGTATCCGGATCGCACCGAGCGGCATCTCGTGCCGTTCCGCGCCCGCGACATCGTCTTCGTGCTCGCCTTCCTCGCGGTGTCCACCGCCGTGTTCGCCACCACCTCGCCCTGGACGCTCGCCTGAGCGCCCCGACCGAACGGAGCATTCCATGGCCCGCGCCGGCCGCCTCGTCAAGCCCGCCTCGCAGGACCTCATCCGCCTCACCGTGCTGCGCACCGCGCGGCTCTCGCCGCACTGGGTGCGCGTGACGCTCGGTGGTGCCGAGATCGACCGGTTCACGCCGATGGGCTACGACCAGTGGTTCCGCATCTTCCTGCCGCTCGGCGGCAACGACGGCCTGGAGCGCATCCCCGCCAAGGCCAACAAGCTGTTCGGGTATCTGCGTTACCTGCGGATTCCCGACGGTATGCGCCCGGTCATGCGCAACTACACCGTGCGCGCCTATCGTGCGGCGACCGCGACGGCAGGCGCCGAGATCGACGTCGACTTCGTGCTGCACGGCTCGGCGGCCGACGGCACCGCCGGACCCGCTTCACGGTGGGCGGAGACCTGCGAGCCGGGCGAGAGCGTGGTGATCATCGACGAGGGCCTCGCCTTCAACCCCGAGCGCGGCACGGAGCGCGTGCTGCTGGCCGCCGACGAGACGGGGCTTCCCGCCGTCGCCGGCGTGTGCGCGTCGTTGCCCGCCCACGCGACCGGGATCGCGCTCATCGAGATCCCGGGCGAGGACGATGCGCTGTCGTTCCCGCATCCGGCCGGCATAGACGTGCGGTGGATCGTGCGCGAGGGCGACGAGAAGCCGGGCACCCTCGCCCTGTCGGCCCTGCGCACGCTGCCCGAGAGCGACCTCGCTGCGCCGTTCCACGCATACGTCGTCGGCGAGCAGGCGCTGCCGACCGATGCGCGCCGGCATCTGGTCGGTGACCGCGGCCTCGACAAGGATCTCGTGAGCTTCTGCGGATACTGGCGCGTCGGCGCATCCTCACCCACCCCCAAGGCGCAGCTCGCGTCGGCAGCGGAAGCGCACGAATGAGCCGCGTCTCGACCGTCTACCTGCTCACCTGCGCGGCGATCGGGGTCGCCGGCGGCGTGCTGCTGTGGGGTGCCGGATGGATCTCGAGCGCCGTCTTCGCCGTGGCGCCCTTCTTCTCGGTGGCCGGCGCCGGGCTGTGGCTGCTGCCGGCGGCGGTCGGCATGCGCCTGCTCGAGCGCCCGGGAACCGCGATCCTGGTCGGGCTGCTGTCGGGGCTCGTCGCCTTCCCGTTCCTCGGCGCGAGCCTGTGGTGGGCGTTCTTCATCGAGCTGCCGTTCCTCGCCGTGCTCTACCGATCCTGGAAGACGTGGCAGTACCTCGCCGGCGCGGTCGTCGTCGGCATCGTGTACCCGCTGCTGTCCTGGGCGTCGTTCGACCTCGGGTCGCTGGCACCGGGCCTGCAGATCGCGTTCTTCGCCCTGACGATGGCCTCGTGTCTGATCGGCGCGGGCCTGGGGGTCGTCATCGGCGACCGCCTGCGCAAGGCGGGAGTCGCGAAGCTCGCGCGCCGGCGCGGCCTGGCATCGCGCGGCATGGGCCGCGGCGCGGGTCCCGCCGGGCAGCACTGAGACGTCGCAAGCAGGTTCATTCGCCGTCGAGGTAGACGCCCAGCCGATCCTCGTCAAGCACGAACTGCAGGGCGACACCGTCGGGGAACCGTGCGGCGAGCTCCTCCGGCGCGTTCGAATCGAGGGGGACCTCGACGGTCGCCGGGAACACGCCGACGCGGCACCCCGAGTACACCGGCCCCTCGAAGGAGTACGACCCGCCGTCGGCCTCGTCGTCGGCGGGGATCTGGTCGTCGCGCACGATCATCAGGCACTCGCCGGTCCCGCTGCTCCATCCCATGCCGCTCGCCGTCTCGAACGCCGTCAGTCCGGAGAACTCGAACACCGCCGAACTCGGCCCCGCGCCCATCCAACCGGCGGGCAGTGCGACGTCGGCCGGTTCGAGATCGTCGATCTGCGGGGCTCCGGATGAGACCGGCACCGGAGTGATCGCGACCGCTCCGTAGGTGATCGCCGCCGACGCGCTCCCGGCGATGAGAACGGATGCCGCCCAGATCAGGCGATCCCGGCGCGGCGTTCGCGGTCGACGCCGGTCGCGCCGTGTGCGTGCCCGCTGCTCCGGTTCCGACGCCTCGGAGAGCTCGCCCCGGTCATCGGCCGCTCCCGTCGACGGCGGTACGACGGCGGCCGCGGTCTCCGCACCGCGGGACACGGCGGCATCCCGCTCAGGCACGGGTTCAGAATCGATCTCGGACTCATGCATCGGCGAGGAACTCGCGTGAAGCTCCTCGAGCTCCTGCAGCCGGGCGAGTGCGACCGGATCATCGTGGATGTCGGCGGCGTGCCCGTAGGCTCGCGCGCGGAGGCGGTGCAGCTCGCCACGGGTATCGCTGTCCATCGCGGGAATCGTCTCATGTTCCGCCCATCGCCCGTCGGCACGGTGACCGGTCGATCAGAAACCTCCGGATGGAGGTTTTTCTGTTATCCTCATCGTCGTCACCGTCGTCGACACCGCCCGGTGACGGAAAGGACGGTCACCGTGGCCCTGCCGCTCGCCTCGATTCAGCTCTATACGCTCGCCGAGCAGTTCTCCGCCGACATGGGAGGCTCGCTCGACCGGTTGGCCGCCCTCGGACTGCGGAACGTCGAGGCTTTCGACTTCGTGCGCCGACCCGCTGAGGTCCGCGCCGCCCTCGACGCGTCGGGGCTCGCCTCTCCCACGGGTCACGCTCCGCTGCTGTCCGACGAGCTCTGGACGCCGGACGGCTCGATCCCGACTCCCGCACCCGAGGTGGTCTTCGAAGCGGCAGCCACGATCGGCGTGAAGACCGTCATCGACCCGTTCGTCGCCGCTGACCGCTGGCGCACCCGCGACGGCGTCACCGACATCGCCGACCGCCTCAACGCTCTCGCCGACACCGCCGCGGGATTCGGCCTCTCGGTCGGCTACCACAACCACGCACAGGAGTTCGTGGCAGACATCGACGGGCAGAGCGCCTACGAGTACTTCGTCGCACAGACCGACCCCCGGGTCGCGCTCGAACTCGATCTGTTCTGGGCCCTCACCGGCGGGCAGGACATCGTCTCGCTCGTCGACCGCCTCGGCGAGCGCCTCGTCGCGGTGCACGTGAAGGACGGCGTCGTCCCCGCATCCAACCCCTGGGCGCCCGGCGCGCCGGAGTTCGCGTCGTCAAGCCTGGATCAGCGTCACGCCGGCACGGCCGACGTTCCCCTCGCCGACGCGCTGCGCGCCGCGCACGGCCTGGAGTACGCCGTCATCGAGTACGACCACGCACCCGGCGACGTGTTCGACGACATCGCCGCCAGCCTCGCGTTCCTCACCGAGGGCGGGTTCGTCCGATGAGCGCGGTCGGCATCGGCATCATCGGGGTCGGCGTCATCAGCGACACCTACCTCGAGAATCTGGGCGCCTTCCCCGACACCGAGGTGCTGATCCTCGGCGACCTGGATCTCGAGCGCGCCCGCGCGCAGGCCGAGAAGTACGGCATCCCGGGGCACGGGAGCGCCGAAGACGTGCTCGCGCATCGCGGCGTGGACCTCGTGGTGAACCTCACGATCCCCGCCGTACACGTCGACATCTCCCGCGCCGCCGTGGCTGCCGGCAAGCATGTCTGGTCCGAGAAGCCGCTGGGGCTGGACCGGGAGGCCGCCGCGCTGCTGCTGCAGGAGGCCGAGGCCGCGGGCGTGCGCGTGGGGTCGGCCCCCGACACCCTGCTCGGCCCGGGATTCCAGGCCGCTCGCCGCGCCATCGAGGAGGGCCTGATCGGTCGGCCGCTCTTCGCCCAGACCGCCTTCCAGACGCAGGGCCCCGACCTGTGGCATCCGAACCCGGGCTTCCTGTTCGCCCACGGCGCGGGCCCGCTGCTCGACATGGGTCCCTACTACTTCTCGGCCCTGGTGAGCCTGTTCGGCTCCGTCGACCGGGTCTCGGCCGTCGGCACGAAGGCCCGTGCGGAGCGCGAGATCCACACCGGACCGCGCGCGGGCGAGCGATTCCCCGTCGAGGTGCCCTCGACGATTCAGATCGCGACCGCGTTCGCGTCGGGACAGCAGGCGCAGAGCCTGCTGAGCTTCGACTCCGCCCTCGAGCGTCACGGCGTCGTCGAGATCCACGGCACCGAGGGCTCGATCGTCCTTCCCGACCCGAACCGGTTCGAGGGGCGCATCGCGTACGTCGAGCCCCTCGGTGTGCTGCGCGACGGGATGAAGACGGAACAGGAGTGGATCGACATCCCCCACCCCGATCTCACCGTCGGACGCGGCCTCGGGGCGCTGGACATGGTGCGCGCCATCGCCGCGGGCCGCCCCCACGTGGCCTCGGGAGAGCTCGGCTTGCACGTGCTGGATGTGCTGCTGTCGGCTCAGGAGTCCGCGGAGTCGGGCGTGACCGAGGCGGTCTCCAGCTCGGTCGCGCCCGTTCCGCTGCTTTCGGACGACTTCGACCCGTTCGTCGCGACCCTCTGAGGCGACCGCTCAGGCGCCGCGCGGCGACAGGAGCGTGTCGAGCATCGCCAGCGCGCCCTCGTGATCCACGTCGGGGTCGAGGAGCCACTGCACCTGCAGGCCGTCCGATGCGGCGATCACGAGGGCCGCGACGAGGGCGGGATCGACATCGGGGCGGATGACGCCGTCGTCCTGCAGACGCGACACCCGCAGCGCCATCTCGCGGCGCAGTCGCGCGAATCGTGTGGTGATGAACTCCTGCGGAGCGGGGTGCCCGTCTTCGAGCGCCGCCGCGACCAGCGACGAGTACAGCTGCACGAGGCCGGGAATGCTCCGGTTCTGCTGCGCGGAGCGGCGCATGGTCGCGGCGGGCGTCGACTCCTCGGCGGGCTCCTCGCGCGCGTCGGAGCGGCGTCCCGACTCCACGTACACCGCCACCAGGAGCTCGTCGAGCGAACCGAAGTAGTGGGTCAGGGCGGCGTGCGTGACGCCGACCTCGCTCGCGATCGCGCGCAGGCTCGTGCGCTTGGATCCGCGCTCGGCGAAGACCTCGATCGCGCGGTCGAGGATCTCCTGCCGCCGCGCGATGCCCTTCGCGTAGCTGCCTCGTCCGCCGGGGCGCCCGTCGTCAGATCCGGGTGCGCTCATCCTGCGAGCCTACCGACCGCGTCTCATCCCCGTTCCGCAGTTACTTCTTGCCGGCGAGCTGACGGCCGACGATCTCGCGCATGATCTCGTTCGTGCCGCCGTAGATGCGGTGCACGCGGGCGTCGAGGAAGGCGCGGGCGATGGGGTACTCGGTGATGTAGCCGTAGCCGCCGTGCAGCTGCACGCACGTGTCGAGCACATCCCACTCGCGCTCGGTCGTCCAGAACTTCACCTTCGCCGCCTCTTCGGCCGACAGCTCGCCCTCGCCGTAGGCGCGCATGGCACGGTCGATGTACGCCCACAGTGCGTCCACCGTCGCGGCGATGTCGGCGAGCTGGAAGCGCGTGTTCTGGAAGTCGATGACCCGCTGGCCGAAGGCCTCGCGCTCCTTCGTGTACGCGACCGTCCAATCGAGCGCGGCGCCCGCCGCCGCAGCAGCCGCGACCCCGATCGACAGGCGCTCCAGCGGAAGGTTCATCATCAGCTGCACGAAGCCCTGCCCCTCGCGGCCGCTGATGAGGTTCTCCTCGGGCACGAACACATCCGAGAACGACAGCTCCGCGGTGTCATGACCGTGGAAGCCCATCTTGTGCAGCTTCTTGCCGTGGTCGAACCCCTCGGACGCGGTCTCGATCAGGAGCAGGCTGAACGCGTCGGGACGGTTTCCCTCGCCGGTCTTCACGAATGTGACGACGAGGTCGGCGCTCGCCCCCGACGAGATGAAGGTCTTCGCCCCGTTGACGACGTAGCCGCCGTCGACCTTCTTCGCCGTCGTCGAGATGCCGCGCAGGTCGCTCCCCGCGCCGGGCTCGGTCATCGCGAGCGCACCGATGATCTCCCCGGTGGCCATGCGTGGCAGGTACTTCTCCTTCTGCTCCTGCGTGCCCATGTGCACCAGGTACGGCACCGCCAGGTCATCCTGGATGCCGAACGCCCCCGCGAGCGACCCCGCCCCGGCGGCGATGACCTCTTCGTTCACGATCGCGCGGAAGCGGTAGTCCTGCAGCATGCCCGCCCCGCCGAACTCCTCCGGCACGGACAGGCCGATCAATCCCGCCTCACCCGCGGCGAGCATCGTCCCGCGGTCGACCTCGCCCTCGGCGTCCCACTTCTCGCGCACATCGTTGGTGACATGGCGCTTGATGAATTCCTTGACGACGTCGCGGAAGGCCTCGTGATCCTCGTCGTAGATGTCGCGTTCCATGCGGATCTCCTCCTCGAGTGGCTGCAGGTGCGGGTCTCCCCGGGCGTCATCCTAGTTCCGACGTCGGCGGCGGGGCGCGAGCGCTGTGAGATCGGGTCCCTCGATCCCCGGCACTCGGTGTCGCTATTTGTCGGATGCCGTCAACTGTCGTAGTCGGGCGCGGCAGGGAGGCCGAAGAAGCTCTCGAGGGTGTGCCAGCCGCCCTCGTGATAGTGCCGGGCGAGGTCGGTTCCGACGTACCGCAGGTGCCAGGGCTCGGGCACATACCCGGTCACGCCCGTAAAGCCTTCCTCGTATCGCACGATGAAGCCGTACTCCCAGGCATGCTCGGCGACCCAGTCGCCCTGAGCCGTGCCGGCCAGATCGTCGAGGTCCCCGCATCCGCCGGCACCGCACGCCACCACGTCGGCGGCGAGCCCCGCTTGGTGCTCACTGTGTCCGGGGCGGGCGCTGATCTCGTCGGCGCCGTCCGTGCCGCGCGCGTTGACGTGCGACGAGTAGGTGTCGACCTGGGTGTCGTAGGAGCGGAAGCCGCTGAGGAGTGCGATCTCGCCCGCTCCATCGGCTGCGGCGTCCGCGACGAGCGCCGACAGGGCGGAAGAGACCGCAGAACGCAGCGCGGTGCCCGGGATGTTGCGCACACCGTCGGGCGCGACGAGGTCGGCGGGACGATAGTCCACCGGGTCGTAGGGCCGGGACTTGTTGACCACGACCCACTCGAACGTCGGGTCGTCGAGGCGCACGCAGGGCGCCGTGCCGGCTGCGACGGCCGAGCGGAACGACTCGGCTCCACCGGCGGCGGCGACGGCCGCGGCGGTGTCGCGGGCATCGAGGGCCGCGGTGAGGTCGGCGGATGCGCAGATGTCGTCGCCGGTGACCTCGGGAGCGACGACCGGAGACGGCAGCGATTCCGTCACCGGGGGGAGCGGCTCGCTCTGCGACCCCTGCACCGACACGTCCAGGTCGCCGTTCGCGACACTGGCCGGTGCGTCTACGAGCGGCGGGGCCGTCACGGCAGCGGTCACCGCGACGGCGGAGCCGAACACGAGGGCGGCCGTGCCCACGACGGCGAAGACGGTCGCGATGCGCCCTGCCCGTCGGCGACGGGCATGTGCCGGAGACGATCCGGGGACGACGCCGGTGCCGTCGCCCGGCGCGCCTGCCCCGGGGCGCGAGGCCACCACTCTCTCGCGCAATGCGCGACGAGTGAGGGGTGCGCCCGGAGATTCGGGCGGGTCGGGGTCCGCCACCTCCTCATTGTCGTTCATCACGTGCACGATCTCGACGTCATGACCCGCGACTCCGCCACCCTTCGATCCTTGCCGTCCGATGGTTGACATTCGTTCGAAGCTTTGTTCCCATGGACACATGCGTTGGCGGGGACAGGAACTCGGAGTGGCCGACACGGCGGCACTGCCGGGTCTGGAGCACCTCGACGGACTCGTGCAGTCCGTCACGACACCCGAGTTCTCGGGCGTCACGTTCCACGAGGTCATGGCGAAGTCCGCGCTGAACCACGTTCCGGGCGGCTCGTCGATGCCCTTCGACTGGACCGTCAACCCGTACCGGGGCTGCAGTCATGCCTGCTCGTACTGCTTCGCCCGCGGAACCCATGAGTATCTCGACCTCGACGCCGGACGCGACTTCGACACCCAGGTGGTCGTCAAGGTGAACGTCGCCGAGGTGCTCCGCCGCGAGCTCGCCCGCGGCAACTGGCACCACGACCCGGTGATGCTGGGCACCAACACCGATCCGTATCAGCGAGCCGAGGGCCGCTACCGCCTCATGCCGGGCATCGTGTCCGCCCTCGCCGATTCCGGCACCCCGTTCTCGATCCTCACCAAGGGCACGATGCTGCGGCGCGACCTGCCGATGCTCGCGGAAGCTTCTCGTGAGGTGAGAGTGACCCTCGCCATGTCGATCGCCGTGTTCGACGACCATCTCCAGAAGGCGGTGGAGCCGGGAACGCCCACGACCGCTGCCCGACTCGACACCGTGCGCGCCGCGACCGACGCGGGATTCGATGTGACCGTCTTCCTGATGCCGATCCTGCCGCACCTCACCGACTCCATCGCCGCGCTCGACGACGCGCTGCGGCGCATCAAAGAGGCCGGGGCCGCTCGCGTCGTCTACGGCGCCCTGCATCTGCGTCCGGGCGCGAAGGCGTGGTTCATGTCCTGGCTCGAGCGCGACCACCCGGAGCTGGTGTCATCGTACCTGGGGCTCTATCCGGGGGTGTCCGCGTACGCGCCCAAGGGCTATCGCTCATGGCTCGCCAAGCGCGTGCAGCCGCTGCTGCGCGCACACGGGCTGAACGGCACGGTCGAAGACGACCGGCCGGATCGACGGATGCCGGTGCCCGGCCTGGCCGCATCGCCTCCCCCGATCGTCGTCACCTCACGGGGGCGCGTGGCCGCGCGCCGCACGGCCCCCGACGCCCCCGCGATGCTCTTCTGACGCGGGCGACCCGCCCGCGGGGTCGCCCGCGTCGCGGATCAGCTGGCGACGTCGGCGGCCTGACGGCCCGAGATCTCCTCGAGAAGGTCGTCGTCGGGACGCACGTCCTCGAACGGCGCCTCGATCTCGGCACGGTCGAGCAGCTCCGTCATCCGACGGCGACGCTGGCGGGTCACGAGCGTGACCACCCTGCCCTCGCGGCCGGCACGGCCGGTGCGGCCCGAGCGGTGCAGGTACGTCTTGTACTCGTCGGGTGCGTCGGCCTGCACGACGAGGTCGATGTCGTCGACGTGGATGCCGCGCGCGGCAACGTCGGTCGCCACCAGCACCTTCACGCGACCCGAGGTGAGCTTCTCGAGGTTCCGCGTGCGCTTGGACTGGTTGAGGTCGCCGTGCAGTGCGAGCGCGGCGATGCCCGCGTCTTCGAACTGCTCGGCGAGCATCTCGGTGTAGGCGCGCGTGCGCGCGAACACCAGCGTCTTGCCCTCGCGGTCGACGAGGGAGCGCAGGATCTCGGCCTTGTCGCGGTGGTCGACGACCAGCACGCGGTGGTCGATCGTGCCCGAGTCCTGGTCTTCGCCCGCGACCTCGTAGACGGCGGGCTCCACCAGGAACTCGTCGACCAGCGCGGCGACCTCGCGGTCGAGCGTGGCGCTGAACAGGAGCTTCTGGCTGTCGCCCGCCGTCAGACGCAGGATGCGCTGCACCGGCTCCAGGAATCCCAGCTCGCACATGTGATCGGCCTCGTCGAGGACCGCGATCTGCACCTGGGACAGGTCGAGCTTGCCCTGGCGCTCGAGATCCTCGATGCGGCCCGGGGTGCCGATGACGATGTCGACACCCTTCTTCAGCGCACCGACCTGACGCGCCTGCGGGACGCCGCCGTAGATCTGCGTGGTGAACAGGCCCACGCTCCGCGCGAGCGTCTGCACCGTGCGGTCGATCTGCAGCGCGAGTTCGCGCGTCGGAGCCATGATGAGGGCCTTCGGCGCGCGACCGAATTCACGCCGGGTGCCCGCCTGCGAGCGCAGCACCGACTCCACGAGCGGAGCGCCGAAGGCGATCGTCTTGCCCGAACCGGTGCGGCCGCGCGCGAGCACGTCGCGACCCTCGAGGATCGGGGCAACCGTGGCGGCCTGGATGGGGAAGGGCTTCTCGGCGCCGAGTTCGGTCAGTCGCGTGACGATGTTCTGGCCGAGACCGAGATCGGCGAACGTCGCGTCGGCGATGTTGTCGGCCTGGATCGCTTCGGCCTGCAGCCGCTCGTGCACGACGTCGACATGAGCATCGCGCGCCGCGTCGCGCGACGGTGCTCCCTCCCGGCGCGGGCGGTCGTACCCCCGGTCGTCCCGACGCGGACGGTCGTCCCGACGCGGACGCTCGAAGGCGCGGGCGTCACGGTCGTCCCGACGCGGACGCTCGAAGGCGCGGTCGTCCCGACGCGAGCGCTCATCACGGTCGCTCTGACGCGGACGGTCGTACCGCCGGTCATCCTGGCGCGGACGGTCGTACCCCCCGGCGCGATCATCACGGCGGGTGCGATCGCCGCGATTCCCACCGGCGCGGTCGTCGCGGCGCGGACGATCGGAGCGGTCGCCCTGCTGTCGACGGTCGTGCCCGCCGGAGCGGTCATCGCGGCGCGAACGGTCGTACCCACCGGCACGCTCGTCACGGCCGTATCCGCCCGCACGCTCGTCACGGCGCGGACGCTCGTCACGGCGCTCGTAGCCGCCGGCGCGGTCGTCGCGGTTCCGTCGGTCGTAGCCACCGGCACGGTCGTCACGGCGCGGGCGGTCCTCGCGGTACCCACCGGCACGGTCGTCACGGCGCGGGCGATCCTCACGCGAGGGTCGATCATTCCCGGCACGGCTGCGTATGCCGCGGGCTTCATCTCGGGCGACCCTCTCCTGAGCGGTCCAACGACGCTTGGGGGTCGAGCCCTCCTCCGCCGCGCGGTAGCCGCGGTGACCGGGGCTCCGGCTGCCCGTCGTGCCCGAAGAGGACTCGCCGGGACGACGCTTGCGGTCCTGGTAGGAGGTCTTCGCTCCGTATCGGGGTTCGAAGTTCTTCGCGGGGCGTCCGCCCTGCGGTTTCTTGTTCTTGGGCATGGTGATGCCTTTCGCCAGTGATCGCACGAGAAACAGCTTCCGCTCATGACGGATCACCCGGTCAACCGGGGCCATTTCGATGATGGTCATGCACGCCGGGTCGGCGCCCATCATCGGCCCCAAGGACTTCACACACCGCCCGCGAACAGATCATCGCAGTGTCCAGAGCCGACCGACCAACACTACCGGGAGATACCTGGGAGCCACCAGGACACGAATTCATAACATGGAATTAGCGCAAGACGTACATTTCCGCGCAGGCATTTCAATAATGTTGTCTCATGACCTCTGCCGCCCTCGCCGCCTTCGACGCGCCGGAACGACTCAAACCCGTCTCACCGACGCTCGCCGAAACGATGACGTCTCGGGCGCGCCTTCACTCTGCTCACCGTTTCGGGAGCATGGCGATGGCAGTTCTCGCGATCGGTGTCGTGACGGCGATCCTCACCACCAAGGAAACCACCTGGTGGACGCTGCACTTCTCGCAGCTGGGTACGGTCGGCGATTTCTCCGCGCGCACCTTCAACACCACCGTGATCGTCTCGGGCTCACTCCTCGCCGTCTACGGTGTCGTGATCGGTATGACCCTGCCCGCCACCACCGGCCGCCACACGCGCCGCGGACTGCGCGGGTCGCTCATCACCGCCGGCCTGGCGATGACGGTCGTGGGTCTCATCCCGATTCCGGTCAGCGTGGTCATGCACGACCTCGCCGCCTCCACCCTCGGCCTGTCCTTCCTCTCCCTCGTCGCGTGGAGCCTCGGCCTGCCCGGTCTGCCTCGCGTGTTCCGCCGCTTCACGCTCGTGTTCGTGATCGTGCTGGCCACCGGCATCGTCGTGCTCACCGCCGGCTTCATCACGCTCGCGCTCTTCGAGTTCACCGCCTTCTCGGTCGTCGGATGCTGGCTCGTCTCACTCCCGCGCGTCCTGCGCACGCAGGCCGAACTGTCTGACGCCGTCGCTACGGAACACGTCGACGTCGAGGCGAAGCGGGAGACCGCCGCCGTGTCCGAGGTGCCCGCCACCCGCGTCGTGCAGCCGCGCCGTCGTCACCGTCTCGCTCGCGCCGTGCGCCCCGCCCGCCGCAGCCCGATCACCGCGCGCACGACGGAGTCGGAACGCAGCCGGCTCACCGACCCCGTCGGCGTCACCCGCCCCGCCGTCCGTGCTCCGCGCGCCGGCCGCATCGCCCTGCGGATCCCGACGACCGGACCGACCGCCCACCGCCGCCCGACCGCGACCGAGCACGCGGCACGAGTCACGATCCCGCTTCGTCGCACCATCCGGATGCGTGACGACGACGCGTTCACCCTGGCGGCGTGATCGCCCACCGTTCCTCGTGGTGATCGAACCGCGGTCGCGGTCATCGATCCCGCCGTCGCGGTGAGCGATCAGCCCTCAGTCGCGGCGGTCGCCGTCGGCTGACTCCTCGCCGCCCTCATCGCCCGCGCCCGCCGAGGGCTCGAGCTCGTCCTCCGATTCGGCCGCCTCGGCCTGATCGTCACCGGAGTCGTCCGCTGCGGCCTCGGGAGCGGGCGCATCGGAGGGCACCTCGACATCGGGCGCCTGCTCGACGGGCGGCACGTCGTCGGACGTCTCCGCCGGCACGGCCGGAGCCGCATCATCGGGCGCGTCCGCGAACGTCGGGTCGGCCGCGTCAGCCGCGGCCGCCGGGGCCGGCGCGTCGGCCGGCGTCTCGACATCGGGCGCCTCTTCGATCATCGGCACATCCACCTCGGCGACCTCCGACGCGGTCGCGGCCACAGCGTGACGCTCGCGACGCTCGCGACGCGTCTCGAAGATGCCGTCGGCCGCGCCGACGCCGGCGCCCACGAGAGCGGGTTCGGCATCGCGGTCGGCGGCATCCGTCGAACCGGCCTTCGCCGCGCGACGGGCCAGGCGCCGCTCCTTCGCGCCTTCGACGAGGTTGTAGAGGGTCGGGAGCACGAGCAGGGTGAGCACCGTCGACGAGACGAGACCGCCGATCACGACGATCGCGAGCGGCTGCGAGATGAAGCCGCCGTGTCCGGTGATGCCGAGCGCCATCGGCGTGAGCGCGAAGATGGTCGCCAGCGCCGTCATGAGGATGGGGCGCAGGCGTCGCGCGCCGCCCGCGACGGTGGCGTCGTGCGCCGACAATCCCTTCTCGCGGTACTGATTCACCAGGTCGACGAGCACGATCGCGTTGGTGACGACGATTCCGATGAGCATCAGCACGCCGATCAGCGAAGAGACGCCCAGCGGCACGCCGGTGGCGATCTGCAGCAGGATCGCGCCGGTGGCCGAGAACGGCACGGACACCAGCAGCAGCAGCGGCTGCCGCAGCGACTTGAAGGTCGCGACCATGACGATGTAGACGATCAGGATCGCCGCGAGCAGTGCGAGACCGAGCTGCGCGAAGGCGTCGGTCTGCTGGGTGACGACGCCACCGAGCTCGGCGTCGGCGCCCTGCGGGAGCTCGAGGTCGTCCAGCGCGGTGGTCACGGTGGCCGTCGCCGCCGTGAGGTCGTCCGTCGACGGTGTGACCGTGACGGTCGCCGTGCGCTGACCGCGCTCGGTGGTGATCGAGGTCGGGCCCTCGGTCTGCTCGACCGACGCGATCTCCTCGAGAGCGATCGGCCCGGTCGCGGTCGGAACCTGCAGGTCGCGCAGCTCCTCGAGGGTCGCGGGCGGGTCGGGGGCATCGAGGTAGACGGTGACCGCGGTGTCATCGATCTCGATCGAGCCGATCGACTGCGGCTGCATGGTGTTGGACACCAGGGCGCCCACGGCGACCTCCGACAGACCGCTCTCTGCGGCCGCATCCCGATCGACCACCACGGCGATGTAGGGCAGCGAAGCCGACAGGTTGCTGGCCACCTGGCTGATGCCGTCGAGATCGGTGGTCGCGGCGACGACGTCGTCGGTCGCCTCCTGCAGCGTCGCGGTATCGGGGGCGGTGACGTCGATCTCGATGTCGCTCGAGCCGAACCCGCCGCCGCCGGCAGCGGACACGACGATGTCGCCGGCATCCGTGAGGTCTCCGACAACCTCGGTGACCTCTTCGCGGAGAGCCACCTGGTCGGCGTCCTCGTCGGTGGTGACCGAGTAGGTGATTCCTGCACCGCCGCCGGAGAACGCGTCGTTCAGCGACGATCCGGTCGTGCCGATCGAGACCTGCACGGTGTCGATGCCGTCGATGTCGGCGAGGGCGTCCTCGACCTGCTCGGCGGCGGCCGCCTCGGCCTCGAGGCTGGGGGCCGCACCGATCGTCTGGCTGATCGTGAAGGTGTTCTGGCCCGAGTCCCCGAGGAAGTTCGTCTTCATGAACGGGGCGGCCGCGACCGTTCCTCCCAGCACGAGCGCCGCGAGGGTCAGCGTCACCCACGAGTGGCGCAACGTCCAGCGCAGGACCGGCAGGTAGCCCTTCTGCAGGCGGGTCGGCGGAGCCGCAGGATCTTCGGGATCGATCGCCCGGCCCTGCTCGTCGAGCACCGGCTTGCCGGGCTTGAGGAACCAGTACGCCAGCACCGGCACGATCGTGAGGGCGACCAGGAGCGAGGCCAGCATGGCGATCGTGACCGTCAGCGCGAAGGGGCGGAACAGCTCCCCGGTGATGTCGCCGACGAACGCGATCGGCAGGAACACCGCGACCGTGGTGATCGTCGACGACGTGATCGCCGTCGCGACCTCGCGCACGGCCAGCAGGATCGACGATTTCTTGTCGGCGTCGCCGACGTAATGCCGCTTGATGTTCTCGATGACGACGATCGAGTCGTCCACGACGCGCCCGATCGAGATGGTGAGGGCACCGAGGGTGAGGATGTTCAGCGAGTAGCCGAAGGTCTGGATGCCGATGAAGGTGATGAGCACGCTCGTCGGGATCGAGATCGCGGTGACGAGTGTCGAGCGCACCGACAGCAGGAAGACCAGGATGACGAGCACCGCGAAGACGAGGCCCAGCATCCCCTCCACGGCGAGGGTCTCGATGGACTGCTCGATGTACGGCGCCTGATCGAACACGACGGTGAACTCCGCTCCGCCGAGGGCGTCCTCGAATCCGCCGAGGAGGGCCGTCACCCCCTGCGACACCTCAACCGTGTTCGCGGCGGGGAGCTTGGTGACGGCGATCGTGAGGGCGGGTTCGCCGTCGACCCGGGAGATGCTCGTCTGCGGGTCCTCGGTGAGCTGCACCTCGGCGACATCGCCGATGGTGACCAGCCCCGCCTGCGCCTGTTCCGCGTCGCCGGGCACGAGGGGCAGCTGCCCGACTTCGTCGACGCTGGTGATCTTCACGCCGGTCTGGACCGTGAGGGTCTCCCCGTCCTCGGTGATCTCGCCACCCGGGAAGAGCACACCGTTCTGATCGAGGGCATCGGTGATCGCCTGCTGCGTGTAGCCCGCCGCAGCCAGTTCGGCGTCATCCGGAGTGATGGTGATGCGCTGACCGATCGCACCGACGACCTCGGCGGAATCGACCCCGTCCACGTCTTCGATGTCGGGGATGACGCTGGACTCGAGCTGCGCCTGGACGGTCTCGGCGTCGTCGTAGCCGGTGACGGCGAGCTGGATGACCGGGAAGTCGTCGATGCTCGCGGAGATGACGTTCGGCTCGACCCCGTCGGGCAGCTGCGACGAGATGCGGTTGATCGCCTGCGTCATCTTCTGCTCGGCCGTGGCGAGATCGGTGTCGTAGTCGAAGGATGCCTGCACGATCGACGCGTTCGTGGTGCTGGTCGCCGTGCTCGACTCCAGCCCGGGGACGCCCTGGATCGCCGACTCGATCGGCGTGGAGACGTCGGTGTTGACCACCTCGGGCGAGGCACCCGGGTAGGTGGAGACGACGATGAGGGCGGGGAACTCGATCGAGGGGATCAGTTCCTGCTTGAGGCTGTTGAGCGCGATGCCGCCGAAGATGGCGGCGACGATGGTGATCAAGGCGATCAGCGCGCGGTTCTTGAGGCTCAGGACGGCGAGATTCGACACGTGTGACCTTCGAGAGGGGGCTGCGGTGCGGGCGACGATACTCGGATGTATCCGGTTCAGTATTTCACGGGCCGCACCCGTGATCCCCGGGGGTTATCCCCCGAAGCAGAACCTCACATCACCACGGCGCCGAGACCGATTCCGACCGCGGCGGCGGCCACGCACACCACCGCCGTGCCGGCGACGTTGAGCCAGGCGCGCCGCGCCTCGCCATCGCCGAACAGCAGCGCGGTGTCGACCGAGACGGTGCTGAAGGTGGTGAAGCCCCCGAGCAGCCCCGTCCCGAGGATCGTGGCCACGTCGCCCGGGAACACCTGGCCGGCGAGTGCGGTGACAAGACCGAGGACGAACGACCCGACGGCGTTGACGACGAAGATGCCGAGCGGGAATCTCGCGGGCGCGCGCGCCGTGACGAGCACATCCACGAGGTAGCGGAGGCCCGCGCCGGCCCCTCCGGTCGCGGCGACGATCAGGAACAGTCCGACGCTCATGCGGCGTTCCCCTGACGCGAGCGCCATCGGCGTGTGATCGCCACCCCGGCCATCGCGGCGACCAGGCCGAGCGTGACGGCGCCGGCCACCAGCAGCATCCCCCACAGTGGCGCGACCGCGAGGGTCTGCGCCCCGGCCACCGCGAAGGCACTGTACGTCGTGAACCCGCCGAGCGCGCCGGTGCCCGCGAAGGCCCGCCACAGCGGATGGCGGTCGCCGAGCGCGGCGACAGCGACGCCGAGGAGGAACGATCCGGCCACGTTCACCGCGACGGTTGCCACGACGAGCGGCGTCGTGGCCTGCCCGGCGAACGGGAGCAACGCCAGCTCCCGCAACGCCACGCCGAGGATTCCTCCCGCGACGACCGCGCCGAGCATGCGCGGGCGCACGAGCGGGGATCGGGTCACGCGCCCACGATAGTCCGGACCGTCAGCCGAGGATGAGCTTGCGGATCGCCGACTCGGGCCGCACCGACAGGTCGAGCAGGTCACCTCGGGCGTACCGGCGGAAGACCCGCGGATCGATGTACGAGGCGCGGGCGACGGCCGGGGTGTTCCCGAGCGCCTCGGAGGTGGCACGCACGGCGAGCGTTTCGGCGCGCTTGCGCTCACGCTCGGTGTCCACCGCTCCCATGCGGGCAAGGGCCTCGGCGGCGAGGATGGTGCCGCGGAGCGTTCGGAAGTCCTTCGCCGTGAACAGCCCGCCGGTGAGCGCCCGCACGTGCGCATTGACGTCGGTCGGACTGAGCGGGGCGCGTCGGCGACCCTTCCGGTAGGAGAGCAGGTGCGAACGCGCGCGACCGGCCGCGAGGTCGGCGATCACCGGCGCGAGGTCGGCGTCGTCGATCTGGATGTGCGCGCGCTGACCGCTCTTGGCCGGGAAGGACAGCGTGACCACCGTGCCGTCGACCTCGGCGTCGCGCCGCTGCAGGGTCGTCAGCCCTCGGCTGCCGTGGCGTTCGAGGTAGCGGGCGGAGCCGATGCGCGGGGCTCCCTCGTCGAGCAGCTTGAACGCCGCTCCGAGCACCTTCTCCCGATCGAGCGCGTCGCGTCGCAAGGCGGTCGTCGCCTGCCGTCGCGCGTGCGGAAGCGCGCCGGCCAGATCCAGCGCGCGGGCGAACTTGCGGCTGTCACGCCGCTCGCGCCACTTCGGGTGGTAGATGTACTGCCGTCGGCCGGCGTCATCGATGCCCACCGCCTGGATGTGCCCGCAGTCCTCGGTGCATACCCAGACCTCTTCCCACGCCGGCGGGATCACCAGCTGTTCGACGCGCCGACGATCCTCTGCCCCGATGTCGTCTCCGCTCGGGTCGACGTAGCGGAATCCGTTGCGCGAGCGCACGCGGGTGATCCCCGGGTCATCGGTCGGATGAACCCGGACCAGTCGCACCATCGACGGTCAGTGGTTGCGGAGCAGGGAGATCAGCTCCGCCTTGCGCTTGTCGGAGTAGCCGCTCAGTCCCAGTTCCTTGGCGCGCTTCTTCAGGTCGTCGACGGTCCAGTCCTCGTAGCTGCCCGACTCGCCGCCGCGACGGCCGACGGTGCTCTTGCCCTCGTTCGCCGCGGCGTTGGAGATGCGCGCGGCCTTCTCCTTCGACGCACCGTCTTTGCGCAGCTCTTCGTACATATCGGGGTTCTTCAGGTTCGACCCGCGTCCTTCGGGCATGACGACCTCCTCCGTTCGAATATCGAGACGCTACTGCCGAGCGCGTGGCTGTGAAGCGGGGTTGACACGAGGGCGAGCCGCGGACACGACAGCTCGCGACGCCGTCGCATGGGCCTACCACCGGATTTCTGACGCCGTCAACCCCCTGGGGCCGGCGCCGTTCCGGTGCCACTGTCGTCATTGTGCCCACGAGGCATCCGGCCGCCGCACCCCGCGCGCAGTCGACCACTGAAGAGGAGCCCTTCATGAACCTCGCACTGATCATCATCATCGTCGTCGCGATCGTGCTCGCGATCGTCGGCGGTCTGGGTGAAGCCCTCAGCTGGCTGCTGTGGGTGGCGCTGATCGTCGGCATCATCGCGCTCATCGCTCTGCTGTTCCGGGTGATCAGCGGAAGTCGGCGCCCCTGACTTCCGTCTCATGACACGGATGCCGCGGCCCCTCGGGGTCGCGGCATCCGTCGTTTCCGACCGCTAAGCGTGCGCACCGGGCAGGTGCGCGTCGGCGTAAGCGCGCAGCGCGTCGCGCACGAACTCAGCGCCTTCGGTGCCGCCGGCTGCCGTCGCGTAGTTCGCGCCGAAACGCGGGTCCGCGACGTACATGTCGGCGAGGCCGAGGACGTATCCCCTCACGTCGCCGCCCGGGTCGGCTGCCGGCGTGCCGGGGACGCTCCGCAGCCACGCGACGTGCCGGGCAGCGAGCGCCTGCGCCTCGTCCGAGCCGGGTGCGACGCCGCTCTCTGCGACGGCGACCCAGTCGCGCGCCAGCTGCGCGGTGCGCTCCTGCCACGTCGCCTTCTCGGCGGCATCCATTCCGCTCCACCAGGCATCGCTTCGCGCGTACGCGTCGCTGCCCCAGCGCTGCTCGACCTCGTCGCGGTGACGCGTGTGGTCGAAGCCGTCGAACATCTTCTCCGCCATGATCTGTTCACCTCCTTCCAGGGATGCGATGGTCGCCTCCACCGAGGCGATCTGCTGCGACGTGCGCTCCTGCTCGCGTCGCAGCCAGTCCAGGTGCACCCGCAGCGCCTCCACGGGGTCCGTGCGTCGTTCCAACACCTCGGCGATCCGGGACAGGCCGACTCCGAGCTCGCGGAGCAGCAGGATGCGCTGCAGACGCACGAGCGCGGCATCGTCGTAGTGCCGGTAGCCGTTGGAGCCGACGCGCGACGGCGCCAGCAATCCGATGTCGTCGTAGTGACGCAGGGTGCGGCTCGTCGTGCCGGTCAGGCGCGCGACCTCGTGAATCGACCATTCCATGCCCGTCCTTTCCACGCCACCGACGCTATGCGTTGACGCAACGTCAATGTCAACCCCGGCCCCGCCCAACCCGCCCGCCCACTCGCGGCCCGTTCACTCGCCCCTCCGCCCGCGCATCCGGCGATAAACGCGTTCGGGCGCGAGAAACACCGCAACGCGTGGTGTCTCGCGCCCGAAGGTGTGTCTCGGCGCGCAGAGCTCTTCCACATCGCGATATATCGTGTTATGTTCGATTCACGATACATCGCGAGTATGGGGCTCGCGAGAAGGAGACGGACATGGCTCTGGAGAAGTGGATCATCCACCCGGGTGAGACGCGCGTCATCGACATCGAAGACGTGCGCTCCCTCAAGATCGGCATGGTCGGCGGGCAGATCGACGTCATCGCCCACGACGAACCCGGCGCGCGCATCGAGGTGCACGGCGTCACCGTCAAAGACCTGCGCATCGAGGCGAACGACGATGCGGTCGAGATCGACCACCCGCAGTTGCGCTGGGACAACTTCCTCGAGGTGTTCCGCAACTTCGGCGCGGGCGGCCCGAAGGCCGAGATCAGCGTCGTGGTGCCGCGCGCCGTCGCGGTGAACCTCGGCGTCGTCAACGCGAGCGCCCTGGTCTCAGGCGTCCATGGCGACACCCGCCTGAACACCGTCTCCGGCGACATCATCGGCGACGGCCTCGAGGGCGACATCGCCGTCAACGCCGTCTCGGGCGACGTGCAGATCCGCGAACTGGTGGGGACACTCGGCGCGAACAGCGTCTCGGGCGACATCGCCGCGACCGGAGAGATCCGCAAGACGTCGATCGATACGGTCTCGGGCGCGATGGTCGTCGACTCGACCGGTCCCACGCACACCATCGGACTCAACACCGTGAGCGGCAACGCGACCGTGCGCCTGGATCGGTCGCTGCCGGTGAACGTGGTCGCGCGCAGCGTGAGCGGACGCGTGCAGGTCGACGGCGTCGTCCGCTCCGGCTCGGGGCCGACCAACTACTCGGGGTCCACCGGCGAGCTCAGCGGCATGTTCGCCGACATCCGCACCAATTCCGTCTCCGGCGACCTCACGATCCTGCGCCGAGACGGGGCCACCGACGCCGGCGCCGCAACGGCCGATTCCGACGCGGAAGGAGCCTGGTGATGCCCCCCGTCTTCTCGCACGGCGACCTGCGCCTCTACCTGCTGAACCTGCTCGACGACGGTCCGCGCCACGGCTACGACATCATCCAGGCGCTCTCGGACCGCACCGGCGGCACCTACACGCCCAGTGCCGGAACGATCTATCCGCGGTTGGCCAAGCTCGAGGAGGAGGGGATGGTCACGAAGTCCGTCGACGGCCGCAAGACGATCTACGAGATCACCGAGAGCGGCCGCGCCGAGGTGGCGGCTCGACGCGATGACCTCGCGGGCATCGAGGCGGGCCTTGCCGACTCGGTGCGCCTCATCGCGGATGAGGTGCGCGGCAGCGTGCGCGACGCGATGCGGAGCCTGCGGGCCGATCTGGCGGCCGCGACCGCCGAGCAGCGCGCCGAAACCACCGCGCCTTCGGAGGACGCTCGCACTCGCAGCCGCGAGCAGCTCCAGCGGGCGGATGCCGCCGTCAACGAGTTCCGCGGTCGTGTGCGCGCGGACCTGCGCACGCATGTCGCCCGCGGCGGGGAACTGAGCGCGTCACTCGTCGACGTCATCGTGGACGACCTCGACCGCATCGCGCGGGAGCTCACCCGCACTCTCGCGGACTGAGTTCAGGCGGGCCAGATCTCCTCGTCGTCGGCGACGGGCTCACCGAGCGGCACCACCAGCACGGGACGGTGCTGCCGGTGGGCCAGTCGCGCGGCGACCGATCCGGTGAAGAATTCCCGGATGGACTCGCCGATACCGCGCTTGCGCGTGCCGACGACCAGGAGCTTCGCGTCGACCTGCTCCGCGAGGTGCTTGATCGCCAGCGCGGGATCGCCGACCAGCTGCCGCACGCTCCAGTCGAGGTCGTGGCCGTCGAGCACCTCGGCGGCCATCCGGCTCACCTCGGCCAGGTCGGTCTCGCCGGCGGCGATGTTGATGTCGATCGGGGCCGTGTGCACGTACCCATCGGGATCCTCGTACGTGACGAAACGGGTCACGTCCACGTGCACGACGAGCAGGTGGACGCCCAGGAGCGACGCGTAGCGCCCGGCCTCCTTGAGAACCCGGTCGGGAAGTTCCGGGATCATGCCGACGATCACCGCACCGTGAAGCCCCGCGGGGATCTGGGTGTCGCGCGTGTCGGATGCCTCTTCGGCCATATGTCGCTGGTCCTCCTCTGCCGCCGGCACCGCCGCGGCCGGGGGCGCCGTGATATTCTGAATGCTACTCTTCCCGGTTCGAATCCGGATTTCGAAATGCCCGGGCTGTGGCAGCGAAGAGCACATGGCCCGCAACTCAGATATGAGGGGGTCAGGCATGGGGCGTGGCCGTCAGAAGGCGAAGCACACCAAGATCGCTCGCGAGCTGAAGTCGTTCAGTCCGAGCGTCAACTATGCTGCGCTCGAGCGCGAGCTCGGAACGCACACCGACGAGGACGCCTACGTCGACAAGTGGGCCGACCAGTACGAAGACGAAGACGAGGAAGAGGAATCGCTCGAGCGAGCGTGAGCCCTTCCCTCCGAGTCTGACGCGAAACCGGCGCGTGCCCTGCGGCATCGCGCCGTTTCGCGTGCGCGGCGCATGCGGCGGTCGAGCTCGACGCGCCGGACGCGCGGGCGCGGATCAGCTCTCCTGCGAGCCCTCGACCCAGGCGAGATATTCCTCGCTCACCGTGCCGGTGACGTAGCGTCCGTCGAAGCAGCTCAGGTCGAGGTCGCCGATGTCGGACCCCTCGAGGATGGCCGCCTTCAGGTCGTCGACCTCCTGGTAGACCATGTAGTCCGCGCCGAGCTCCTGGGCGATCTCGGGAATCGTGCGTCCGTGGGCGACCAGCTCGTGACGCGACGGCATGTTGATGCCGTACACGTGCGGGAAGCGCACGGGCGGAGCCGCGGAGGCGAAGGTGACCGTCTTGGCGCCGGCATCCCGGGCCATCTGAATGATCTCCTTGCTGGTCGTACCGCGCACGACGGAGTCGTCGATGAGCAGCACGTTCTTGCCCTTGAACTCGCTGGACATGGCGTTGAGCTTCTGGCGGACGCTCTTCTTGCGCACGGCCTGCCCGGGCATGATGAACGTGCGGCCGACATAGCGGTTCTTGTAGAAGCCCTCGCGGTACTCGATGCCGAGCTTTCGTGCCACCTGCATCGCCGCGGGGCGCGAGGAGTCGGGGATCGGCATGACGACGTCGATCGCCTCGCGGGGCGTGTGCCGGGCGATCGTGTCGGCGAGGCGGTCGCCCATGCGCAGCCGCGCCTCGTAGACCGAGATGCCGTTCATCACCGAGTCGGGGCGCGCGAGGTAGACGTACTCGAACGAGCAGGGCTTCAGCTGCGTCTCGGTCGCGCACTGACGGGTGTGGAGGTTGCCGTCGAGGTCGACGAAGACCGCCTCGCCGGGCATCACGTCGCGCACGATCTCGAACTCGCCGTTCTCCAGCACGAGCGACTCGCTCGTGACGACCCATTCGTAGGACCCGTCGGGAGCCTTGCGGGTGCCGAGGATGAGCGGTCGGATACCGAACGGGTCACGGAAGGCGAGGAGCCCGTAGCCGGCGATCAGCGAAATCGCCGCGTAGGACCCCTCCACCCGCTCGTGCACGCGCGAGACGGCCTGGAACACCTGCTCGGGGTCGAGCTCGAGACCCGAGATCGAGGACTGCAGCTCGTTGGCGAGCACGTTCACGAGCAGTTCGGTGTCGCTCGTGGTGTTCAGGTGACGCCGATCCTTGCGGAAGAGCTCCTGGGTGAGTTCGCGCGTGTTCGTCAGGTTGCCGTTGTGCACGAGCACGATGCCGTAGGGCGCGTTGACGTAGAAGGGCTGCGCCTCCTCCTCATTGCCGGCGGTGCCCTTCGTGGCATATCGGACGTGACCGAGGCCGAGGTTGCCCATGAGGGCTCGCATGTCGCGGGTGCGGAACGCCTCGCGCACCTGCCCCTTCGCCTTGTGCACGTGGAACGTGCCGGAGGGTTCGGCCGTCGCCATCCCCGTGGAGTCCTGACCGCGATGCTGCAGGAGGAGGAGGGAGTCGTAGATCTCCTGGTTGACGGGCCCACGGCCCACCATGCCGACGATTCCGCACATGCGTGTTACGCGTCTCCGTTCGTGAAGACGGCGTCGCCGAAGGCGCCGACCAGGCGCACGGCACCGCCGTCGACGCCCTTGGCGCCCTGCTCGTAGTCGCCCTCGGGGCGCTCGCCGTCTTCGACGACGCCGATCTGCCACGTGGCGATCCCGGAACGGGTGAGGGCGGATGCCGTCTGCTCGGCGCGGTCGGCCGCGACCACGGCGACGACCCCGACGCCGAGGTTCCACGTTCCCTCGGTGGCGGCGAGGTCGAGGTCGCCGAGGTCGGCGAGCACCTGGAAGACCGCCGGCGGTGCCCAGGTCGAGCGGTCGATGTCGACCCACGTGCCCTGCGGCAGCACGCGTGCGACGTTGGCGGCGATCCCGCCGCCGGTGACGTGGCTCAGAGCATGCACGGCGTCGCCGGTCTCGGCGATGGCGTCGAGGAGCGGCCGCGTGTACAGCCGCGTCGGCTCCAGCAGCACGTCGCCCCAGGTGGCGTCTCCGAAGTCGGCGGCGCGGTCGCCGTACTGCAGGCCCGCTCCGGAGACGATGTGCCGCACGAGGCTGTATCCGTTGGAGTGCAGGCCGCTCGAGGCGAGCGCGAGCACGACGTCGCCGGGGCGCACGCGCTCTGCGCCGAGCACCGCATCCGCTTCGACGACGCCGGTGGCCGCTCCCGCGACGTCGTAGTCGGCGGGGCCGAGCAGCCCCGGGTGTTCCGCGGTCTCGCCGCCGACCAGAGCGGTGCCGGTCTCGGAGCAGCCGTGCGCGATGCCCGCGACGATGTCGGCGATGCGCTCGGGCACGACCTTGCCGCACGCGATGTAGTCGGTCATGAAGAGCGGTTTCGCGCCCACCACGACGATGTCGTCGACGACCATGCCGACGAGGTCGATGCCGATCGTGTCGTGCTTGTCGATCGCCTGCGCGATCGCGACCTTCGTGCCGACGCCGTCGGTGCTCGTCGCCAGCAGCGGGCGACGGTACTCGCGGATCGCGGAGGCGTCGAACAGCCCCGCGAATCCGCCGACACCGCCGAGCACCTCGGGACCGTGGGTGCGTCGGACGGCGGACTTCATCAGCTCTACCGCGAGGTCACCGGCTGCGGTGTCGACACCGGCTTGGGCGTAGGGGTTCGCGGCGGCTTCGCTCGAGGGAGAGGCCACGGGGACAGCCTACCCCGATGCCGGCGACCCGCCCGGCCCTACAATGGCCGCATGAACGCCGGGGGGCCGGACTGGAGGGTTCGCGAAGACGCGAGCCGGCCGGTGCTGCTCGCGCTCTACCTGCGCCAGGCGCTCGGCATCCGCTCGCCCGATGAGCTCCCCGCGCTGCGGGGCGTGCCGAGCGTCGTTCCGCCGATGCCGGATGAGCGCCATCTGCGCCTCGAACGCGAGTGGCGGGAGTACTGGGCGATGACGGTCGAGCCGCAGGCGCATCCCTCGACCGTTCCGCTGGATCTCGTCGAAGACTTCGAGACCCTCCTGGCGCTGCCGGTCGAAGGCAGCGACGTGCTGCGACGCGCGGTGGTCCCGCACGCGGAGGCGGCGCTGGCGTATTCGCAATCCGCGGCCGAGCGGTACCGCCATGCGTCGGCCAGCGGCACGCACTCCGCCTACCGCGCCTACGCCAGCGCGATCGCCGAGCACGAGAGGCAGGTGGGACGGCGTGCGCATTCCTTCGAATTGAACGTGCAGGTGCTCCCGCTCACGCAGCGCGGCGTGTGGTGGATCGGATCGCTCACGATCGCGGTGACCGATGGACTGCGGGGGGATGTCGCCGCGTTCGACGCGGCCATCCATCCGATCATCGCCGAGCTGGCCTGAACCGGTCCGCCCCTCAGGTCACCGCCGATCGGGATCGATCTCGTCGGCGTCGCGGACCCACTGCGGGATCTCATCCGTCATCGGCGAGACGAGGTCGTCGGTCAGCGTCGTGGCGTGCTCGGCCACGCCCGAACGGCCGCGGGGGGAGGTGAATCGGTCGAGCACGATGACGACCAGGCCCGCCAGGAGAAGACCGGCGCCGATCGAGAGGATCGCCATGACCCCGAAGACGCGCATGACACCGGACAGGCCCGTGGACATCGGGCCGTCGGGGTCGGCCACCGACGTCATGGTCAGAAAGACAGCGACGAGGAGACCGGCGACAAGGCCCGTTCCCATGATCCGGCCGACTCTCGGGGCGCGCCGGACCCGCACCGAATCCCACTCCTCATGGACGACGTGTTCGTGTCCGTCGTCTTCGGGGGTGAGGCCGAGCCTCGCGCGGCTCATGCCCCCATTCTCGCCCCGCGCCGACGCCGGGACAATCCCCTATTCGTCGTCGTGGTCGACCGTGTGATCGACGCGCACCGACCGGGTGCGGCGTCCGACCGTGCGGTCCAGGATGAGCGCGAGGCCTCCCGTCACGGCGAGACCGACGGGAATGCAGATCAGCAGGAGGAAGCCGAAGACCTGCCCCTGGTCGTAGACGAGCCCGGTGTTCGGGCTCTCGTCGAACGTTCCGCTGAACGAGAAGGTGAGGATCATCGCGGCGAGGATGCCGAGGGCCGCGCCGAGGGCGAGGAACACGCCGTACTTGGGCGCGCGGCGCACGGTGAGCTTCTCGTCCATGCCTCCATCATCCCACTCGAGGCTGTGCCCCTCACCAACGACGAGGATCCCTCCGCCGAGTGCGGACACTCGACGGAGGGATGTGTCACGGCGCGCCGCGGAACCCGGGGCGACGCGCCGTGAGTCTCATCGCACGGATGCGGCCGTGCGGCGGCGGGCGACCACCAGAGCGGCGCCGGCGATCAGCATTCCGAGGGCCGCCCACGCGAGACCGCCCTGCTGCTCGCCACCCGTGGCAGCGAGGCTTCCATCGGTGGTCGAGTCGCACTCGACCTCCGCCCCCAGCGGGAAGGCGAACGACACCGGGTCGAGCGCCGTGCCCGCCTCGTAGAAGCCGGCGAAGGCCTCTGCGCCGGCGGCCGTGAGGGTGGCGGCGGCGCCCGTCCAGCTGACCTGGGACCCGGACTCCGCTGCCGCCGGCAACGACAGCGAAGCGAAGACCACGCCCGATGCGTTCACGTCAGAGCTGCCGTTGTAGCCCGCCGACTGCACGTCGACGATCAACGACGCGGAGGTCGCACTGTGCACCTGGATGCGCGGGCTGGAGATCGTCAGGTCCAGAAGTCCGTCGTGGCCGGTGAAGGTGGCCGATCCGCCGTACGAGACGAGTCCGCGGTCGGTCTCGGTGCTGTAGGCGCCCGATCCCGCTCCCCACCCGATCGAGTACGAGCCGTTCGCGATCGGACCGTCGATGTAGGACCGGAAGCTCTCCTTCACGCTCCACTGCAGGGTCGCTCCGGAGACGTCGCGCGCCACGCAGGCATCGGCTGTGTCGGCGGCGACCGGGTCCGCGTCGACCGTCGGCAGCTGGGCGGCCGATTCGACCACGAAGGGAGCCGAGACGATCACCTCTCCCGCCGCGGAGAGTTCGATGCGGTGCTCGCCGACCGGGAAGTCCGCAGGCACGGTCCACGCGAACGAGGCACGGCCGGAGTCGGTCACCGTCTGCGACCCGATCACGACCGGGTCGGAGAACGCGGTCGCGGTGACCGTGCTCCCGGCCTCGAGCCCGCCCGCCGTGATGGTCAGCTCCTCGCCCTGGCGGACGGTCGAGCCGCCCTGGAAGGCGATGTACGGCTCCGTCGGCTCGGCGACGGTCACGGCCGCGAAGGCATCCATCGACCGGTCGGTCTGCGAGAGGCCGTGCGCCGCGCTCGTCGCCACCTGGTAGTCCACCCCGGTCTCCATCGATCCCGCAGGAACGGTCACCGTCGTCGTGAAGGCACCGTCGACGATCTGAGCGGGCATGACCCATCCCTGGGTGATCCACCCATCGCTCGGCAGCGGCGTCTCGCCTGACCACACGGCGGTCTCGCCGAAGAGCACGTAGACGCCGTTGACGGCGCCCGCACCCTCGTACCCCTCGCCGCTCACCGTGAGGATGTTCTCCACGGCCGGGTCGAGATCCGCATCCGGAGCGACCGTCAGCGTCGGTCCGACCGGCTCGGGCTCGGGCTCGGGCTCGGCGAAGGCGATGTCGACGGCGAGCTCGTTGACTGCCTGAACGACACCACCGGCACCGACGGTGAAGACGGCCAGGCGCCCACCCGGGATCTCCTCCTCCGCGAGAGCCTCCTGGTCGATCGTGACCTCCCACACGAAATCGGCGGTGCCGTCTCCGTTATCGGTCCACTTCACATACGGCGCTACCTCGTTGGCACCCTGCACCCACACCGAGTACGCGTTCGAACGGTCGGACGAAGCCGCACCCTCCGACGGACGCCACGTGTCAGCAAGCCAACCGACCTGCGCATACACACCGGCGGGCTGACCAGCGGAAGGTCCGTAGATCGCCAGCGCCTCCGTGCTGTACCCCTCACCCGTGACGGTGATCGTCGCACCCTCCGGATCCAGATCCGTCACCTGCGACACACTCAGCGTCGGCACAACCGGCTTCGGCTCCGGCGTCGGAGAGGTCGTCGGAGTGGGCTCCGGCGTCGGGTCGACCGTGGGCTCCGGCGTCGGGTCGACGGTCGGCTCCGGCTCTGGCTCCGTCGTCGGCTCGGGTTCGGGATCCACGGTCGGCTCCGGCTCAGGCGCCGCGGCGTACGCGACGGGCGTCGTCGACGCCTGCGTCGGGTCCTGGACACCGTGCGCCGCGCGCGTGACGACCGCGTACGACACACCCTCGGCGAAGGCGGGAACGGGCACCTCGACGGCGAAGGAGCCGTCGGCGTTCATCGGAGCCGTGGCACCCAACCCGGGGATCTCTCCCGTGGTGTTCGTGTCGTCGATCCAGACGGTGTAGGTGTCTTCAGCCGCTCCGACGACGCGCAGACCCAGGTAGATGCCGAACCCCGACGGATCGAATCCTGAACCGCTCACCGTCACCGTGCCGCCCTCTCGGGGAGCCTCGGGAACGGAGACACCGACCGCGGCGTGCGCGGGAAGGGCGACGCCGACGATGGAGGCGGAGGCGATGAGGGCGGCGATGAGAACGCTCGCCAGAGCGCGCCAACGTGCACGCACAGCAATATCCACGGGTACTCCTCGGGAAGGAAGGAAACGAGAATGCGCTCCATTGCGCGTCAAAGTTTGAGGTTAGGCAAACCTTGCTGAGGTTAACCTAACCTACTCTCAGGCGTTTGTCAGCCGACCGTTCGCCGCGGCAGGATGAGCGGCCGCCCCGTATCGTGGTCGGCCGCTACGCGCACCGGCGTACCGTAGATCTCCTCGACCCGATCCCCCGTCAGCACCGTCTGCGGAGATCCGTGCGCCACCACCGATCCACGGTCGACCATCGCGACATCGTCCGCGTAGGCGGCCGCGAGGGAGAGATCGTGCAGCACGACCACGACGGCCCGGCCATCCCGGGCGAGATCCCGCGCGGTGCTGAGCACGTCCTCCTGATGCCTCAGATCCAGAGCGGCAGTCGGCTCATCGAGCATCACCACGGCCGTGTCCTGCGCAAGCACGCGTGCCAGCGAGACGCGAGCTCGTTCGCCCCCGGACAGCGAGGGCACTTCGCGGTCGAGCAGATGGCCGACGTCAGCACGATGGATCGCCCGGCTCATCACGTCGACGTCGAGGTCGGCGCGATCCGTGCCGATCCAGGGAGAGCGGCCCATCTCGATCACCTCGCGGGCCGTGAACGCGAAGGCCACCTGATTCTCCTGCGGCAGAACCGCACGCCGGCGGGAGAGCTCGCGCGGAGACAGGGCGCGCATCGGCGCGCCATCCATCAGCACCTCGCCAGGGGCGGGATGCGCGTCACCGGTGAGCACACGCAGGAGCGACGACTTGCCCGCGCCGTTGGGCCCGACGAGCGCGAGAAGGCGCCCGTACGCGACCTCGATGGACACGTCGTCGAGGATGGTCGTCGACCCGACGCGATACGTGACGTGCCGCGCGGCGATCGCCGCGGCGGTCATGCCCATCCTCCAGCGCGGCGCCGGTTGCGGCGGATGAGCCAGAAGAAGAAGGGGCCGCCGATGAGCGAGGTGAGAACGCCGATCGGCAGGTCGGCCGCGGGCACGATGGTGCGGGCGAGGAGGTCGGCGTAGACGAGCATCGTCGCGCCTCCGATCAACGACACCGGAAGCAGGACCCGGTTCGAGGGACCCAGGAGCATGCGGGCGACATGCGGCACGACGAGGCCGACGAACGCGATGATGCCAACGAACGCGACCGCGACACCGGTGAGGAGAGCCACCAGCACGATCGAGACCAGACGCAGCCTCTCGATCTTCACGCCGAGGTGCGCCGCGGTGCGATCGCCGAGCGCGAGAAGGTCGTACCGCCGCGCGAGGCCGATCGTGGCGGCCGCGGCCGCCGTGCCCACGACGACCGTGATCGCCACCTCCGACCACCGGGTGCCGTTCATCGATCCGAGCTGCCAGAAGATGATCTGCTCCCGCGAGGCGGTGTCGCCGACGAACATGAGCAGAGCCAGCGCCGCTCCCGCGAACGCGTTCACGGCGATTCCGGTGAGCAGCAGGGTGACGGCCTCGGTGCGCCCCTGCGAGCGCGCCGCGGCATAGACGACGAGCGTGGCCGCGAGTCCGCCGGCGAACGCGAAGAGCGCGCTGCCCCAGGAGCCGAAGGCCGTCGCGCCGATCGTGATGGCGATCGCCGCACCGACGGCGGCGCCCGAGGAGACACCGACGACGCCGGGCTCGGCCAGCGGATTGGCGAAGATCGCCTGCATCACGGCCCCGGCAACGGCGAGGAGCGCGCCGACCGCGACCGACATCACCACGCGAGGGAGCCGGATCTGCCAGAGCGTCTGCTCGATGAGCGGGTCCACCGGCGCCCAGGCGTTGTCGATCCCGGCGGCGCGCAACAGCGATCCGACCACCTCCGGGGGGCCGATCGGCAGCTGCCCGATGCCGGCCGAAAGCACGATGCCGATGACCAGCAGCAGCAGTCCTGATCCGATGACGACGCTCCGACGCACACGACGCGCGGTAGCGGCCGGAGTGGTCGCCGCGGGAGCGGTCACCGCTCGTCCGGGGCGTAGATCGCCCGGGCGAGCGCAGCGAGCACGTCGGCCGATCGCGGCCCGAAGGAGAGGATCTGCCCGTCGGCCATGTCCACGAAGCGGCGGTGCTCGCCGGCTGAGGTGAGGGCGATGGCCGGCTTGTCGGCGAGCAGTCCATCCACACCGCCCACGGATTCGATGCCACCGGTCATGACGAGGATGAGGTCAGGATCGGCGGCGACCATGGCCTCGTCCGTGAGCGGTTGCATCCCCCGCCACCCGAGTTCTCCGGCCACATCCACGCCCCCGAGGCCTTCGATCAGGGTGTCGGCCCCGGATTCTTCGCCGAACAGGTAGTAGACCCCGGCCGTGCCCCGCAGGTAGAGGAACACCATGCGCAGCCGATCATCCGGATCGGAAGGCGCGAGACGTGCGATCTGGGCGGACACCTCGGCGAGCTCGGCGTCGATCCGATCGGCCAGGAGCTCTCCGGCTTCGGGGGCACCGAACACCGCAGCGACGTCGCGCGCGAGCTCGGCGGCCCCGTCGAGGGAGGCGGACTCCTCGACGAAGACGACCGTGATGCCGACGTCACGAAGCTGCTCGACCACATCCCGTGGCCCGATGCTCCCGTCGGTGAGGACCAGTGTGGGCGCCAGGGCGATGACCGCCTCGGCATTGACGCTGTGGCCGTCGGTGGTGATGACGGGCAGATCCACGGCGCCTGGGAAGGTCGTCGACACGTCGCGGCCGACGAGCGTCTCACCGAAGCCGAGGCCCCACACGGTGGCGGCGAGCGACCCCGAGAGATCCATCGCGACCACGCGCGACGTGTCGGAGACGACGACGTCGGTGTCGCCGCCGAGGTCGTGCGAGACGACCTCGGCCGGCAGCTCCTGCGACGGGGATTCGACCACCGGCACAATCTCCGCCTCGTCGATGACCGCCGTGGACTCCCCCGTCCACGCGCGCGGATCCGCCAGCGGCACGACGTCGCTCAACGGCACCTGGGCGGAGGCCGTCACGGTCTCGTCCGCAGCGGAAGGCGCGGTTGCGCATCCCGTGACGATCAGAAGGACGCCCAAGAGCATGACCGTCGCGCGTCGTCTCACGGGGCCACCTCGGAATCGCCTCCGCGACGACGGCGGCGCGGCACGACGACGGCAGCCGTCGCCGCCGCCGCGATCACCGCGCCGATGCCGGTCCACACGAGCCACGAGGCGTTGTCGGCGGTCGCCGCCGGCGGATCGACGTCGACTGCGGCGGCGTCAACGGTCGACGTGCTGGGCTCGGGGGTCGGAGAGGCGGCGGCCGGGCACTCGGCGACGATGGTGAAGCTCAGCGGATCGAAGGCGGTACCCGGCTCGTAGCTGCCGAACGCGGCGAACCCGTCTTCGGTGATCGCTGTCGGAGCATCCTCGACCGCGAGGGTGACGCTGTCGCCGTCGGTGGTCACGGTCATCCCCCCGAGGTCGACCTCGACGAAGCCGACCTCGGTCAGCGTCTCAGCGGTGGCGTCTCCGGCCATCGCATCTTCCATCGAGACGCCGGTGATGTCGACGACGATCTGCGCCGTGGCGGCGTCGACGATGACGAGCGAAGGGTTCTCGACCGTCGTGTCGAGAAGCCCGTCGTGGCCGGTGAAGTGGATGCCGCCGTCGACCGGGACCGTCCCGGCAGAACCGTCGGAGGAGACCTCACCCGCCGATGACGCGAAGAGGAACTCCGGCGTGGCGTAGGACACGTCCCCCGAGGTCTCCCATTCACCGTGCGCGATCGATCCCGAGATGTAGGACCGGAAGGACTCCTTGAACCCCCATGACGCGTGGGCCTCGACGACCTGACAGGTGGTCGCCTCCGGGGTCGGCGTCGTCGCCGCGGTCGCGGCGGGCGCCGCGGCGACCGCGGTGAGAGCGCCAACGGATGTCGCGAGGGCGGAAGCCAGGACGACACGGACCCGGCGGGCGGGGCCGGCGGCGTGCGCGGGTCCGATGGGGCGGGGAGAGGGGGTCGAACGGGCAGAGCGCACGCGGACTCCTGACATGCACGAGGCGAAAAATCGCCTACTTAGGGTGGGCTAACCTAATCTATCCCACCCGCCGCGCCGGCGCATTCCCGCACCCGCCCGGGCATCGCACAGTCCGTCAGGGCCGGAGCGGAAGCAGAGCGGCGATCTCCCGGGCACGCGTGCCCGACGCGCTCAGCTGCGCGGTGCCGGCGACATCCGACCATGTCGACTCTCCCGTCGCCAGGGCGATCCACGTGGCGGGCGTCATTTCGACGACGTTCGGCGGAGTTCCTCGGGTGTGGCGCGGACCTTCCACGACCTGGACGGCGCCGAACGGCGGCACGCGCACCTCGACGGAGTTCCCCGGCGCCTTCTCGGCGAGCAACTGCAGCAGGTAACGCACGCCGGTGCCGAGGTCGGCGCGGACGGGTTCGCCGCCGGCCGCCGCGGCGCCGCTCACAGCCGCGAGCGCGGCGCGGCCTTCATCCGTCGTGATCTTCCGAGCCATTCCTTGAGGCTATCCCCGCTCGGCCGTCGCCACCCGCCACCCGCCATCCCGGCAACCGGCGATCCCGGACCTCCCGACCCCGCCACCCGCCACCCGCACCGGCCACCGGCCACCGGCCACCCGCGGATCCTGGCCCCCGCCGCGTCTCACCCGGTCCTAACTCAGGCTGGGGGCGGCATCGACTTCCAAAATCCGGCCTATTCGGCCACAACCCGACACCCGTCCTGAGTTGGGGCACGGCGCAGGAGGCGCAATCGCCGAGCAGCCCCGCCGCACGGCCACACACCACGGCCGACGCTGACCTACCCGCCACCGGCCGCTCGCCACCAGCCACCCGACCCTCCGACCACCCGGCCCTCCGACCCAGCCACCCGGCCCTTCGACCACCCGGCCACCCGGCCACCCGGCCCTCCGACCCAGGCCACCCGGCCCTAACTCAGGCTGGGAGCGGGATCTACCCCGAAACCCGGCTGTCTTCAGCCACAAGCCGACACACAGCCTGAGTTGAGGCGCGGATGAGGGAGGAGGGTCCAGACGGCGAAGGTCAAGCGCCGGAAGACGAGAAGGCGGAGGAGGGCCCAGACGGCGAAGGTCAAGGGCCGGAAGACGAGAAGGCGGAAGAAGGCCGCGGTTAGGCTGGCGGGGTGAAGATCCTCGTTCTCGGCTCGGGTGCCCGCGAGCACGCCATCATCCTCGCTCTCCGGTCCGAGCAGGCCGCGCACGACATCCTTGCTGCGCCGGGGAATGCCGGCATGGGGCGTGACGCCACTCTGGTCAGCCTCGACCCGAACGATCCCGTCGCGGTGACCACGTTCGCCATGGAGAACGCCGTCGACCTGGTCGTCATCGGCCCTGAGGCGCCCCTCGTGGCGGGCGTCGCCGACGCACTCCGCGAGCGCGGCATCCCCGTCTTCGGTCCGGGCGCCGCCGCCGCGCAGCTGGAGGGCTCGAAGGCCTTCGCCAAGCGGGTGATGGATGCCGCCGGCGTGCCGACCGGCCGCGCCGTGCGCGCCGCCACGCCGGACGAGGTCGAGGCCGCCCTCGACGACCTCGGCTCGCCGCACGTCGTGAAGGCCGACGGACTCGCCGCGGGCAAGGGCGTCATCGTCACCGGCGACCGCGACGCCGCCCTCGCCCACGCCGCGCAGTATCTCCCGAGCGGGCCGGTGCTCGTCGAGGAGTTCCTGGCCGGCCCCGAGGTCTCGCTGTTCTTCCTGTCCGACGGCGACCACGTACTACCGCTCAGCCCGGCACAGGACTTCAAGCGCCTCGCCGACGACGACGCCGGTCCCAACACCGGCGGCATGGGCGCCTACTCACCACTGCCGTGGCTGGCCGACGGCTTCGGCGGCGAAGACGCCTTCGTCGACCTCGTCACCCGCGAGATCGCCGAGCCCGTCATCCGCCAGCTCGATGCCGAGGGTACGCCGTTCATCGGGCTTCTGTACGCGGGCCTCATCCTCACCGACACGGGTGTGAAGGTGATCGAATTCAATGCGCGGTTCGGCGACCCCGAGACGCAGGTCGTGCTTCCGCGCCTCGCCGATCCGCTGTCGGAGCTGCTGCTGGCCGCGGCGTCGGGACACCTCGAGGACCACGACCGCCCGTCGTTCTCGGATGCCGCGACGGTCACCGTCGTGATCGCGAGCGAGGGGTATCCCGCATCCCCGGCGACCGGACGCACACTGTCAGGCCTCGACCGGGCCGAAGCCCTCGACGGGGTGCACCTCGCCCACGCCGCGACCGCGCTGCACGACGGCGAATTCCTCGCCACCGGCGGACGCGTGCTGAGCGTCGTCGGCGTCGGGTCGTCACTGGCAGACGCGCGCGATCGCGTCTACCGCGGCGTCGACGCGATCGGCCTTGAGGGCGGCCAGCACCGCCGCGACATCGCCGCACGCGCCGCCGACGCCTGATTCGGATCGCGCCGCGGCGGCCACGCCGACCACGCTGCCGCCTGCAGCCTCGCTCGCGGTGCACACTTCCGTCGCCTGAGCCCCAACCACGCGCCCTCGAGGCCTTTCCGCCTCCCGCAGCCTCGCTCGCTCGTTCACAACTCCGCAGATTCCGACCGCCACGGGCTCATCCGCCGCCGTTTCGCCCGACATGCGCGCACGTTTGAGGAGTTGTGAACCGCGCCCGGGGCGGAGCGGCAGGTCGCCGCCCGGGGGATGCCGACCGCCACGTCGCATCGGTTGCCACGCGGCGGCGCCCCGCCCACGCGGCGGCGCGTGCGTAACTCCGCACAAACGGCTGCCGCGACGGCAGAACGGGGCGATTTCACCGCTGCGCATGTCCCGTTTGAGGAGTTGTGAACCGCGCGGCCGGGTGGAGCGGCAGGTCGCGGCCCGGGGCGACCGGGATAATGGGCGGGTGAGCACCGACGCACCCGCCCCCGCCTCGGCCGACCTGCCCGGTTGGCGTCACGTCTACTCGGGCAAGGTCCGCGACCTGTACGTTCCCGCCGACGTGGCCGACGCTGCAGACGCCGATCGGATGCTCGTGATCGCGAGCGACCGCGTGTCGGCTTTCGACCATGTGCTCTCCCCCGGCATCCCGGGCAAGGGCGAACTGCTGACGCGCCTCAGCATGTGGTGGTTCGACCGCCTCGCGGGCTCCGACGGCGGTCCGCGCATTCCGAATCACATCGTCGACGGCGCCGAGCCGCCGGCTGCGGTGGCGGGCCGCGCGATGGTCGTGCGCTCTCTCGACATGCTGCCGATCGAGTGCGTCGTGCGGGGCTACCTCACGGGTTCCGGCTATCAGGAGTACGTCTCGTCGGGCACCGTCTGCGGCATTCTGCTGCCGGCGGGGCTCGAGGACGGCGACCGCCTTCCCGAGCCGCTCTACACCCCGGCCTACAAGGCCCCCCTGGGCGAGCACGACGAGAACATCACGTTCGAGCAGTCCGTCGAGCTCGTCGGCGAGGATCAGGCGGCGGCCCTGCGCGACGCGTCGCTGGCGATCTACACCCGCGCCGCCGCCACTGCCGAGGCTGCGGGGCTGATCCTCGCGGACACGAAGTTCGAGTTCGGCCTCGATGCCGAGGGCACCCTGACCCTGGCCGACGAGGTGCTCACGAGCGACTCGTCACGATACTGGGATGCGGATGCGTGGCGAGACGGCTCGACCCCCGCCGAGCGCATGGCGAGCTTCGACAAGCAGATCGTGCGCAACTGGCTCGCCGCGCACTGGGACAAGACCGGAACGCCTCCCGAGCTCCCCGCCGAGATCGTCGAGCGCACCGCCGCCCGCTACCGCGAGCTCCTGGACCGCCTCACCGCCTGACCCCCACCGGAGGCGGTGTCGTCAGCCGAGGAGAAGGCGCTCGAGGTTCTCGATCGGCTCGTACCAGCCCTGGTCGAGCACCCAGGTCTGGAGCACGCGGTCCCACCCGAGCGCGACACCCACCCCCACGACGAGCAGGATGCCGCCGACAACGCGGCGGAACACGCCGTGCGGGTCGCTCAGCCAGCCGAGCCTGCGCACGATCGCCGTGCCGGCGAGCGCCACCCCGAGCAGAGCGAGCGCGAGACCGATCGCGTAGGCGGTGACGTAGACCGTGCCGGCGGCGAAGCTCGCGGGAAGCACGGTCGCCACGATGAGCGCGTAGGTGGGCGAGCAGCTGCTGAAGGCCGGACCGAGCGCGGCGCCCAGGGCGACGTCGCCCGTGAGCCCGCCGCGACGGTATCCGCGATCGAGCAGGCGACCGCCGCCGGCTTGCAGCCCGGTGGCGACGGTGACCCGCTCCCACAGCGCCGGGAAGAGCATCGTGAGGCCGAGCACGGCGACGATGACGCCCGAGACGGCCTGCCAGATCCATGCCGGCACGCCGAGGAGCGCCGAGGTCGCCTTCAGCAGCAGGGTGAAGGCGATCACCGAGGCCGCCAGGGATCCCGCGATGACCAACGGCCGGAACCACTGCCGCTCGGCGATGCCGGCATCGGCCCGGGTGCGCGCCGCGGTGCCGCCGACGATCACGGGCAGCAGCGGCAGCACGCACGGCGCGAGCACCGTGAGCACACCCGCCGCGAACGCCACCAGCGTGAGCCCGAGCATCAGTCCAGGCCGAGGCCGGTCAGCGCCGTCTCGAGCGTCGGGTCGTCATAGGGCACGAACGACGCCGTCGCGGCACCGCTGTCGTCCAGCGCGACGACCGTCGTCTGCTGACGGACGTCGTATCGCTGCCGCAGGTCCTGCTGCGTGTCGTAGTCGACCTTGAGCACGGTCACCCCGTCGGGCACGCCCTGCGCGACGATGTCGTCGTCGAGCGCGCGGCACTGCGGACACCACGTGGCGTGGAAGAACAGCACGCGCGTGCCCTCGGCCGCGGCGAGCGCGCTCTCGCTGTACTCCACGTACGCACCGGGCGAGGCCCCGGCGGCCGCGTCGCCGGCATCCGCCGCCTCGTCGCCATCGGCCGCGTCGGACCCCCCGGCATCGGCGTCGGACTCTTCCGCCTCGCCCGTGGGATCCGCCTCCCCCGTGGGATCCGCCTCGCTCGTGGGCGTCTCGACCGCGGCGGGCTCTCCACCGCCGGTCACGGACAGGGCGACCGCGCCCCCGACACCGACGACCAGAAGGCCCGCGACGGCGAGGGCGACGACGGTTCCGCGCTTCATGCATCCATCCTCCCCCGCCGGACGCGCCGAAAGCATGACGAAGCGCTGACGGATGCCGCCGCCGACACCCGATATCGTGTCGGCGGCGCGGATTCGCCTGTCGCCCAGCCTCGAGGAGCACGTATGCCTGTCTGGTCCCTGCACGGAAACGGTCGAACCGTCGAGCCCGGCAAGGTGGTGGCGCCCGGGGAGCGGCTGAACTGGCCCGCCACGATAGCGATCGGCATGCAGCATGTCATCGCGATGTTCGGTGCGACGTTCCTCGTGCCGGTGCTCACCGGATTCCCCGTGCCCACGACGCTGCTGTTCTCGGGCGTGGGCACGATCCTGTTCCTGCTGATCACGCGCAACAAGCTTCCCAGCTACCTGGGTTCGTCGTTCGCATTCATCGCTCCGGTCACCGCCGCCACCGCCACCGCGGGCATGGGGTCGGCGCTCGCGGGCATCGTCGCCGTCGGCGTGCTGCTGGCGGCCGTGGGCGTGATCGTGCAGGTCGCCGGACTCGGATGGATCGACCGCCTCATGCCGCCGGTCGTCGCCGGTGCAATCGTGGCCCTCATCGGCTTCAACCTCGCCCCGGTGGCGTGGGACAACTTCCAGCAGCAGCCCCTGACGGCGACCATCACGCTCGTCTCCGTGGTGCTGTTCAGCGTTCTCTTCCGCGGCTTCCTCGGCCGCATCTCGATCTTCCTCGGCGTGATCGTCGGCTACGTCGTCGCCCTTCTCTCGGGCGAGGTCGACTTCACGGCGCTGAACGAGGCCGCCTGGGTGGGCCTGCCGCCCTTCCAGATCGCCGACTTCGCCTCGCCCCAGACGTGGGGGGTGATCGCGATGTTCCTGCCGGTGGTGCTGGTGCTGATCGCCGAGAACGTCGGCCACGTGCGGGGGGTCGCGGCGATGACGGATGCATCGGTCAACCGTCACACCGGCCGCGCGCTCCTCGCCGACGGCGCGGCGACCACCGTCGCGGGCCTGTTCGGCGGCTCGGGAACGACCACCTACGGCGAGAACATCGGCGTGATGGCCGCTACACGGGTGTACTCGACGGCGGCGTACTGGGTCGCCGGCGCAACCGCCATCCTGCTCAGCCTGTCGCCGAAGGTGGGCGAGCTGTTCAACTCGATCCCCGCGGGCGTGCTCGGCGGGGTGACGACCGCGCTGTACGGCCTCATCGGCATCATCGGCATCAAGATCTGGGTCGACAACCGCGTGGACTTCTCGCGTCCGGTCAACCAGTACACCGGAGCCGTCGCGCTGGTCGTCGCCATCGCCGGATTCACGATGCAGTGGGGCGACTTCCAGCTGGGAGCCATCGTCATCGGCTCCGCCGCGGCGCTGCTGATCTACCACCTCGGCAACGCGATCGCCCGCGCCCGCAGAACCGGCGCCGACGACGGTGGCCCCATCCCGGCTGTCGGGGCTCTCGGCGGCGACCCGGAGTGATCCGGAACACCACGACGGTCGCCGCGGTTGTTCATTCCCATGAATGAGAAAACCCGCGGCGACCGGCTGGCGTCCGCGACCTCGATGGGCGCGGTGACGCTGCTCGTCGCCGATCTCGACGCGATGATGCGCTTCTACCGCGACGTCGTCACTCTGCAGGTGCTCGCCGAGGACGCGACGTCGGCGACCCTCGGCCGTGCCGGGCACGCAATCCTGGTGCTGCGGCATGAGCCGACGCTCCGGCACGCCGTTCCCGGATCGGCAGGGCTGTTCCACACCGCGATCCTCTTCGAGAGCCAGCGCGCCCTGGCCGCCGCCCTGTACTCCGTCGCGCGCCACGCCCCGGGAAGCTTCACCGGCTCGGCCGATCATCTCGTCAGTCAGGCGTTCTACCTCACCGATCCCGAGGGCAACGGCATCGAACTCTACTGGGATCGAGCGCGCACGGAGTGGTCGTGGACCCACGGCCAGGTCGAGATGGCGACGCTGTTCCTCGACCCGAACGCGTTCCTCTCCGAACATCTCACCGATGAGGCGGCGCTCGGTGCCACCGCCGACGATCCCGCCGCGGTCGGACACGTGCATCTGTCCGTCGGGGATGCCGCCACGGCGCGCGCGTTCTACGCCGACACGATGGGGTTCGATGTGACCGCATCCCTCGGGAACCAGGCCGTCTTCGTCAGCGCCGGCGGATACCACCATCACATGGCGATGAACGTCTGGAATTCTCGGGGGGCCGGCCCGCGCATGCCCGCGCTCGGCCTGGGCCGCGTGGACCTGGTGCTCCCCGACGACGACGCCCTCGGCGCCCTGGGCGAACGGCTTCGGGATCGCGGGGTGCCGGTGCGCGACGACGGCCGCACCGTCACCTTCGACGACCCCTGGAACAACGTGCTGCACGCGGGGGTCTCCGGCCGCGGGTGAGGCGGCTCCGTGCAGCGATCAGGCGGAGTCGCGCACGATGAGATCGGCGGGAAGCACCGTCACGTGGGCAGGCTCGAGCCCGGCGAGGCGGTCGAGCAGCATGCTCGCCATCTGCTCGCCCTGCTCGAACGACGGCTGGCGAACCGTCGTCAGCCGTGGGGTGACGGATGTCGCAACCGGGGAATCGTCGAACCCGACGATCGCGACGTCACCGGGAACCGATATGCCCTCGGCCGCCAGCACGCTGAGCACACCCTGCGCCATGAGGTCGCTCGCGACGAAGATCGCTTCGGGGCAGGGACCCGCCGCGAGCATGCGGCGCATCGCGGCGGCGCCGCCGTCGGTGGTGAAGTCGCCGTCCTCGACGATTCCCTCGGCGAGGTCGGCGGCGGCGAGGGCATCGCGATACCCCTGGAGGCGGTCGATCGCCGCCGGCATGTCGAGCGGGCCGCTGATCGAGGCGATCGTGCGGTGGCCCTTGCCGATCAGGTGCGCGGTCGCCTCGTAGCCGCCGCGGCGGTTGTCGACGTCGACGTAGTAGTCGCGTTCGCGCGTGGTCACGGGACGGCCGCCGTAGACGACGGGGACGGCGGCAGCGATGCGATCCAGGTACGTGTCGCTGGTGTGGTGGGAGACGACGATGGCGCCGTCGACCGCACCCGAGCGCATGTAGCTCGTGGTCTTGTCGCCCGGGTCGTCGCTCGCGATCACGAGGTTGAGCACGTAGTCGGACTGACTGAGGCGTGCATTGATGCCGGAGACGACCGAGGCGAAGAACGGGTCCCCGAAGAACCGCGTGGTGTCCTCGGGCACGATCAGCGCGATCGCGTGGGTCTGACGACTGGCGAGGGTGCGCGCGGCGCGGTTGGGCACGTAGTTGAGGTCGGCGATCGCGCGGGTGACCGCTTCGACGGCCTCCGGGCTGACGGCGGGGGAACCGTTGACGACGCGTGACACCGTCGACCTCGACACCCCGGCCTCGGCGGCGACCTCCTCGATCGTGACGGCCCCGCGAGCTGCGGACGACGTGGTCACCACGACTCCTTCCCTACGCCTGCGCGATCGGGCGGTGCGGGATCACAGCGCGCGCGAGGCGATGATGCGAGCGTACTCGCGACCGCTGTCCTTCACGGCCCGCTCCTGCGTGGCGTAGTCCACGCGCACGATGCCGAACCGCTTCTCGTAGCCCCACGCCCACTCGAAGTTGTCGAGCATCGACCAGTAGAAGTACCCGCCGACCTCGACACCGGCCTCGATCGCGTCGAGCACGGCGCCCAAGTGTCCGCGCAGGAACTCGACGCGGTCGGCATCGTGCACACGGGTCTCGCCGTCTTCGACGATCGCGACGTCGTCGTAGGCGGCGCCGTTCTCGGTGACGTACAGCGCCGTCCCGGCCGGGCCCGCATAGTCGGCCGACACCCGCTGCAGCAGGCGGGTGAGTCCTTCCGGCTGCACCTCCCACTGCATCGGGGTGCGCGGAAGTCCCCGCTCGTGCCAGAAGATGCCCTCGTGCGAGGGGAACGCCGAGTGCGCGGGACGCGCGGTGGGCGCATCGCCGCCGACGGGTGCGACCTCCGGCTCGTGACCGCCCACGTACTCGCCGTGGTAGTAGTTCACGCCGAGCGAGTCGATGCGGCTCGCGATCGTCTCGAGGTCGCCCGGCCGCACGGCGGTCTCGAACGCGGCGACGGCGTCGGCATCCACTCGCCGGATGTCCTCGACCACGTCCGCCGGGTACTCCCCGCGGAAGATCGGATCGAGGAACCAGCGGTTGAACTGTCCGTCGATGCGACGCGCGGCGTCGGCGTCGGCGGGGTCGGCGGGATCCACGGCGTCGGCGACGGTGAGGTTCAGCGTGATGCCGAGGTTCAGCGACGCGTCGCGCTCACGGAGCGCCGAGATCGTCTGTCCGTGCCCGAGCAGCAGATGGTGCGAGGCGAGCAGGCCCTCTTCCACGCTGTAGTGACCGGGGGCGTGGATGCCGGCGGTGTAGCTGAGGAACGACGAGCACCACGGTTCGTTGAGGGTCGTCCACACGCGCACCCGGTCGCCCAGGGCGTCGTGCATGTCGAGCGCGTACTCGGTGAAGCGGGCTGCCGTGTCGCGGTTCGCCCACCCGCCCTTCTCCTGCAGCGCCTGCGGCAGATCCCAGTGGTAGAGGGTGAGCCAGGGCAGGATGCCGGCATCCAGCAGCTCATCGACGAGACGCTTGTAGAAGTCGACGCCGGCCGCGTTCACCGCGCCGCCGTCGGGCCGCACGCGAGACCACGACGTCGAGAAGCGATAGGTGTTCAGGCCCATGTCCGACATGAGCGCGACGTCGTCGCGGTAGCGGTGGTAGTGATCGCAGGCGACGTCGCCGTTGTCGCCGTTGATCACGGCGTCGGGCACCCGGCAGAACGCGTCCCAGATCGAGTCGCGACGACCGTCCTCGCGGGCCGCGCCTTCGATCTGGAAGGCCGCGGTGGCGGCGCCGAACAGGAAGTCCGACGGGAACGGGCGCGAGGGGGCGGTCATCCGGGGGGAGTCCTCTCGGGAGGTGGTGGCGGTCATGGTGCTCATCCCTTCACGGCTCCTGCCATGATGCCGCTCACCAGCTGCTTGCCGACGAACACGAAGAGGATCAACAGGGGGATGGTCGCCAGCAGCACGCCCGCCAGCACGATGGAGTAGTCGACGAAGTAGTTCGACTGCAGCAGCGACAGCGCCACCGGCAGCGTCGGGTTCTGCCGGTCGAGCACGATGAACGGCCAGAAGAAGTTGTTCCAGGCGGTCACGAACGTGAACAGTCCGAGCATCGCGGCGGCCGGGCGCGCGGCGGGCAGGCCGATCGTCCAGAAGGTGCGGAACGATGTCGCACCGTCGACGCGCGCCGCCTCGATGAGCTCGTCGGGAACGGACTGGCGCAGGTACTGCGTCATCCAGAACACCCCGAATGCCGTCACCAGTGCCGGAACGATGATCGCACCGATCTGGCCGGTCCAGCCGAGGTCGGCGAAGAGGATGTACAGCGGAACGACGCCGAGCTGCATCGGCACGGCCATCGTGGCGATGACGAAGACGAGCAGCCAGTTGGCACCGCGGAACCGCAGCTTCGCGAAGGCCCAGCCGGCGAGGGTCGAGAAGAACACGACGGACAGGGCGATGAGCGCCGAGCTGTAGATGGAGTTCCACAGCGCGAGCCAGAAGTTCACGGCCGGGTCGTTGACGACCGCGAGGGCGTTGTCGATGAAATTGCCGCCGGGCAGCCACGACATGTCGGGGTCGCGGATGGTGGAGGCGTCGCCGGATCCGATGAGGAACGACCAGTAGAAGGGGAACAGCGACCCGCCGAGCACGATCGCCAGCGCACCGTAGACGAACCAGCCCGGTCGCGATCCGCGGATCGCGCGGCGGCGACGCGGGCGTCGCTTCTCCTCGGCGGGGATGTCACTGTCGGCGATGGTGACGGGAGGAGTGGTGGTGGTGCTCATCGCTCGTCCTCTCGGGTCGGGCCGGTCGCGGATGCGGCACGCGCACGAGCGTCGCTCTGCACGGCGAGCCGGGCGGATCGGGCGGCGGCGCGGCGTTCGGATCGGGTCTGGGTGGTGCGGGTTCCTTCGGTGCGCACCAGCCCCTGGGTGACGAACAGGTTGATGACGCCGATGAGCAGGATGATGATGAAGAGGATCCACGCGAGGGCGGCGGCGCGGCCGAAGTTCCATTCGCCCCAGCCGATGTTGTAGAGCCAGAGGGTGATCGTCAGCCACTGCGAGTTCGGCCCGCCGGTGCCGTACTGGTCGTACATGCGCGGCTCGTCGAAGATCTGCAGACCGCCGATGGTGGAGGTGATGATCACGAAGATCAGCGTCGGGCGCAGGCTCGGCACGGTGATCGAGAAGAACTGGCGCACCTTGCCCGCGCCGTCGACCGTCGCGGCCTCGTAGTAGTCGCGCGGGATGGCCTGCATCGCCGCCAGCAGGATGAGGGTGTTGTAACCGGTCCAGCGGAAGTTCACCATCGTCGCGATCGCGATGTGGCTGGCGAACGCATCCGAGTGCCACTGGATGGCGGGGATGCCGAGGTTCTGCAGGGTCGTGTTGACGAGGCCGTACTGGTCGCCGAACAGGTTGCTGAAGATGAGGGCGACGGCCACCGGAGCCATGACATAGGGGACGAGGACCCCCATGCGCCAGAAGGTCTTGGCGCGGATGTTCTGGTCGAGCATCGCGGCGATGAAGATCGCGGCGATCAGCTGCGGGATGGATGACAGCAGGAAGATGCTGAAGGTGTTGCGCAGGGCGATCCAGAACTTCGGGTTCCCGAGGATCCAGCCGTACTGCTCGAAGCCGACGAATTCGCCCGCGTTTCGCACCAGGTCCCAGTCCATGAACGAGATGACCGCGGTGTAGGCGATCGGGAACAGCCCGACGATCGCGAACAGGATGAAGAACGGCGAGATGTAGAGGTAGGGCGAGAACTTCAGGTCCCAGGTGCTCAGCCGATGCCCGAAGGCGATCCGCTTGACGGGGCGCTCCGGCTCGGGGGTCTCGCTCCGCCGGCTCGGGGCCTTCGGCGGGGTGGTTGTCGCGGTCACGACGGTCCTCGTTTCATGCGTGCGATACGGCGGGGGCGCTCGTCGCTTCGGGGGCGGGTGCGCGCTCGCACCCGCCCCCGAAGGGTGTCAGCCGATGAGCTCGACTTCGGAGACCCACTGGTCCCACGAGGTCTGGGCGTCCTGCGTCCCGTCTTCGACACGGGTCAGCGCCTGCTGCATCGCGTCGTTGATCTGGAAGTAGTACTCGCCCTTGAACGGCGACACGGTGACGGCGTTGGCCCGGTCACTCAGGATCGATCCGACCGGTGCGTCGTTGAAGTAGGCGTTGGTCGCCTCCAGCAGCGTCGGGTCGGTGAGCGCCTCGTTCTGGCTCGGGAACGTTCCAGCGGCCTCGAACGCCTTGATCTGCTGCTCGGGAGCGGTCAGCCAGTCGGCCAGTTCCTGCGCGGCCTCGACGTTGGCGCCGTTGCCGGGGACGGTCAGGTACGACCCGCCCCAGTTGCCGCCGCCGTTCGGGAAGACGTTCGCGATGTCCCAGCCGGTGGTGTCGGCTGCGTTGCCCTCGATGACGCCGAGCATCCAGCCCGGGCAGAGCATGGTGGCGAAGGCGCCGTTGGACAGGCCGGCGAACCAGTCGTCGGACCACTGACCGAGGTGGGCGGACTGGTCCGCACTCGCCTCGAGCACCTGGTCGTAGATGTCGGCGACCTCGGGGTTCTCGGTCGCGGTGATCTCCCCCGTCTCGGGGTCTTCGTAAGCAGCGGGCAGCTGGTTGACCATGCCCTGGTAGGTGCCGCCGGCGGAGTCGAAGAAGGCGTTCCCCGTGGCCTCCACGTACTGCTCGCCCATCTCGAAGTAGGTGGACCAGTCGCCCTCGAGCATCGCGGCGACCTCGTCGCGATCGGTGGGCAGGCCCGCCTCGGCGAACAGGTCGGAGCGGTAGCACACGCCCTCGGGCCCGATGTCGGTGCCGTATCCGATGAGGTTGCCCTCGGCGTCGGTGGCGGCCTCAACCTTCCAGTCGAGCCAGCGGTCGGACAGGTCGGTGGGAACCGGGGCGAGCAGGTCGGCGTATTCCATCACCTCGGGCAGCCAGTCGACCTCGATGGCCTCGATGTCGGCGAGGCCGGTCTTGCCGAGCTTCTGGAAGTAGTTGGCGCGGGCGTCATTCGAGGTGGCCGCGCGGTTGTGCACGATCGTGACGTTCGGGTGCTCGTCCATGTACTCCTGCAGGAGCTCATCGGTGTAGCCGAAGTCGTTGAAGGTGGCGATCGTCAGCTCGACCTCTTCATCGCCCGAGCCACTGCTCGACGAGTCCGACGAGCCGGCACAGCCGGCGAGGACGAGGGCTGTGGCGGATGCCGCGGCTGCCGCGGCAGCGGCGCGGCGCAAGGCGCGTGATTTCACGGGTCACTCCTTTGTGGTGTGGGTCCTGGTGGATGCCGGTGCTCGCCGCATGCAAGTCATGAGAGCGCTCTCACCGAACGAGGAGAGACGCTACGGGAGCGCTCTCACGATGTCAAGGGAGCGCTCCCACCCTGATCACGGTTTGGTCACGCGCTACTCGGACGCGGCGTCACGCCACATTCATGACGTGGAATACAGCCTCAGCGGCGGCGTGATCGCGGGCGGAGGAGTCGCGGGATGGGCTCGTCTCGCAGCCGCAGAGGAGCGACCAGACGCGCGAGGGCGAGCGCCGCGAACCCGGCGATGAGCTTGTCGGCAAGCGATGCGAGGAAGTTGACGGAGAAGACGGCGAGCCACATGCCTTGCGCGGTACGCAGTGCGGTGATGTACGCGTCGGTGACGTGGCCCGACCCGTCTCCGTCGTACAGCAGTCCGTTCAACGGAGCGGCGATGAGGGTGCACACGAGTGCCACGACGAGGTTGAGCACGACGAAGCGAGGGATCGTGTGGGCGAACCGGCGGATCCCGTATCCCCACAGCACCGCACCGGCGGCGTTGACGAGCCCGAACAGCATGGTCTCGGGAGAGGTGATGAGGGCCGCGAGGAGGTTCGTGGACACCCCGACCGCCAGGCCGTACCAGGGCCCGAGGGCGAAGGCCGCGGTCGCCGTGCCGATCATGTCGAGGTAGACGGGCAGACGCAGCTCCCCCGCCACCGCGGTGCCGAACAGGTTCAATCCCACCGACCCCACGAGGATCGCGACGATCAGGCTCGCCCGCAGCGTGGCCAGGGTGGGGCCATCAGCGTCCGCGTGCGTCGTCGTCGGTGCCGCGCCGGCACTGGGTGTCGGGCTGGTGCTGGGGATGCCGGTGCTGGGCGGCGGGCTGGTGCTGACCGTCTGGCCCGGGCTCGGAACGGCGCCGGTGCTGGGCGACGGGACCGTGTCGGCGGCCGTGGTCAGCGAGGCCGTGTCGGTGGCATCCGAGTCCGGGCCCTCTGCGCCCACGACCGCCCCACGGTCGGTTCGCGCCGCCAGACAGCGTCGACGCCAGTCGCGGGCGGATTGCTCGTCGCCACCGAGAGCGAGGACGATCTCGGCGACGAGGTCGGCGTTGATGCGCCGCCGGCCGGGCCGGAACACGTCGTACACCGTCGAGCGGGCGATCCGCGCTCCCGCCGGGCTCGCGCCCTCGGCTTCTCGCCGGCGCGCGATCCGCGCAGCGATGTCGGCGTACGACACGTCGCCGGATTCGATACGGAGGCGCTGGAGGTCCGCGGCGATCGCGTCGAAGGGTGCAGATGCGCGCGTGGACGCATCCTCTTCTTCTGTCATCGTCTCCCCCGATGCCCCCCCCCCCGGCACAGTGATCCTGATGCTACGACACCGAATCGGCAGGTATCGATTCCACCGTCACACGGCGACCCGAGCGAGCCCGCGAACGCGATCTGTCTGTCCGGGAGTGTCCGGAATCGGCGTCGACCCGGGGCGCTGACCGCCCTGTCCCGTTGACTGGTGCACGTCGCCGCCGTCTCGACCTCGGGCGAAGTGGGGGCCGCGAGGCTCGCCCGTCGAATCCGGCCGCGGCGACGATGACTGACCGGCGTTCATCCGCGCCGTCAGCGGAGGCGCGGGTGTCCGGGGGACGATGCGGCCTTCGACAGGGTGTGGCCGCGGTGGGGGCCGCGGCCACACCCTCTCCTTGCCATCGCCGGGCTCGGAGACGCGGCCCGCGCAGATAGGATGGTCGCGATCCCTGCCCGCGACATCCGGAGCCTCGTATGCCCACCATCGTCGTCGACGTCATGCCCAAGGCCGAGCTGCTGGACCCGCAGGGGAAGGCCGTCTCCGGCGCCCTGGGGCGCCTCGGCAACACCGATTTCTCGGACGTCCGCATCGGCAAGCGGTTCGAGCTCACCGTCGACGGCGAGGTCACCGACGAGGTGCTCGCCTCGGCGCGCAAGATCGCCGATGAGATCCTGTCGAACTCCGTGATCGAAGACGTCGTGGGCATCGAGGTGGTCGAGTGACCGCCCGCATCGGGGTCATCACCTTCCCGGGTTCCCTCGACGACGTCGACGCGCGACGCGCGATCGCCCTCGCCGGCGCAGAGCCCGTCGCACTGTGGCACGGCTCGCACGACCTCGACGGTGTCGATGCACTCGTCCTGCCCGGGGGCTTCAGCTACGGCGACTACCTGCGCGCCGGAGCCATCGCCGCCCTCGCGCCGATCATGGCCGAGGTGAAGGACGCCGCCGCGGCGGGAATGCCCATCCTCGGCATCTGCAACGGCTTCCAGATGCTCGTCGAGGCGCATCTGCTGCCGGGCGGGCTCATCCGCAACGCCCATCAGCAATTCATCCGCCGCGATCAGCGGCTGCGCGTGGAGAACGCCGACACCGCCTGGACGGCCCAGTTCACCGCGGCGCAGGAGATCGTCATCCCGCTCAAGAACGCCGACGGCGGGTACACGGCCGACGCCGACACCCTCGCGCGCATCGAGGGAGAGGGGCTGGTCGCCTTCCGCTATCTGGGCGTCAACCCCAACGGCTCGCTCAATGACATCGCCGGTCTCACCAACGAGCGCGGCAACGTCGTCGGTCTCATGCCGCATCCGGAACATGCCGTCGAGGCCGGCTTCGGGCCCGACACAGCTGCGGCGATGCGCTCCGGCGTCGACGGCCTGTCCTTCTTCACCTCGGCCGTCTCGACTCTCGTCGCCGCCGCCTGACGTCACCCGGGGCGCCTTCCCGCGCCCCGCCCCGCCCCGCCCCGCGTTCCCCGGTTCACCTGTCACGGGATGTCGCATCCGCCGGGGATGCCGACATCGCGTGACAAACGAATCGCGAAAGCGGCTCGTCGGGCCGCGGGAGGGCGGGAGAGCGGGATCAGACGGTGCCGGCCGGGGGCCAGACGCCGATGATGATCGCCATGACGACGAGCGTGACCAGTTCGTGCGCGATGTTCAGCACCGTCAATGAGGTCGGGCGACCCTCGAACGCGTCGTGGGTGATGAAGCGCGCCGCGGTGAAGCCCGCCCAGAGGATCACCGAGGTGGCCAGCGTCGCCCACAGGTATCCGCCGCCGTAGAAGTGCCACGCGATCGTCGCGGCACCGGCGAGCACCCATGCGGTGATGAAGCTCACGATGAGGGTCGTGATGATCGGCCACAGCGCGGTCGCGGCGGGCCGGTCCATGTCGACCTTCGCCAGCCGGGCCCACCGTGTACCGAACACTTTCGGCGTGTACCAGATCGACCCCACCACCATGGAAGACAGAGTCGCGATCAACACGGCCCAGTAGTTGATCTCGGGAATGGTCATCTCGGCCTCCTCGTCACGCCGACGGCGTGTGCTCGGCGCGAGCGTATCGCCCACCGGCGCCGACCGCATCCGATCTGCGCGCACGCGATAGCGTGGCGAGGTGACTTCCGGCACCTCATCCCTCGTCGTCAGCGTCCCCACCGAGCGCCTCGCGCACGACATCCAACCTCTTCCCGAAGGCGTCGAGGTGGTCGTATGGCCGATGGACGGCCCCGCCCCGCAGCAGCGATTCGACATGGTCGTGCCGCCGTACATGTCGATGAAATCGGTGCTGGAGCATCTGAGCGGACTAGATGTGGCGCTCGTGCAGTCGCAGTCGATCGGCTACGAGGGCGTCGAGGACCTCGTCCCCGACGGCATACGCTTCGCAAACGCCTCGAGCGTGCACGAGACGTCGACGGCGGAGCTGGCCGTCGGACTCGCCATTGCGTCACAGCGCGGAATCGACCGGTTCGCACGCACGCAGGCGCACGGTCAGTGGGAGCCGTTCGTCGCCCCCAGCCTCGCCGACCGGCGCGTCATGGTGCTCGGCTACGGCGGCGTCGGAAAGGCCATCGCCCGCCGCCTGTCGGGCTTCGAGGTCGAGATCATGCCCGTCGCCTCGCGCGCGCGCGACGAGGACGGGGTGCGCGTGCACGGCGTCGCCGAGATGCGCGAGCTGCTGCCGCACACCGACATCGTCATCACCTCGCTGCCCGGCGGCGACAGCACGCGCCACATCATCGACGACGGTTTCCTGTCGGCGCTTCCCGACGACGCCCTCGTGGTCAACGTCGGACGCGGACCCCTGATCGACACCGATGCGCTCGTCGACCACGTGACGCGCGGGCGCATCCGTGCCGCGCTCGACGTGACCGATCCCGAGCCGCTGCCGGCAGACCATCCGCTGTGGACGCTGCCGGGCGTCTTGATCGTGCCGCACGTCGGCGGCGCGACGACCGCGATGACGCCGCGCATCGCTGCGCTCGTGCGAACGCAGATCGAACGGCTCGCCGCAGGCCAGGCGCCGCTGAACGTCGTTTTCGGCGGCTGATCCGCGACACCCGAGAGCGGGCTGTCTTTCCGAGACCGGGTGCGTGCGGCCAGGTCTCGGACCGTGTGCCAGGTCTCGGGTGTGTCCGGGCGGCTCTAGAGCAGAACGAGCACGCCGGCGACGATCGACAGCGCGGCGAGGATCAGCGCGATCGTGATGAGCACGACGTGCACGCGATAGAACGTCGTGCGCTTCCCGCTCGCGTCGGTCGCGCGAGCATCATTCGCGATGCGCGGATAGAAGCGCGGCCACACCACGACGTTGAAGACGGCGTTGACGAACAGCACGGCGGCAGCGAGGATCTCCACCCTCCCAGGCTAGTCGCGCCGACTCCGCCGGACGGCACGCCGTCACGTGGCGAACAACACCGGAGATCCGCGCCGCGAAGGCCGCCACAGGGCCATTCCGGCGGCTGGACCGAGGAATCTCCTGCGTTGTTCACGGCAGCGCGGCTCGATACGGGATGCGGCGTCGCGCGGGACGTAGCGCCGCGCGGGACGTGGCGGCGGGTCAGGGGGTGTCGATGTCGGCGCCCGACCAGAGGTCGCCGCAGTCGACGCGCGTGACGGCGTGGGCTCGCAGGTAGGCGCGGGCGCCGTCATCGCCCGCGACCTGCTGGGCGATCTCATCCAGGTGGCGGCCGCCGAGCAGCACCGGATGACCCGGGGCTCCGGCGTAAGACGCCTGCACCAGGGCGCCGGCGACGTCCGTTCCCGCGGCGTCGATCACCCGACGCACCGCGGCTGCTGGCGCGTCGGGCACGTCGACCGGCAGCACCACGACGGCCGCCACCCCGCCCGCCGTCACCCCGGGCGCCGTCACGCCACCCACCGCCGCGCCGTTCGCCGCAACAAGGCCCGCGCGCAAGGTGGCCGACAGGCCGGCCGCCCAGTCGGCGACGTGCACGACTTCGGCCCCCGCCGGCACGAGGCCCGCGACCTCGTCGCCTCGCGCGCCGACCGCGACGAGCACGCGGTCGCACCCTCCTCGGCTCAGGGCCTGCACCGCCCGCACGAGCCATGGGGTTCCCGCCGCGTCTCGCGCCAGGCCCTTGGGAGCGCCGAATCGCGTGCCGGCACCGGCGGCGAGGACGAGCCCGACGATCGGCACGGCGCGGTCTCCCATGGCGTGGAAGCGTAGCGCGCCGGAAACACGACGGGGGTAGCGTGACGGCATGCTGGGCTTGGGATCCGAGGCGCACCGCCGCCTGCGCGCCGGCGAGCGCCTGGGCGTCGTCACGGTGATCGGAGTTCCCGGCAGCGCGCCGCGCGGCGTCGGGGCGTCGATGGCGGTCACCGTCGAGGGCGAGGTGATCGGCTCGATCTCGGGCGGATGCGTCGAGGCCGATGCCGTCGTGCTCGCCCGTCTCGCGCTGGCGACCGGATCGGCCCATCGCGCGACATACGGCCTGTCCGACCGCGACGCTCCGGCAGCGGGGCTCGCGTGCGGTGGCCGCATCGACGTGCTCGCCTACCCCATCGGCGTCGACGACCCTGTCGTCGCCGATGTGCTGGAGCGCGAGGACGCCGACCGTGCGATCACCGTGGGCCTCATCACCAGGGGGCCCGACGCGGGACGCGCGTATGCGTCCCACGACGCCTCGGGACTCCCCGCCGCGCTCGAGGCCGACCTCGCCCGCGCAGCCCTCCTCCGCGAGAGCCGGCGCCTGGATCCCGCCGTCGACGCCGCCTCCACCGACCCGGCCTGTGAGCGGCCGGCATCCGAAACGCTCACCCCACCGGAGATGGTCGCGCTCAGTCGCGCGCCGCGCCCGCGACTCATCATCGCCGGCGCCGGCGAGCACGCTGCGGCGCTGTGCCGTATCGCGACCGTCGCGGGGTTCGCGGTGACGATCGTCGACGCGTGGGAGGTGCTCGTCACCGCGGAGCGCTTCCCGGATGCCGCACGCCGCGTCGTCGCCGCTCCCCACGATTACCTCGCCGACCAAGGTCCGGAAGACGTCGATCTGCGCACGGCGGTGTGCGTCCTCACCCACGACGAGCGGCTGGACATCCCAGCGCTGCAGACCGCCATCACGCTGCCGGTGGGCTTCGTCGGAGCGCTCGGCGCACGCCGCACCGTCGCCCGGCGCACGCACCTCCTCGCCGAGCGGGGGGTGTCCGCAGACGCGATCGCGCGCATCCACATGCCCCTCGGACTCGACCTCGGCGGACACTCACCCGACGAGACGGCCATCGCGGCGCTGGCGGAGATCGTCGCCGCCAGACACGGAGGCACGGGCGCACCCCTCCGCGAGACGACGGGCCCGCTGCACGACACCCGCGATCGCGCGCGTCACGGCGCGAACGGCGCGGAGTCGCCGGCGCGCTCGTGCTAGCCTGCCGCGCGACGCGGTCCTATCAACCATGGCCTCTCGGCCGAGCACCGGATTCCGGGCGGTTCAGGGCGGGGACACCAGCGCATCCGACGCTGCACCCGAAGGAGAACCATGTCCACCACGCCCGCTCCCGTCGACAAGTCGCAAGCCGGCCTCGACACCCGTCAGTACCACATCGGCATCGCACCGGGTGAGGTGTCGAGCGTCGCCCTGCTGCCGGGCGATCCGTTCCGCGTGCCGCTGGTCGCGGAGTTCCTCACCGACGTGCGGGAGGTCGCGCACAACCGGGAGCACCGCACCATGACCGGCTGGTACAAGGGGCGTCACATCACCGCGACCTCGACGGGTATGGGATGCCCCTCCACGGCCATCGCGGTCGAGGAGCTCGCGCGCGTGGGCGTGACGAGCGTCATCCGCGTCGGGTCGTCGGCGGGGCTGCAGTCGGGCATCGCGCCCGGCGACCTCCTCGTGAGCGAAGGCAGCTACCGAATGGACGGCACGACCGATGCGTACCTCCCTCGCGGCTTCCCGTCGCTGCCGGATGCCGAGCTGACGCTCGCGCTGAAGCGGAACGCGGAGCGGATCGCCACGGCCGCCGGCACGCGCGCGTATACTGGGATCAGCACATCGAGCGACGCCTTCTACGCCGAGACGCCGGAGCTGATCGCGGAGCTGAACGGCATGGGCATCCTCAACATGGAGATGGAGGCCTCGGCGATGTACGTCGTCGCCCGCCTGCGGGGGATGCGTGCCGGCATGGTGTGCGCGGCATCCAGCAACCTCGTCGACGGCGCCTCGGTCTACGGCGACACCAAGCAGGCGCTCAAGGACGGCTGGATGCGCTCGATCGAGGCGGCCCTCGACACCGCCGCCGAGCTCGCGCTCTGACGCCGGCCCGGGTTCCCGGGCTGCGCCGGTGGTGCGGCAAGTGCACGCGTTCTCGGCGAGTGAACGAGGAGGCGACGGTCTCGAGGGCGTGCACTCGGCGAGTTCTCGCGCATTCGACACGGCCGTGAGCACGCGCACGGATGCGCGGGTCGCGCGTGCGAAACACCGGCGTAATGCCGCGGTGGTTGACTCTCCTCACCTGTTCATGTGATCAACATCCCGAGGCGCCCGTGGACATCACGACCATCCGCGACTTCCGTGCCGCGCGCACGGCGGACGACCTCGCCCTCGCCGAGGGTGAGGTCGTCATCGCGGGCGGAACCTGGCTGATGAGCGAACCGCAGCCGGCCACGACCGGCTTCGTCGACCTCATGGCGATGGGCTGGCCGGACCTCGAGGTCACCGCCGAGGGCCTGCGCATCGGCGCCACCTGCACGATCGCGCGCCTCGTGCGCTGGGCCGAGCGCGAGGCTCCCGCGGCCTGGACCGCCGCGCCGCTGGCCGTCGACGCGGCCAACGCGCTGCTCGCGTCGTTCAAGATCTGGAACACCGCCACCGTCGGCGGCAACATCTGCCGCTCGTTCGCGGCAGCCGGCATGGTCGCCTTCACCGTCGCCCTCGACGGGGTCGCGGTGATCTGGTCGCCCGATCCGGACGCACCCGGCACCCTCCGCGAGCGACGCCAACCGGTCGCCGAGATCATCACCGGCAACGGCATGAACTCGCTCGCACGCGGCGATGTGCTGCGCGCGATCGAGATCCCCGACGCCGCCCTGCGGTCGCGTGCCGCGCTGCGCAAGATCGCGCTGGCCGAGCTCGGCCGATCCGGTGCCGTGGTCACCGGGCGCATCGATCCCGACGGCACGAGCGTGTTCGCCGTCACCGCCGCCACCGCCACGCCGACCGTACGGCGGTTCGCCACGCTGCCCGAGGAGCAGGTGCTGACGGATGCCGTCGCCGGCGCATCCGGCTACTACACCGACCCGCTGGGGGCCGCCGACTGGCGTCGCGGGGTGAGCGTCGAGCTGGCGCGGCGCGTGCGGGCGCAGCTGGAGGAGGCCGCGTGAGGTTCGACGTCAACGGCTCCGCCATCGAGGCCGACCCCGCCCCGGGCCAGTGCCTGCGCACGCTGCTGCGCGAGCACGGGCACACCGAGGTGAAGAAGGGATGCGACGCCGGCGACTGCGGCGCCTGCAGCGTGATCCTCGACGGCGAGCCGGTGCACTCCTGCATCATCCCCGCCGCGCGCATGGAAGGCCGCACCGTCACCACCGCCGCCGGTCTCGCCCCGGGCGACGAGCTGCATCCGGTGCAGGAGGCGCTGGTCGAGAACTTCGGCTTCCAGTGCGGATTCTGCACACCCGGCATGGCGGTGACCGCCTCCACCCTGTGCGAGCACGACCTCGACGACCTCGATCGGCGGATGAAGGGGAACCTCTGCCGCTGCACCGGCTACCGCCCCATTCGCGCGTCGATCCGCGAGGCGGTGCTCGGCCCGGTCCGTGAGACCGGCCCAGCCGCGGCGCATCCCCCCTCGGCCACCTCTTCCACCACCACCCCTTCCACACCCACCCCTTCCATGTCCCAACAACCGTCGGCAAAGGCACCTCATACCGACGGAAAGTGGGACATGGATGCAGGTGGCGCGGGCGCAGGTGTGGCAGGATCCGGCGCGGGTGTGGCAGGATCCGGCGCGGGTGTGGCAGGATCCGGCGCGGGTGTGGCAGGATCCGGCGCGGCCGCAGGCGCGGCCGCAGGCGTGGGGCGCTCGACGCAGCCGGAAGCGGCGCGGCGCGTGGTGCAGGGGCTGGAGCCCTACACGTTCGACGACGAGACCACCGGCGCCCTCGTGCTGAAGGTCGTCACCTCGCCCGTGGCGCACGCGCGCATCCGTTCGATCGACACGACGGCGGCGCTCGCGATCCCGGGGGTCGTCGCCGTCTACACGCACGAGGATGCGCCCGCGACCCGCTACTCCTCCGGGCGGCACGAGCACCGCACCGACGATCCCGACGACATGCGGATGCTCGACGACGTCGTGCGCCACATCGGCCAGCGGGTCGCGGCCGTCGTCGCCGAGGACGCCACAGCAGCGGATGCGGCCGTCGCCGCGGTGGTCGTGGTGTACGACGAGCTCCCGGCCGTCTTCGAGCCCGAAGCCGCTCGCGCCCCGGGCGCGCCGCTCCTGCATCCCGACCGCACGCCCGCGGACCGCGTCGTCGAGGCGGCGCGGAACGTGGTCGCCGCGGCCCACAAGACCGTGGGCGACGACCCCGAGGCCGCCCTGACGAACAGCGCCGTGACCGTGAGCGGAACGTGGCAGACATCCCGCGTCTCGCACGCGCAGCTGGAGACGCACGGCGCGATCGGATGGCTGGACGACGATGGGCGCCTGGTCATCCGGTCCTCGACCCAGGTGCCCTTCCTCACCCGCGACGAGCTCTGCCACGTGCTCGACCTCGAGCCCGAGAAGGTGCGCGTGTACGCCCCGCGCGTGGGAGGCGGGTTCGGCGGCAAGCAGGAGATCTTCACCGAAGACCTCGTCGCCCTCGCCGTGCTGCGCACCGGCCGGCGCGTGGCCTACGAGTTCTCGCGCACCGACCAGTTCCAGCGGGCGTCGATGCGGCATCCGATGCGCGTGTCGGTGAGCCTCGGCGCGACCGCGGCCGGCGAGCTGACGGCGATGACGATCGACGTGCTGAGCGACACCGGCGCCTACGGCAACCACGCGATCGGCGTGATGTTCCACGCGGTCGCCGAGTCGCAGCTGCTCTACCGGTGCCCCGCACGACGCATCGATGCCGAAGCGGTGTACACGAACAACGTCCCCTCGGGGGCGTTCCGCGGCTACGGCCTCGGCCAGGTGATCCTCGGGGTGGAATCGGCGATGGACATGCTCGCCGAGAAGCTCGGAATCGATCCGTTCGACCTGCGCCGCATCAACGCCGTGCGCGAGGGCGACGAGCTGCAGGACGACCACCCCCACGACGACGTCGCGTGGGGAAGCTACGGTCTCGATCAGTGCCTCGACCTCGCGCAGGATGCGCTCCGTCGCGGCAACGGCGTCGAGGCCCCCGAGGGCTGGGCGGTCGGCGAGGGCATGGCGGCGTCGATGATCTCGACCATGGCCCCGCGCGGGCACGTCGCGCACGCAACGGTCACCCTCACCCCGGCCGGCACCTACCTGCTGGGCGTCGGCACCGCCGAGTTCGGCAACGGCACCTCGACCGTGCTCCGGCAGATCGCCGCCGACGTGTTCTCCGCCCCCGGCGACCGAGTGCGGCTGTGGCAGGCCGACACGGATGCGGTCGAGCACGACACCGGCGCATTCGCCTCGGCGGGCACGACCGTGGCGGGCAAGGCGCTGTACGCGGCGTGCCTCGCGCTGCGCGAGCGGATGCGGTCTCTTGCCGCCGCGCTCACCGGCACGTCCACGGACGAGGCCGTCGTCACGCCGGACGGGGTCTCGACCCCCGACCGCGTCGTGTCGTTCGCCGAGGTCGTCGCGGCCGCCGCACCCGAGGAGCTTCGCCCGGAGGGACTGCGCGCGGAGGGATGGGAGCGGGGCGACCTGCGCTCGCTCGCCTTCAACGTGCACGCGGTGCGCGTGGCGGTGGACCCGTCGACCGGATCGGTCCGCGTGCTGCAGAGCATCCAATCCGCCGACGCGGGCTTCGTGATGAACCCCGCCCAGTGCCGCGGGCAGGTCGAGGGCGGTGCGGCTCAGGGTCTCGGCAGCGCGCTGTACGAGGAGGTCCTCGTCGAGGACGGGCGCGTGGTGAATCCGGTGTTCCGCACGTACCGGGTGCCGCAGATGGCCGACATCCCCGACACCGAGGTGTACTTCGCCGAGACCCACGACGCGATCGGTCCGTTCGGCGCGAAGTCGATGAGCGAGTCGCCCTACAACCCGGTCGCCCCCGCGGTCGGGAACGCCATCGCGCGAGCCCTCGGCGAGCGCCCGTTCCACCAGCCGTTCACCCGCGAGCGCGTCTGGCGCCTCGCGCAGCGCGCCGGGCAGTCGGGCTAAGGTGAGGCGGTGCCCGCCAGCGACCAGCCCGCTTCGATCGATCAGCTGATCGGCGACCGTCTCGGGCGCGCGATCCGCGAGGCCCGGTCCGAGCGGAAGCTGTCGATGCGGGCCCTGGCCACGACCGCCGAGATCAGCCAGCCGTTCCTCAGCCAGATCGAGAGCGGGCAGACGATGCCCTCGCTCATCACGCTGTACCGCATCGCGAACGCGCTGGACATGTCCCCGTCGGCCCTGCTGCCGGCCGATCCCGACCCCGACGTCGTGCACGTCTCGCGCGCCGCCGATGCGCGCTGGGTGCCGGTCTCCGAGGCGCCCGACACGGCGCACACCCGCGTGATCCACGCCGGTGTCACATCGCTCCAGGAGTACCTGGTCAGACCCGGCGAGCGCGTCGGCGACTGGTTCGAGTCCGACGGCGAGGTCGTGCACTACGTCATCGAGGGCTCCCTCGCACTCGAGATCGAAGGCCTCGGCGTGTGGGAACTGAGCGAGGGGGATGCGATCGCCCACCCGGGAGCGCTCCGCAACCGCTGGCAGTCCCGCGGCGACGGCTCCGCCCGCGTCGCGCTCATCTACACCGCCGGCTCCTGACACCGCACGACCCGCAGCGCTGTCCCACCCGCATCCTCCGGCTCTGACACCGCGCCTCGCCGCCGCGCCGTGCCGGCCCGTCGCCGTTCACAACTCCTCACATCCGGGTCATCGTGGCCGCTCCTTCCCCCTCCACCGCCTCATCCGGTCGATCGTGAGGAGTTGTGAACGGGAGAAGCGCGTGCCCGCGCGACGCGCCGGCCCATACCGCGTCCGCGTCAGGGTGTCGACTCCTCGTTTCCGCGACGGATCCTCCGTAGGTTGGACACATGGCGCGAGACGAGCACCGGCCCGAGGAGCTGTACACCGGTCCCATCGATCTGCCCGGCCTGCGCGAGCTCGCCGAGGCGGAGTCCGAGGTCGACCCGCCGGAGATCACGTACGACGAGCAGCGTTATCCGGCCCGTCCGCGGCGGCTGCGTCCGCGCGACCAGCTGCGCCGCGGCGGCGTGCGGCGCCGGGCGACGGATCCGCGAACCGCGAACGGCACCAACCCTCGTTACGTCGAGTGGCTCGTGAACCAGTCGATGCTCCATGACGCCGACGTGCTCGCACGCGAGGTGTCGGGGCAGCCGGCGATGTGGCGCAACCCCTACGCGAGACCGGATGCGCGCCGCGCGATCGCGGCGACCGACGTGTGGTTCACGGCGTATCCGATCTCGCTCATCACCCGTCCGGGGCAGTCGTTCCTGTCCGCCCTCGGCGAGGAGCAGCTGTGGGCGGCATTCGAGCGCATCGGCATCACGGCGATTCACACCGGTCCGGTCAAGCGCGCGGGCGGCATCGCGGGATGGGTCGACACCCCGAGCGTCGACGGTCACTTCGACCGCATCAGCACGCAGATCGACCCCACCTTCGGAACGGATGACCAGTTCCGTGCGCTGTGCGATGCGGCAGAAGGCCACGGCGGCAGCATCATCGACGACATCGTTCCCGGTCACACCGGCAAGGGCGCCGACTTCCGCCTCGCCGAGATGGGGTACAGGGACTACCCCGGGATCTACCACATGGTCGAGATCCAGCCGGAGGACTGGGGGCTCCTCCCCGACGTGCCCGACGGCGTCGACAGCGTCAACCTCGACCCGGCGACCGAGCACGAGCTCGCCGAGCGCGGGTACATCATCGGCGCCCTGCAGCGCGTCATCTTCTACACGCCGGGCGTGAAGGAGACCAACTGGAGTGCGACCACACCCGTCGCCGGCCCGGACGGCGTCACCCGGCGGTGGGTGTACCTGCACTACTTCAAGCAGGGGCAGCCCTCGATCAACTGGCTCGACCCCACGTTCGCCGGCATGCGCCTCGTGATCGGCGACGCCCTCCACTCGCTCGGCGAGCTGGGGACGACCGCGCTGCGCCTGGACGCCAACGGCTTCCTCGGCGTGGAGAAGAGCGCGGAGGGACTCCCGGCGTGGTCGGAGGGGCATCCGCTCTCGCACGCGGCGAACCACATCATCGGCGGGATGGTGCGCAAGGTCGGCGGCTTCACCTTCCAAGAGCTGAACCTGACGATGGAGGATATCCGCGACACCGGTGCGGTGGGTGCCGACCTGTCCTACGACTTCGTCGGTCGCCCCGGTTACCACCACGCCCTCGCCACCGGTCAGACCGAGTTCCTGCGCCTCGCGCTCACGACGTCGCTCGAGCTCGGCGTGGAGCCGGTGCAGCTCGTGCACGGACTGCAGAACCACGACGAGCTCACCTACGAGCTGGTGCACTGGGCGACCCGGCACGCCGACGATGAGTACCGCTTCCGCGGGGCCGAGATCACCGGCGGCGACCTCGCCGAACTCGTGCGGGCGGAGCTCACCGAGAGTCTCACGGGCACCGCGGACTACAACCGGGTCTTCACGCAGAACGGCATCGCGTGCACGACGACCTCCCTCATCGCCGCGACGCGCGGCTTCGCGCGCCTCGACGACATCACCGAAGCCGACGTGCCCACGATCCGCGACGCGCACCTGCTGCTGTGCGCCTACAACGCGTGGCAGCCGGGCGTGTTCGCCCTGTCGGGCTGGGATCTCACCGGGATGCTCACCGTGGCGCCCGACGAGGTCGCCGACCTCGTCGCATCCGGAGACACCCGGTGGATCGAGCGCGGCGCACACGACCTGCTCGACGTGGCCCCCAAGGCGACCGGATCGGCGGCGGGGATGCCACGCGCCCGCTCGCTCTACGGGCCCCTCCCCGCGCAGCTCGACGAACCCGAGTCCTTCGCGTCGCGGCTCAGTGAGGTGCTCGAACTGCGCCGGCGGCACGGCATCGCCACCGCGACCCAGGTCGACATCCCCCAGGTCGCCCACGCCGGGATGCTCGTGCTGGTGCACCGTCTCGACGAGGGTGATCCGCAGGCCGAGGCCCCGTTGCAGGTGACCGTGCTGAACTTCGCCGGCGAACCGACCGAGGGAACCGTGCACTCGGACCACCTCACGCCGGGCGCCGAGGTCATCGACGAGGCGAGCGGCGAGTCGGTCGGAACCGTCGACGATCTGCACAGCTTCTCGGTCTCGCTGCCCGCATACGGCGCGATGTTCCTCCTGCTCGAGGCACCGGAGTCATCCGAGGAACCGGCGGACTGACTCCGGGCGGCGGACGTTCAGGCGGGCAGACGTGCCCAGGCGGGTGGTGCCCGGGAGGTGCCGGATGCGGCTCAGGCGGCGCGGAAGGTGAGCGCGGCGTCGATTCCGGCGAGCGGCACGGGCAGCCAGTCGGGCCGGTTGCGGGCCTCGTAGATGGTCTCGTAGACCGCCTTGTCGAGCACGAGCGCACGCAGCAGCGTGCCGTCGAGGTCGGCTGAGCCGGCGGCGGTGGCGTAGGCGTCGATGAAGACCCGCTGGCAATCGGCCGTCCAGGTCGCCGCATCGGGGCCGCCGCCGACCGCGCCGGCGTAGTCGAAGGAGCGCAGCATGCCCGCGACGTCGCGCAACGCGAGATCCGGGATCGCCCGCTCCTCCATCGGCCGCAGCGGCTCGCCCTCGAAGTCGACCAGACGCCAGCCACGGCCGGGCACCGCCAGCACCTGACCGAGGTGCAGGTCGCCGTGGATGCGCTGCAGTCGCGGCCACGCCTCGTCGAGCGCGGCGCGGTAGACGGCGTCGATGGCGTCGACCCGATCGGCGACGGCGGGCACCTCGGATGCCGCGATCCGCAGCCGCCGCTGCCAGGTGTCGCCGGTGGCCGCCACCAGGTCGGGGGCGGCATCGGCGGTGTCCAGCGTGACGCTGAGGGCTCCGTGCACGCCGGCGACCGCGATCGCGAGATCCCGCGCGGCGTCGGTGAAATCGCGGCCTTCGCGGGCGGCATCCAAAGCGATCGCCCACCCGTCGCGCACGCCCGGGAGGAACTCCTGCGCGAAGCCGAGCGTGCCGTGCGCGGAGCCCGCCTCGCGTCCGACATCCGGCCATGACGCGTCCTTGCTGCCGAAGAACCGCGGGATGTAGGGCGAGCCGGCGGCGCTGAGGGCGCGCTGAACGGTCACATCGGGATTCTCGCCGTGGTGAAGGGTGCGGAAGAGCTTCAGGATGATCGTTGGCTCACCCCGCTCCTCGAACACGATGGACGTGTTGGACTGTTCGCCGGTGAGCACGCGCGCGCCGGTCACGCGGCGCACATCCACCCCCATTTCGGCGAGTGTGTCGATGGCGAAGTCCTGCTGCCGAGCGGCATCGACGAGGGCGCTGCCGTCGCGCGGGTCGATGACGTCGGCGTCGTCGACCGACGACGCCTGCACGAGGGGGACGTGGTAGAGGGTGGGCAGCGTTCCGGCGTCGTCCATGACGAGATAGCGGGTGCTGCCGGCCGGCCCGGGTTGCGCGTCGAGGATCCGCAGGCGCGGCTGGTGCCCTTTACCGGCATACCAGCGCTGAGTCGTCATCCAGGCCGCGAGCGCATCGATGAAGTCCACGCTCCACCGTGGCGTGGATCGGATGCTCGCCACAAGGGGTGGACGCGGGCGGTCATGGCGTGCAACCCTGCACCGCCTACCGTGGAGGGATGAGCGAGCAGCCCAGGGCGGTGGGACCCGCGGAGGTCGCGCCGCGGCGATGGCGCGCGGTGATCGCGGCGCTGGCCAACGAGTCGGCGCGACGCGTCTACGCCGAGCTGATCCTCGGCGTCGAGAGCACCACCCTGGCCTCCCTGTCGCCATCGCGACGTCGCCAGATCACGAAGGTGCTGACGCAGTCCGGCCTCGTCTCGGAGAAGGACGGACGCCTCGTCGCCGGCAACGCCGTCTTCGCAGACCTGCTGGCCTCGGCACCGCCGACGCCGAAACCCGCCGGGCTCGACCGGTTCTTCGACGAGCAGGGTCGCATCGCGGTCTACCCGTCGAACGCGACGATCCGCGGCGAGCTCCTCGCCGCGATCGCCCCGTCGATCCTGAAGCCCGGCGAGGTGCTGAGCGAGCAGCGGATCAACGCCCGGTTGAGCGACGTCACGCATGATGTCGCGGTTCTTCGGCGCCACCTCGTCGACCACGGCCTGATCGAACGCACGCCATCCGGCACCGCATACTCCCTCGTGGCGCCCGAATCTGCGGAGACGGACGTTCCGCGCGTTCACAACTCCTCAATTTCGCCCACCGATGTGCCCGGGACGGACTTTTCGACCCCTCGTGGCCGAGATCTTGAGGAGTTGTGAACGGCGAGGTCCTCGCTCAGCCCGTGGTGCGCTCCAGCCAGGCGTCGAAGGTCTCGACGCCGAGCTCCGCCCCGGCACTCGGCAGCAGGGTGCCGTCTCGCTGGGCCTTGCCGAGCCCGCCGGGCAGCGGGACGGCCGGAATCCACCCGCGGTGCCCGGATGCGCGAGCCCACCGGCGAACCATGTCGACCAGCGACTCCTCGCGGGGACCCGCGAGCTCGACATAGCCACCGCGCGCGGGGGATTCCACCAGGTCGACCAGGCGCGACGCAACCTCGCGCGCGGCGATCGGCTGCGTACGCATCTTCGGTGCGAGGTGCAGCGGCCCGGCATGCGCGGTGGCGTAGATCTGCTCGGCGAATTCGTGGAACTGCGTCGCCCGCAGGATCGTCCACGGCACCGGCCCGGCCTCGATGGCGATCTCCTGCGCGCGCTTGCCGGCGTAGTAGTCGAACGGGGCGCGCTCCACGCCGACGATCGACAGCGCGACATGCCGTTCGATGCCGGCGCGCTGCTCGGCGGCGAGGAGCGTGCGGGTCGCCGTCTCGAAGAAGTCGGTGGACGCATCCGCATTCATCGTTCCCACGTTCGTCACGTCGACGACCGCATCTGCGCCGCGCAGGGCGGCGTCGACGCCCGCGCCCGTGACCACATCGACGCCGCGCGAGCGCGCCAGCACGACGACCTCGTGTCCTCGCGCGGTGGCATCGTCGACGACGAGCCCGCCCATCAGTCCCGTCCCCCCGGCGATTGCGACTCTCATGCTCTTCCTCTCTGTTGCGGATGCCTCGATCGGCCCCTCTGACGGATCGACGACGCAGCCCCGCCGAACGTGAGCCTCACACATCCATCCGGTTCCTCGTCGTGTTGTCAGAGGGCGCGATGATGGACACGACCGCCGCCCAGAGAGGAAGGCACTCGATGACCGACGACCTCACCTCCACGCTCGATGCTGAGCGGCCGGCGTTGCGGGGGCTCGCGTATCGCATGCTGGGCAGCCTGAGCGATGCCGAGGATGCGTTCGTGCGGTGGGTGCGCCTGACGAATGAGCAACGGGCGTCGATCGAGAATCCGGGGGCGTGGATGATGCGGGTGACCTCGCGCATCTGCCTCGACATGCTCGGGTCTGCCCGCGCACGTCGAGAGACCTACGTCGGGCCGTGGCTCCCCGAACCGGTTCCCGCGCTGGCAGAGCCGCCGGTGTCGGATCCTCTCGAGCGGGTCACCCTCGACGACTCGGTGAGCATGGCGCTGCAGGTCGTGCTCGACACGCTCACCCCGGCCGAGCGGGTGGCGTTCGTGCTGCATGACGTGTTCGAGCTGCCGTTCGCGCAGATCGCCGAGACCGTCGGACGGTCGGTGGAGGCGACGCGGCAGCTGGCCTCTTCCGCCCGCCGCAAGGTGCGTTCCCGCACCGAGAACGCCGCCCCGCGCGAGCGGCACGACGCGGTCGCGGCCGCTTTCGCCGCCGCGACCGGAGCCGGGGACTTCGATGCACTGGTCGCGCTCCTCGATCCGGATGTGGCGCTCACCTCCGACGGGGGCGGCAAGGTCAGCGCGGCGCGGCGACCGGTGCTCGGCGCGGTCAACGTGGCCCGCTTCATCCTGGGGGTGCTCACCCAGCGCCCGGATGCGCGGGTCGACCCGATCGCAACGGCCGACGGGCTCGGCTTCATCGTCAGCGAGAACGCGGTGGTCGACACCGTCATGGTGCTGGGGGTCCGCGCCGACCGCGTGTCGGACGTGTGGCTCGTGCGCAATCCCGACAAGCTCACCAGCTGGCGCTGACCCGGCCCCCAGGCCACCCCTACCTGGTCGTTGAGCGAGGAGCGCAGCGACGAGGCGAATCGCACGCCGCCCACGTTTCGTCTCGCTCCGCTCGCTCAACGACCGAAGGTGACGCCCCGGCCCGCTCAACGACCGAAGGTGACGCCCCGGCCCGCTCAACGACCGAGGAGGACGCCACCGTTCGCTCAACGACCGGCGCATGGCCGTCTATCGTGGGAGCGTGTCCGAGCAGCGCGCCACCGTCTCCGACGCCGCGATCAGCTCACTGCTCGGCGCGGCGATCCGCGAGGCGCGCCAGTCGCGCAAGCTCTCGATGCGAGCCCTCGCGGCGAGCGCGAACGTGAGCCAGCCGTTCCTCAGCACCGTGGAGAGCGGGCAGACGATGCCGTCGCTGGCATCGCTGTATCGCATCGCGGCGGCGCTCGAGGTGTCGCCGTCGCACCTCCTCCCGGCGGCGGGGGAACCGGAGCCGATCACGGTGTCGCGACGGGATGCCAGCGGGTGGGCGCCGATCACCGACCATCCGGACACGGGATTTCACCGCGTGGTGTCCTCGGGCACCGCCCGACGGGCGACGGTGCAGGAGTACGTGCTCGAGCCCGGGCAGCGTCTGGGCGACTGGTACCAGTCCGACGGTCAGCTCACCGTCTACGTCGCGGAGGGATCGATCACGGTCGAGGTCGAGGGTCGCGGCTCGTGGGAGCTCGACGAGGGTGAGGCGATCGCGCATCCCGGGGCCCTTCGAAACCACTGGTCGGTGCGGGGGAACGGGCGCACCCGCATCGTGCTGGTGTACGCCGGCGACAGCTGACCGCAGGAAACACATCCGTAACGTCATCGCTATTTGTTATCAACGATAGCTATCTACTATCGATCGCATCCCGACCCGCGTGTCCTGTGACACCCCACGAAAGACGATCGATGGCATTCCTCACCCGCAGCATCGGTGTCGCCGCCGCGTTGGCCGCCTCGGCCCTCGCCCTCTCGGCGTGCTCCGGCACCTCCACCTCCGACACGACCTCCGGCTCCACAGCCGCCGCATCCGCCGACGACTTCGGCGACCTCACCGTCCAGCTGAGCTGGATCAAGAACGAGGAGTTCTCCGGCGAGTACATCGCCGACACCGAGGGCTACTACGACGAGGCCGGCTTCGACTCGGTCAGCCTCGTGCCCGGACCGTCGTCGGGCGCGACCGAACTCATCAGCGGCACCGCCGATGTCGCGATCAGCGACGCGGTCTCCATCGGCTCGGTCGTCGCGAGCGAGGGTGCGCCCTTGAAGATCGTGGGCGCACTGTTCCAGAAGAACCCGTTCTCGGTCCTCTCCCTGGCCGATGCCGGAAACATCGCGACGCCCGAAGACCTCATCGGCAAGCGCATCGGCGTGCAGGATTCCAATCGCGCGATCTTCGACGCACTCCTCCTGGCGAACGACATCGGAGCGGATGAGGTCGAGATCGTGCCGGTGCAGTACGACACATCGCCCCTGACCACCGGTGAAGTCGACGGCTTCATCTCGTACCTCACCAACGAGTCCCTCACCGTTGCGATGGAGGGCTACGACACGGTCGACCTGGCGTTCGCCGACAACGGCCTGCCGTTCGTCGCGAAGACCTACACGGTCACCGACGAGACGATCGAGAACGACCGCGAGATGGTGAAGGCTTTCCTCGAGGCCGAGATCCGCGGCTGGACCGAGGCCCTCGCCGATCCCGCCGTCGGCGTCGAGCTGGCCATGACGGAGTACGGCGCCGATCTCGGGCTCGACGAGGAGCACTCGCTCGCGGGCGCCGAGGCGCAGGTCGCCCTCATCAGCACCGACGAGACGCTCGAGAACGGCCTGTTCACCATTTCGGATGCGTTGGTCGAGGAGAACCTCGCCAGCCTCGCCGCGGCCGGGATCGACATCGACGCGGAGGCGCTGTTCGACCTGTCACTGCTGGCCGAGGTGTATGACGAGAACCCCGACCTCGTCGCCTACGAGCAGTAGAGTCCTTCCTCCCGGGGGCGGCGCAGTCGCGCCGCCCCTTCCCTCGTGAAAGCGCGCACATGACCTCCACCCTGCTGGTTCCCGACGCCGTCGTGACCATGAACGACTCGCTCGACGTCCTGACCGACACGGCCGTGCTGGTCTCCGGCGACACGATCACCGCCGTCGGTGCCGCCGCCGACCTCGCGGCGCAGCATCCGCATGCCGAGCGGGTCGACCTCACCGACCGCGTCCTCATGCCGGGCCTGGTCAACGCCCACCACCATTCCGGGATGCTGCGGGGCACCGCCGAGCACCTGCCGGTGTGGGAGTGGCTGCGGCTGCACATCGACCCGATGCACCGCGTGCTGCGGCCCGACGAGGCCGAGGCGGCCGCGTGGCTCTGCTACGCGGAGGGCCTCCTGTCGGGCACCACGACCGTGGTCGACATGTGGCGGTACATGGATGGCGCCGCCCGCGCCGCCCAGACGCTCGGCAACCGCGTCGTGACCGTGAACTACGTCGGCGAGCATCCGGACTTCGACTACTTCGACACCCTCGACGACAACGAGCGAATGCTGCGCGAGTGGACCGGGGCCGCCGGTGGCCGCATCATGCCCTGGGTGGGGCTCGAGCACTGGTTCTACGCCGATGAGGCCGGCCAGAAGCGCGCGATCGACATGGCGCGCCACTTCGACACCGGCATCTACACGCACTGCAGCGAGTCCGAGGTCGAACTGGCCGACTTCGACAGCCGATACGGGATGCGGCCCATGCACGCACTCGACAAGCACGGCTTCTTCGACACTCCCCGCGCGATGCTCGCTCACGCGGTGTGGCTCGATCAGTCCGAGGTCGACCTGATCGCCGAGCGCGGCGTCGGCGTGTCGCACAACCCGATCTCCAACATGAAGCTCGCCTCCGGCATGGCGCCGGTCGCCGAGATGCTCGCCGCCGGGGTCAACGTCGGGCTCGGCACCGACGGCGAGAAGGAGAACAACAACCTCGACATGTTCGAGGAGATGAAGGTCGCCTCGCTCCTCGGCAAGCTGCGGTCGATGGATGCCGCCGCGATGGACTCGTGGCAGGTCATGCACATGGCCACCCACGGCGGTGCCGCAGCCATCGGTCAGGGCGACCGGCTCGGCCGAATCGCGCCCGGCTTCCAAGCGGACCTCGTCGCGGTGCGCACCGACACGCCCCGCATGACACCGTTCCTCCCCTCCGGCGGCTACGCCAACATCCACCACAACCTCGTGCACGCAGTGCGCGGGTCGGACGTCGACCTGACGATGGTCGCCGGCGAGGTCGTGGTGCGCGGCGGCGAGCTCGTCACGGCCGATGTCGCCGAGCTCATCGCCCGCGTGCGAACTCTGGTGCCGGGACTGTTCGAGCGCCGACAGGAGTGGCTCGACGCCCATGGCGATCCCGAGGGCCTGTTCCACTGACGTCGAGGGAATACCTGGCGGCGGGTTATCGTCGTCCCTGACATGACCGAATCAGCGACGACGACCTCGACGACCCCCGACGCCGACGCCATCGATGAAAGCCTCGGCGCACGATACGGCGACGCCGCCCCCGACACGATCGAGTCGGTGAACGATGTCATCGCGCTGCAGTTGCGCCATCGGTCGGTGCGGCAGGTCACGTCGGAGGACGTCTCCGACGACGCGGTCACCGCGATCATCGCGGCGGCGCAGTCGGCGTCGACGAGCTCGAACATGCAGTCGTGGTCGGTCATCGAGATCCGCGACCCCGAGCGCAAGTCGGCGGCATCCGAACTTGCCGGCGACCAGGAGTTCATCCGGCAGGCACCGGTCTTCCTCGTGTTCATCGCCGACTGGGCGCGCAACCGCGCGATCGCGAAGCACCACGATCAGCCCGATGCCGGCATCGACTATCTCGAGAGCACGCTGGTGTCCTTCGTGGATGCGGGTGTCGCCGCGCAGAACGCCGCGATCGCCGCCGAGTCGCTGGGTCTGGGCATCACCTACGTCGGGTCGGTGCGGAACAACCCGATCGCCCTCAGCGAGCTGCTCCAGTTGCCCGCCGGGGCGTTCCCGGTCGCGGGGATGGCCATCGGGCATCCGCATCCCGATGACGCGGCCCGGGTCAAGCCGCGCCTGCCGCAGGACGTCGTGCGCCACCGCGAGACCTACACCAGGCCTGCGGACTCAGCGATCGACGCCTACGACGACGCACTCTCCGCCTACTACGCCTCCCAGGGCAGCGCGCGGCCGTGGACGCCGACCGTGCTCGCTCGCGTGCGCGACGAGGCGAGTCTGCGCGGTCGGCACGTAATGCGCGACGCCCTGGAGCAGCGCGGCCTGCCTTCGAGGTAGGGAACACGGCCGCCCCTAGGCCGAGATCGCCCCGCACCTGGTCGCGCCGGTCAGAGCCGGTGCTCGTGACGGACGGGCTTGAGGCGGTCGGGTGCGTCGCTCGCCGCGGGATACTCGCACGTGAACCAGCCCTCGTAGCCGAAGAGGAACCCGAACAGGCGATTGCGCACCTCCAGGGAGATGTGAAAGGCGCCGACCGTGTCGTCGTAGTGCTCGTGTAGCTCCGCACGCCCGGAGAAGAGCATCGGGAAGCGGAACGCCACCGGCCCCTCGTAGAACCGCTGCGCGTCGGATCTCAGGATGAGACCGCCACGATCGTCGACCTCCAGGTGCAGATCGACGGCCAGGTGCTGGTGCGTCCCGAGGTAGTCCACGATCGTGCCGCGATCGGAGTCCAGCACCATCGTCGCGTCGAATCGAGCGGGTTTCGTGCGCGCACGATATTCGCGCACGAACGTCACCGTCTCGCGACCGAGCGGGTCACGGTACGGATAGTTCTCGATGATGAAGGGCACGTCCGTTCCGGTGTCGGCGACGAGGATGTGGCGGAGCCGGCCGATGAGCAGGAACGGCACGGTCCACCACGGGCCGCGCCGGATGCGGGTCATCGTGCCGCGCCCGACGCACGCGTAGCCGTCGGCCAGGGAGACACCGAACCGGCGCTGCATCATCGGATGCAACCGGTTGAAGTCGTCGCCGAGCGCTGATCGGAAGATCGCCTTCTCGCTCACGAGATCGCCACCTCCCGCAGGTTCTCGGGCGCGTCAGCCATGGCACCCTTCGGCGGTGGCGTCGTACGACACCGTGATGCTCGCGGCCGATCGGCTCGCCAGAGGGCGAGCGCCGAGCGCAGCCTCCATCGCGGCTGGGTCTCTTCCGACTCCGCCCAGATGCGCAGCCGGTCGAAACTCCACGCCGTCATCCACAGGATGACGGGGCGCATCACGATATCCAGCAGAGGGCCCCAGCCAGGGCGGTAGTCGTAGCCGGTGATGAAACGGACACCGCCGTCGGTGGGGACGTATCGCCAGTACCCGCGTCCGCTGCGCAACGGCGAGGTGCGGTCGTCGGTGGAGAATCCGAGCGCGGAGGTGCGTGTGCCATCGGCGCGTTCCTTCTCGCCGAGAGAGACGCCCTCGCCGCGGATGACGTGGAAGGGCAGCGCGCGTTCGTATCGGAACCGCGTGCGCCCGGCGTCATCCGTTCCGATCGGCTGGATCGCGCTGAACCGCAGGTCCCAGAGAGGATGGAGTTCCGGACTCTGCGTGAGGGTCCAGACCCGCTCGACGTCGGCGCGGATGAACGTCTCGACGTACAGCGGTCGTCCCCCGGTCATCGCGCCCCTCTCGCTCAGCACCCTCGAACGTACCGCTCCGACGGCAGCGAGCTCTTCCTCGGCGCGGCATAGGCTGACGGGATGGCTGCCGGCGCGACGATCCACACCTTCACCGTGACGCTGGCCGACGTGGATCGCGGGGTCTACGAGGATCTCTCGCTCCGGGTGGCGCGGCATCCGTCTGAGACCGATGTCTACATGCTCACCCGGGTGCTCGCCTACGGCCTGGAGTTCGCCGAGGGCATCGCATTCACTGAGGGGATCTCGGCCACCGACGAGCCGGCCGTCGTCATCCGGGATGCGACCGGCTCGCTGACGGGATGGATCGAAGTAGGCGCTCCGGAGGCCGCGCGCCTGCACGAGGGCAGCATGAAGGCCGGCCGCGTCGCGGTCTACACGCACCGCGATCCGGCCAAGCTCGTCACCAGCTGGCAGGGCAAGCGCATCCATCGCGGGCCCGACATCCTGGTGCACAGCTTCGACCGCGGGTTCCTCGAGGCCGCGTCCGCGCACATCGAGCGTCGCACGACGATGAGCCTGTCGGTGACCGAGCGACACCTCTATCTGGAGCTCAACGGACAGGCGTTCTCCTCCGACATCCACTCCGTGGCCGCCGCCTGAGTCGTCGGGCGCGCGCCGCGAAACACGCGCGAAACCTGATAGCTACAAGCAATCAATGATTGCTGTCTAGCATCATGGGCATCCCCCGCTCCCGACGTGAGGTGCCCGCATGACTCCCCCCTCCGCACCGACGCTCCGCGACGGCGTCACGCGATTCCTCGCCGACGACCCCGGCCGACTGCTGATCGGCGGATCGTGGCAGGCCGCGGCATCCGGTGCGACATTCGACACGTTCGATCCGGCAACGGGCCAGGTGCTGGCATCCGTCGCCCGTGGCGAAGCCGCCGACGTCGCGCAGGCCGTCGCCGCCGCACGCGACGCACTGCACCGCCCCGACTGGCGCGGGATGAGCCCCGCCGATCGCGGCGCGATGCTCTGGCGCATCGCGGACCTGATGCAGGAGCACCTGGACGACCTGGCCGAACTCGAAACCCTCGACCAGGGCAAGAACCTGCGCACCTCGCGCTTCGGCGAGGTGCCCGCCGCCATCAACCAGTTCCGCTACTACGCCGGCTGGCCCACGAAGATCTTCGGCCAGACCATCCCCACGTCGGTCTCGCGGACGCCCGCCGGCAAGGAGCTCTTCGCCTACACGCGTCGCGAACCCGTCGGTGTCGTCGGGGCGATCGTGCCGTGGAACTCGCCGCTGATCATGACCGCGATGAAGCTCGCGCCGGCGCTGGCCGCCGGCTGCACCATCGTGCTCAAGCCCGCCGAGAACACCCCGCTCACGGCCGCGTTCCTGGGTCGCCTCCTGCAGCGCGCCGGAGTCCCCGACGGCGTCGTCAACATCGTCAGCGGCTACGGCGCCGAAGCCGGACAGGCGCTCGTCGAGCATCCGGATGTGGCGAAGATCGCCTTCACCGGATCCACCGCCGTCGGCAAGCGGCTCGTGCAGACCGCATCCACCGATCTCACTCGCCTCACTCTCGAGCTCGGCGGCAAGTCGCCGTCGCTGATCCTGCCCGACGCCGACATCGACGCCGCGATCGACGGCGTCTCCCGCGGCATCTTCGACAACGGCGGCCAGGTGTGCGTCGCGAGCGCGCGCGTCTATGCGCACCGTGACGTCTACGACCGGGTCGTCGAGGGGATGGCCGCTGCCGGCGAGAAGCTGCGCCTCGGCCACGGACTCGACCCCGAAGCCGACCTCGGCCCGCTCGTGAGCACCCCGCAGGCCGAGCGCGTCGCCTCCCTCGTCGACGCCGGTGCCGCCGACGGGGCGCGCGTCGTCACGGGCGGCAAGCGCGACGGCACCTTCTTCACCCCCACCGTGCTCACCGACGTTCGCGCCGACATGCCGCTCATGCGCGAGGAGATCTTCGGGCCCGTCGCCGTGGTCACCCCGTTCGACGAGGTCGACGAGGTCGTCGCGTGGGCGAACGACTCGCGCTACGGCCTCGCCGCGAGCGTGTGGACCGAGGGTCTCAGCAACGGCCACCGCGTCGCCGCCCAGCTCGAGGCCGGCACCGTGTGGGTCAACTGCCACTCGTTCCTCGGACCCGAGCTCCCCAAGGGCGGCCACAAGGAGTCCGGCTGGGGCACCGAGAACGGCCCGCAGGGGCTGGAGAACTACCTGGAGACCAAGACCGTGGCGATGGTGATCTGACGATGAGCGACAGGACCAAGCCCATCCTGCTGGGTGCGTTCGAGATGATGAACCCCAGCAACGGCATGCCCACCTGGACCGACCCTCGCGGCCGCGGCGACGACTGGGATCGACTCGACTACTGGGTCGACCTGGCGACCATGCTCGACGAGGCGGGATTCGACTTCCTATTCTTCGCCGACACCTACGGCTACGCCACCCTCAAGGGGCGGATGCCGCACGAGGTCGCCGCCCACGGCATCCAATTCCCCGCCCTCGACCCCATGCTCGCCATCCCGGCGCTCGCCCGGGCGACCGAGAACCTCGGGTTCGTCGTCACCTCGCCCACGACGGTCGAGAAGCCCTACGCCACCGCGCGCCGGTTCGCCACGCTCGACCGGTTCACGGGCGGTCGCATCGGCTGGAACATCGTCACCGGCAGCTCGCAGGCCACCACCGACGAGCTGTTCGGCGTCACCCGGAAGCTCACCCACGACCAGCGCTACGACGCCGCCGATGACTTCCTCGACACGTGCCTGCGGTTCTGGGAGCACAGCTGGGACGACGACGCCGAACGGCGCGACCGCGCGCGGCGCCTGTACGCCGACCCGGAGAAGCTGCACCGCGTCGAGGTCGACGGCGAGTACCAGCGCTCGCACGGCATCTTCGCCGTGCCGCCCACGCCGCAGCGCACGCCCGTACTCTTCCAGGCCGGCACCTCCGACCGCGGCCGGGCCTATGCGGCGCGCAACGCCGAAGCGGTGTTCATCCAGGGCCAGTCGATCGCCTCCGCCGCCGCACACGTCGCCGACATCCGCGCGAAGGCCGAGTCGCACGGCCGCGACGGCGCCGAGGTCAAGGTCGTCACCGGCATGACGGTGACCGTAGCCCCGACCACCGAAGAGGCACACGCTCTGCGCGCCGAGTACGAGGCCCTCCTCGGCCTCGACGACGCCGCGGTCATGTTCGCCGGGATCACCGGCATCGACCTCACGGGCGTCGACCCCGACACCCGGCTGGTCGATCTGCGCACCGACTACGGGCAGACCCTCGTCGACCGCTATGCCAAGAACGACCCGGATGTGCGGGTGCGCGGCGTACTGGACCAGTTCCGCACGAAGGCCATCCGCGGGTTCCAGATCACCGGGAACCCGGAGGAGGTCGCCGACGAGATCGAGGCGATCATCGACGGATCCGGCATCGACGGCCTCATGCTCGAGCCGACCTTCGGCGGCCCCGACTCCTACCGAGCGTTCATCGATCTTGTCCTGCCGATCCTCGTCGACCGCGGACGCGCGAGCGCCCCGGCGCCCACGCTGCGCGAACGCTTCACCGGCCGCCCGCGGCTTTCGCCCACCCACCGCGCCCATCGGCTGACGGCGAGCGCCGCATCCACCCCCGTTCCCGCCTGACCCGTGCCCGCCTGACCCGTGCCGCCTCGAACGACGTCCACCCCACACGATCCCCCCGCCCCATACGACCCCTGCTCCGCCCGACTCCCTTCGCCCCTTGACCCCGTCCCCATACGACCCCTGCTCCGCAGTCACAAACTGCGGATTCCTCCCCGCTACGGGCGCACAACGTGACTGCGGAGCAGGTTGCACCCCCGTTCCGCAGACACGAATTGCGGATGTGCCGCCGCAGCACCCGCACAACGTGACTGCGAAGCGGAGCGGGATACCCGCGTCCCCACCCCACGAGCAACGCCAGAGAGAAGAGACCGAATGAAAGCCGAAGCCGTCGAGGCGGTGATCCGGGGCCTCAAGCGCGCCGGGGTCAGCGTCGCCACTTACCTTCCCGACTCGCTCCTGAACGAGCTGTATCCGGCGCTCGACGCCGACGCCGACATCCGCACCATCCCCGTCACGAACGAGGGGGAGGGCGCGGCGATCGCCGGCGGCGTGTTCCTCTCGGGCAAGCGCGCCGTGCTCGTCATGGAGAATTCGGGCCTGCGCGCCGCGACCGAGCACCTCGCCCGCCTGGGCCTCGGCGCCGGCATCCCGGTCGTCATGATCATGAGCTACCGCGGCGAGCTCGGCGAGAACAACTGGTGGGCGATCCCCCACGGAATCACCATGGAGCCGCTGTTGCAGACCCTGCGCACCCCCTACACGATCGTGCGCGAAGTCGAGGAGATCGAGCAGGCGGTGGTCAACGCGTACGAACACGCGTACGCCTCGTACCACCACGCCGCCGTCGTGCTCGGAGGAGGTCTGGTCCGATGAGCTACTCCCGTTTCGAAGCCATGAAGCTGCTCGCCGCACGCCTGCAGGACGAGCTGGTCATCCTCTCGCTCGGCGGCGCCGTCGACGAGTGGTACAACGCTGCGCCCCACATGCGCGAGGCGAGCCTGTTCCAGCAGCAGCTCGGATGCGTCTCGGCCGAGGCGTTCGGACTGTCCGTAGGTCTCCCCCACCGTCAGATCGTGTCGCTCGACACCGACGGCGGTCTGCTGTTCAACCTCGGCATCCTCGCGACCCTCGGAAACGAGCGGCCGGAGAACCTCTTCATCGTGGTGTGGGACAACGAGCAGTACCAGTCCATCGGCGGCCCCCGCACCCACACCAACGGCGGACGCGTCGACCTCGCCGCGATCGCCCGCGGCGCCGGGGTCGAGAAGGCCTTCACCGCGCAGACGCTGGAGGAGTTCGACGAGCACTGCGCCGCGGGACTCGCCGCCGACGAGCCCTACATCGTCGTGGCGAAGACCGACGGCATCCTCGAGCCCGGCATCAAGCGCAAGCACTCCGACGGACGCGAGGACAAGTACATCTTCGTCCGCCACGTCGAAGAGACCGAGGGCATCACGATCATGGGCCCGAGCGAGCACAACTGATGCTGCACGTCCGTCCCTCTGAAGGTCCCCCCTCCGCGACCGGCGGCCCTTCATCCGCGATCGGCGGCCCTTCATCCGCGATCATGTCCCAACTTCTGCGCTCAACACCCCCTCTTAGCAGCAGAAAGTGGGACACACCCCAGGCGGAAGACCCCTCCGCCGCAGTCAACCCCTCCGCCGCGGTCAGCCCCTCCGCCGCGGTCAGCGCCTCCACCGCGGTCAGCGCCTCCACCGCCGGCATGTCCCAACTTCTGCGCTCAACACCCCCTCAACGCAGCGGAAAGTGGGACACGCCACGGCGCCACGCCGATAAGGCGGCGGCCTGATGCCGTTCGTCGCCACGCCCGCCGCCTCTTACGACTTCCTCGTCGTGGGGGGCGGCGCGGCCGGATGCGTGCTCGCCGCACGCCTGTCGGAAGACCCGGCTGCGACGGTGCTGCTCGTCGAGGCCGGCCCCTCCCACAGCGGGGTGCGCGAGATCCTCGAAGCCGCGCACTGGGACGCCATGATCGGCGGCCCCTACGACCACGGTTACGCCTCCACCCCCACCGAGCACGTCCTCGGACGCGCGATCGCGATGCCGCGCGGACGCGTGCTCGGCGGCTCCTCGTCGACCAACGCGATGCTCTGGTACCGCGGCGCCCGCGCGGACTACGATGCCTGGGCCGCGGGCGGGGCGACGGGATGGGGATACGACGACCTCCTGCCGTACTTCCGCCGCTCCGAGTCGCGGCCCGGCGGCGATCCTGCCCTCCGCGGGCTCGATGGCCCCGTGCGGGTCGGTCCGCTCACCCGTGTGCATCCGATCGCGCACGCGCTGATGGATGCCGCCGGCGAGCGCGGGATCCCGGTGATCGACGACGCGAACGCGGCCTCGAACGAGGGCGCCGTGTACGCCGACTACAACGCGGTCGAAGGCGACGACGGGTCGTTCGAGCGCTGGAGCACCGCCCGCGCCTACCTCGAACCCGCACTCCACCGGCCGGGCCTGCACGTGATCGTGGACAGCCCGGTGCACGACGTCGTGCTCGAGGGCACGGTCGCCACCGGCATCCGTCACGAGGTCGACGGGGCGCTCGTCACCACCCGCGCATCCCGCGTCGTCCTCGCGGCCGGCGCGCTGGACACGCCCCGCCTGCTGCAGCGCTCGGGCATCGGCGATCCGGCGCGACTGCGCGCGGCCGGCATCCGCCCCTGCCACGACCTGCCCGGCGTCGGCGAGAACTTCCAGGACCACCCGCTGATCCTCGGCGTGAACTTCCGCGCCCGTCACGATCTCGGCGAGGTGCTCGGAAACGGCGGCGGCGCGATGGTCAACTGGCGCAGCTCGTACGCCGAGGCGGGGCCCGACCTGCACACCGTCATCGCACACGGCTCCCGCGGCGAAGACGCCCTCCACGCCCGCCACGACCTGTCGGGGAACCGCGTCTTCGCGCTCGTGCCGGGATTGTACGGCTCGCGCAGCGTGGGCTGGGTGCGATCGCGCTCGGCCGATCCGACGGTTCCCGCCGACTTCCAGCCGAACTACCTCGCCGACCCGACCGACCTCGCCGCCATGGTCGAGGCGCTGGATGCGGTGCAGGATCTTGTCGCCACCTCGGCCTACGCCGACCTCGCCGAGGGACCGATCACGCCACCGGTGTCGATGACCGCGCGCGAGGACCGCGTGCGGTTCGTGCGCGAGAACATCGGCTCGTTCTTCCATTGCGCCGGCACCGCGCGCATCGGCACCGACGAGATGGCCGTCGTCGATCCATCCCTCGCGGTGCGAGGCCTGCAGGGCCTGTGGGTGGCGGATGCCTCCGTCATGCCGGTCATCCCCACCGCGAACACGCAGGCGCCCACCGTCGCCATCGCCGAACGCGCCGCCGACCTGCTGCGGGCGTGACCGACGGTGCCCGCCCGCTCAGGAGGGTGCGACGTCGGCGGCCCACCGCACGAGCTCCGCGGCAAGGTCGGCCGGGGCATCCAGCTGCACGAGGTGTCCCGCACCCTCGATGAGGGTGAGGGCAGAATGCGGAAAGGTTTCCAGGAGCCGGTGGGCGCGATCAACCGGGATCCACGTGTCCTCGGTGCCCCAGAAGATGTGAACCGGCTCGTTGATCTGGCGGTATCGGGATTCGATGTCGTCGGTGAAACGCTCGGAAGCCTCGGCGATCTGGCGTACGAAAGCAGCCTGGCCCACCTTCGTCGTCCACGGTTCCACGAGCATGGCGAGATCGTCCGGCCGCAAACCACGGTGACTCGCTCCACGAATATAGGCCTCGACCATTCCGCGATGAATCGCGGGCGGGATCTGCGCGAATACCGCTTCCTGATCGCGAACGAGACGGAAGAAGGGCGAACCCCATGGCGCAAGGGCGACGACGTCCACAAGGGCGATCGCCGCGTAGCGAGTGCCGTGACACAGCCTCGCACGCAACGCGACCGCGCCACCGATGTCATGGGCGATCACGCGCGGCCGGTCAAGACCCCAGTGCTCCAGGAGCTCTGCGAAGAGCTCTGCCTGCACGCCAATGTCGACGGGATGATCGCGGTGCATCGACGACTGCCCGTAGCCAGGCATGTCCCAGAGATACACGGTGTGCGTGCGGGCCAGCACCCGAGCGATCGGGCGCCACAGCTCCGACGACCATGGCGTGCCGTGAAGCATCACGAGAGGGGGCCCATCGCCGAAGCGATCCCACGCCACGGTGCGGCCGCGCCAGGAGAAGGAGTGCGCGAGAGGTGTCATCGTGCCCCCATCCTCGCAGGGTCGTCCGACACCGGCGCAGCAGCGGTCAGCGGCGAGCGTCACGCATCCGAAATCTCGGTGGGATAGACAGGAAGTCCGCACCCGAAGGATCACCATGCTCTCCACCACCGACTTCCTGCGCCTGCTCCCGAAGGCCGAGCTGCACTGCCACTTCGTGTCGGTCATGCGCGTACCGACCCTCATCGAACTCGCGGCGAAGCACGACGTGGCGCTGAAGACGGACGACCTCGACGCGCTGCTGGAGTACGAGGGCCTGCCCGACTTCCTCGACGTCTTCAACGCCGCGCACCTGGCGCTCACCACCGGCGACGAGATCGCGCGCGTCGCCTATGAGGGGGTCGAGGATGCGGTGCGCGACGGCAACCTCCGCTACCGCGAGTACTTCATCAACCCCGACAACTTCGCACCCCGCGGGATCGACTATCCGAGCCTCATCGACGCGATCACCGACGGCCTCACGCAGGCCGAGCGCGACTTCGGCGTCGGGTTCCGCATCGTCGCCGCCATCAATCGGTCCCTCCCCGCGGCAGCGGCAACCGCAATGGTGGAGACGGTGCTGGCGCACCCTCGCGAGCAGGTCGTCGGCATCGGGCAGGACGACCTCACGCCCGAACTCACCGAGGATCCGCTGCGGTTCCGCGAGGCGTACGACCTGGCAGGCCGCCACGGCCTCAAACGCACCGCGCACGCCGGCGAGACCATGACCGCCTCACCGTGGAACGTGATCGACGCGATCGAGACGCTCGAGGTCGACCGGGTCGACCACGGCTACCGCGTCGTCGACGACGCCGATGCGCTCGCGCGTGCCGCCGCATCCGGAGTGCCCTTCACGTGCACGCCGCACTCGACGCACATGCTCTCGCACTGGGACTTCTCCCCCGAGCACCGCATCGCGCAGATGGTCCGTGCGGGCCTGCCCGTCACACTCGCCACCGACGACGCCGTCTTCTTCAAGACCGACATCGGCCGGGAGTACACCCACGCCCTGCCGGCGATGGGTCTCGACGATGCGGATGCCGCGCGCATCGCGCGCGCCGGCTTCGAGGCAGCCTGGTGCGACGACGATCAGAAGGCGCGCATGCTCGCCGACGTCGACGCCGCCGTCCTCGCCCTCTCCGCGTTGCGCTGACCGCGACATCCGCCGCTTGCGGAGGAGGTACACCGTCCCGAGGACGGTAACGTCGCAGGGGACCTCCTGAGGCCGGATCTCCTCACCATCCGCGCCTCGGAAAGCCGCGGGTGGCTCAGTCCTGGTGGAGCTCGTCGTAGTCGGCCAAGGGCACGATGTCCGCCGCGGCCGCGGCGATGCGGCCGTCGCCGGCGACCAGGACGTCGGCCTGCAGCGAGGCGACGGCGAGGTACTCCGCCGACGCCGTGTCAGGCCAGTCGAGCCGGTGTGCGAGCGTGAAGGCGGTCGCCCGTGAGACACGATCGCCGAGCAGCCGGATCTTCAGCCCCGCGAGCGTGTCCAGCTGAGCTCGGGCGTCCGCCTCATCCAGAACACCCTCTCGCGTCTCCTGATAGAGCATCGACAGCACATGACTGCGCAGCACCGACGGCCCGACGAGGGGATGCCGTGCGCCGATCTCGGGATCGTCGCGCACGATGCGCAGCGCCGTGACGGCGTCGATCGCGAAACGTCTCACTTCGGATGTCACCATGTGTCCACTGAACCCGACGTGCGTCGAGCGCTCAACCCGGTTGCACGTCAGGCCACCACAGGTTCAGCGGGCACGCTGTGGTGTCGCCGGAGCCGGGGCAACGCGTCGCGGATGCGGGACTTCACGGTGCCCAGGGGGCAGCCGATCAGCTCGGCGATCTCCGCGTGGGTGTGACCGCCGAAGTACGACAGCTCGATCACCCGGCGTTGCGCTGCGGTGAGACCCGAGAGTTGCTGCCGCAGGCGAGCGCCGTCGATGCGCAGCTCGGCCTCGGTCGCGGTGTCGCCGCCGGGCGTCGCGGCGACGCGCGCCGCATCCGCGATGTCGCGCTCGCGGGCGGACTGCACCGCGCGCACCCGATCGACCGAACGACGGTGCGTCAGCATGAGGATCCACCCCTTCGCCGCCCCGCGATCGGCGTCGAACGTCGAGGCGTTCCGCCAGATGTGCAGGAAAACCTCCTGCAGCACCTCCTCGGCCAGATGCCGGTCCCCGATGACCCGGATGGCGAGGCCGAAAGCGGCCGGCGAGATCTGCGCGTACAGGTCTGCGAAAGCACCGGCATCCCCGTTCGCGACCGCCGCCAGAAGATCATCGAGATCCGCCTGCGATGGTGCCGCGCCGAATGGTTCCGCCATGTGAGCATCCTCCGTCAGGGCGACGGAAGCGAACCCCAGGGTTGCCACCGCGCCCGCCACCCGCTATGGATGCGTCTCGGATGGGGATGCATGGTCACCGATCGGATGTGCGGACATGTGCATCACGACGGCCGCGGTCAGCTCCCCTGCGTGTGTCGCGGCGAGATCGTGACCGGCACCGGGGATGACGACCTCCTCGATCGTCGGGAGGGCCCGCGCAAGCCGTGCGCGCATCCCGGCGAACATCGCGGCGGACTCCGAGCCCCCGACCACGAGTGCAGGCGCCGACACGGACGCGGCCTCACGCGGACCGAATCGCCATGCCGCGAGAGCGGGAAGATCGGTCGAGAAGAAGGTCTCCGCGTGGCGCGCCGAGGGAGCCGCCGGCGGTGAGGCGACACGGGTCTGATCACGACCGGGCGCGCCGCTCAGCAGCGCAGCGAAGTGTTCGAGGGCCGCCTCGGTCCCCGACTCCTGCCATCGCTTCAGGAGCGCGTCGTTGAGCCGTCGGAAGTCGTCGTCATCAGACGGCGGTGGTTCGATGACGGAAACCGTGCGCACCAGCTCCGGCGCCATCGTCGCGAGCGTCAGCGCGACCGCCGCACTGTAGCTCGCGCCGACCACATGCGTCGGCTTCGCGTCGAGCGCACGGATGACGGCGGCGACATCGGCGGCATCCGCGGAGATCGACCCCGGCGCATGCGGGGCACTGCTCGCACCGTACCCGCGACGCCGCACATGGATGACGCGGAAAGTGCCCGAGCGGGCGATGCTGTTCGCAACGTGCGACATCTCGTCGACATCGAGCGCTGTCTGGGTGACGGCGACCGGCTCGCCCGACCCGACCACATCGACGTCGACGCACCCGCGGCCGACGTCGACGAGCAGACGACGAGGCTCCATGCGGCGAGCATCCTCCGGCGCGGCGAACCGCGCAAGCGGGGGGTCCGCGTCACTCGTCGCCGACCGCACGCGTGTGCGCCGGCCGGCTCGACGGGCCGGCGCGACGTCGCGCGCTGATTCCCGGATCAGAGCATCGTCGTCAGCGTGCCGCCGTCGGCGCGCAGAGCGGCGCCGTTCGTCGCGGACGAACGCGGACTCGCGAGGTATGCGGCCAGGTGCGCGATCTCGTCCGGCTCGATGAATCGCTGCAGGAGCGACGTGCGATTCCCGGCCGCGATCGCGGCCTTCAGGTCGTCGACGGGCATGCCCTGCGACGCGGCGATCTGCGCGACGGTCTCGGCGACACCGTCGGAGTAGGTCGGTCCGCCGAGGATGGTGTTCACCGTCACGCTCGTGCCACGCGTGAGCTTTGCCAGACCGTTGCCGAGCGCGATCGTGGCCGCCTTCGTGACGCCGTAGTGGATCATGTCGGCGGGCACGTCGACCCCGGACTCGCTGGCGACGAAGAGGATGCGACCCCATCCTCGCGCGAGCATCGGCGCCAGCGCGTGTCGTGCCAGCCGCACGCCGCTCAGCAGGTTCACGTCGAGGTATCGCTGCCACTCGTCGTCGGAGATGTCGGCGAACGCCTTCAGCTCGAAGACGCCGACGTTGTTCACGAGGATGTCGACGCCGTCGATGATTCCCGTCAGGCGCCCGAGCTCGTCGGCGCGGGCGACGTCGGCGGCGATCCCGTCGACGTCGCCTGCCGGGATCTCGGCACGCAGCGACGCCACCGCCGCGGCCACCCGCGCCTCGGTGCGTCCATTGATCACCACCGATGCCCCCTGGCGCAGGAGGGCGGCCGCGATGGCGTAGCCGATCCCCTGCGTCGACCCGCTCACGAACGCCGTCTTGCCGGCCAGTTCCTGTTCCACGGTGATCCTTCCTCGCACCATCCGGCGCGCATGACTTTCCTCGTCACGTGACCATAGGCGATCTGAGTTTCCTGAGCAAGTGAATTCCGTCGCGACGATAGACTGCCGGCGTGACGCCGCCCGACGCATCCGCACCCCTCACCGATGACGAGCTGGCGACCTGGGCGTCGCTCGCGACCGTGCTGGAGTGGCTGCCGGCGGCCCTCGATGCGCAGCTGCAGCGCGATGCCCAGCTCACGCACTTCGAGTTCGGGGTGCTCTACGCCCTGGCCCACGCCCCCGACGCGACGCTGCGGATGAGCACTCTCTCCACGTACGCGAACAGCTCCCTCTCGCGCTTGTCACGCGCGGCGACCAGGTTGGAGGCGAGGGGGTGGATGCGCCGCACACCCGACCCGAGCGATGGGCGATTCACTCTCGCGATCCTGACCGACGCCGGCCTCGGAAAGGTCGGCGAGACGACGCCCGGCCACCAGGAGCTCGTGCGCCGACTCGTGCTCGATCGCCTGACGTCGGCACAGGCCCAGCAGCTGCGCGAGATCTCCACGCGGATCGCCGAAGGCATCGGACCCGGCGCGTGGACGCCGCCGCACGGGCGAGACGCATCCACGGACTGACCGCACCGCCACCTCGCCGCGAGGCGGCGGTCGCAGCGCGTGCCGCGATCGGTGCCCAGACGTAGACTGACGCAGAATGAGCGGTCCCGAGGAACGCCTGAACGCACAGCGCGACGACGCCATGCGACGACTCGCGCGCGTTCGAGCAGACATCGACCGGCTGCGCACCGACCGCGGGGCGGAATCCGCCGACGATGAACACGACCCCGAGGGCGTGACGCTCTCGGCGGAGTGGTCGCGCCTGGAGGGACTGCGCGCGGCTGCCGAGCGCGAACTCGACGAGATCGATGCGGCACTGGCGCGCAGCGCATCCGGCGCCTACGGCACGTGCAAGACGTGCGGCCGCGCGATTCCCGCCGCACGGCTCGAGGCCCGCCCGAACGCCACGCAGTGCGTCGCGTGCGCGACCGCATCCGGCCTGTGACCTTCCTCCGATAGGATCACCCCGAAGAGCAGAAAAGCAGTGGGCGACCGATGTCCTCCGGGCCGGGGGAGGCATCAGAGAGCGACCCGTCATGTCTGCAGACACCTCTGCCCGATCCGCGCTCGCGGCCTACCGCACACTTCCCGCCCGCGCGGGGTGGGGCTACCTCATCGCGACCTCCCTCGGACGCCTGCCGCTGTCGATGATGCCGCTGGCGATCCTCACACTCGTCAGCGCATCCACCGGCTCGATCGCGCTCGCGGGAGCAGCCGCCGCGGCCGCCGCGGTGGGCGAGGCGATCGGTGCTCCGACCGGCGGCGCGCTGAGCGACCGCTTCGGACAGCGCCCCGTGCTCCTGACCGGCGTCGTGCTCAACGTCGCATTCGCGGTCGCCCTGGTCGCGACCATCGCCGACGCGCCCGACCTCGTGATCGTCGCCCTGGCCGGAGCGACCGGCCTCTCGTTGCCCCAGGTCGGACCGCTCTCGCGGGTGCGCTGGATGGCGATGAGTGGCGACGACCTCTCGGCGGCCTTCGCGTTCGAGGGCGTCACCGACGAGGTCGTCTACATCATCGGCCCCGCTGTGGTCGGCATCCTCGCCGTGACCGTCTCCCCGGAGATCGCGCTGCTGTCCGCGGCTGGGCTGATCGCGGTGTTCGTGACGCAGTTCGCTCTGCACCCCACCGCTCGCTTCGCCCTGCGTCGACCGGATGCGGCGCCGGCCGACGCTCCCGAGACGACGCGCGTGCCACTGCCCGCCTGGATGCGACGTTCCCTCGGCGCCGTCGTGCTCGGCGGCATGCTCGCGATGGGGACGTTCTTCGGCGCGAGCCAGGCCGGGCTGACCTCCTTCGCCCTCACGAACGGGCTCGGCGACTCGGGAAGCCTGCTGTACGCCGTCATGGCGGTCGGCTCCGCGGTGACGACGGTCGCCATGGTCGCGGTGCCCGACCGCATCGGGCTCGCGACGCGGTGGGTGCTCGCCGGAGCCGGGATGGCTCTCGGCGCGGTCGGCATGATGCTCGCGCCGAACGTGGTCGTCCTGCTGGTGTGGGCCGTGCTCGCCGGAGCCTTCCAGGGGCCGGCACTGCTGACGATGTTCAGTGTCGCGGGGTCCATCGCGCAGCCCGGCCGGGCCGGCATCCTCATGACCCTGACCGGCAGCGGCGTCGTGCTGGGCGTCGCGATCGGCACCTCGGCCGGAGGCGCGCTGGCAGCCGGCGGCGGTCCCGCCGCGGCTTTCGCTCTGGTCGCAACCGCCGCTGGCGTTCTCGCGCTGCTCGGCGCCGTCGTCGGCATCCTCATTCGCCCCCGCCGCTGACCCGCACTGCGCCGCACCTCCGGCCGGCGCTCCGGGCACGCACGGCGACTTCTCGTCCCGTCGTCGGCGCCAGGGAGAGATCGGCGATACGCGGCGGAAACACGCGCACCGACGCCGCGAAACGTGCGCACTCTAGCGTCGAGGTGATCCCCCGCACGAAAGAAGCACCGCCATGCCCCAGCTCGCCACGACCTACACGATGACGCTGCCGGAGTGGCTGACGTCGGAACTCGACGGCCTCCCGCGCATCCTCTCCACGAACGAGGAGCGGATGGCGCTGGTCAACCAGCTCGCCGACCGCAACTGGCGAGCCGGCAACGGAGGCCCGTTCGCCGCAATCGTCGTGGACGAGTCGACCGGCGAGCTGGTCTCCGCCGGCGTGAACGTCGTGCTGAGCACCGGGGTCACATCCGGACACGCCGAGGTCATGGCGCTCGCCCTCGCGCAGCGGGCCCTCGGCCGCTGGAACCTCGGCGAAGACGGCGCGCGTCTGGCGCTCATCGTCAACTGGCGCCCCTGCGTGCAGTGCTACGGCGCGACGATGTGGAGCGGGGTCCGTTCGCTCGTCGTCGCCGGCGAGGGTCCCGAACTGGAGGAGCTGACCGGCTTCGACGAGGGGCCGGTCGTCGCCGACTGGGCGGACCAGTTCCGAGCCCGCGGCATCGAGGTGACGATCGGAGTGGCCCGCGACGAGGCCCTCGAGGTGTACCGCGCCTACGGCGCGAGCGAGAGCCTGGTCTACAACGCCCGCGGCGACGCCTGACCGGAAGTCCTCCGGCGGACCGGCGACGCGGGCGTAACCCGTGTCGGCGAGCCGGGGCAAGAGACCCGGGGTGTGACCGGGGCGGACGAGCCGTGGTGTGAGCCGGGGCGGTGAGCCCGGGGCGGTAACGCGAGCCCAGCTGCAGGGTCGTGATGGGGCTCCCGGGCCCTCTCTATGCTGGCTCGAGTCACCCTGGTGCCCTAACGCAGGCTGGTAGGGCCTCCTTGGGCCGATAACCGGCCAAACACGCGACAGGGAAGGCAACCAGCCTGAATTGCGGCACGGTGGCGAACGAAGACCCGGCCGCTGCCGGGGACCCGACGACGCTGCTCGAAGCGGCAGCACCCGACCCCGCTCCGTGCACCAACTCAGGCTGGGGCCCGGGTCAAGATCTCTTTACCGCCTAGATGTACTGACCCGGATCGTTA